>JANLQX010000397.1:0-1529 GCA_031368095.1 Actinomycetes bacterium | reverse complement strand
CTTGGCTTCGAGCTTGGCCGACTCGGCCTTGAACAACACGTCCTCGGGGTAGTCGCAGGCGATCTTGGCGGTGTCGGCGTAACAGTCCTTCGAATAGGCCGGAAGGGGAATGTTCTTCAGCTTGTACTTGGCCACCGCGGCAGTGGGCGTCCACCAGTACATGACCACCGGCTCTTTGGCGGCGACCCGGCTGTCGAGCTCAGCAACCGTGGCTGCTTCCGAGCCGGAGAACTGCACCTGGAGCGGGAGACCGAGGTTCTTCACGATGGTCTCGTCGTACTGCGAATACGACGGGTCGGTGCCGAGGAAGCGGCCTTTGTTGCCCGTTTCGGCGGTGGCGAAGGCCTTGGCCACCACCGGGTCCTTGAAGCCTTCCCAGGTCTTGAGCGAGGGGAACTTCGCTTCCACATAGTCCGGAACGAACCAGCCGATCTTGCCGACCGCACCAAGCGGACCGGCATTGACGATCTGCCCGTCGTCGATGTACTTCTGCTCCTCGGCAACGACGCCCGACGGCCAGATCTCCAGCGTGGCATCGAGGTCACCGGAAGCGAGCCCGGCGAATTGGAGGTTCTCGTCGATCTTGACGATCTCGACCTTGTTGCCGAGGTTCTTCTCGATCAACTGCTTGGCGATTTCGACGTTGATGGCCGACGCCGTCCACGCGTTCTCCACGAGCTTGATGGCAGCCTTGCTGCCCGACGACGCGGCGGCCGTGTCGGACGCGGCATCAGAGGTCGCCGATGCGGCGGTGTCCTTGGCCTTGTCCGACGAACAGGCCGAGACCCCCACGACTGCGGCGAGCGAAAGAGCCACCAGAACAGAACGAGAACGACGCATGAGCAGAGACCCCCTTGATCGGGCCGCAAGGGCCCGCGTGCCCCCAAGTGTTCCACATCGTGGACCGGTTCCGCCGAGCGGGCCGGGTCGGGCTCAGGCAGGATGGGACCTCATGATCGAGGTTCGCTCGCTGTGGAAGGTGTTCGGGGCCCGCGCCGACGACGCGCTCACCATGGCCCGCGCCGGCGCTGATCGATCCGACGTGCTCAGCAGTACCGGTTGCACCATTGGGGTGCGAGACGTTTCCTTCCACGTCGCCCAAGGCGAGACCTTCGTGGTCATGGGGCTCTCCGGCAGCGGCAAGTCCACGCTCATCCGCTGTCTCTCCGGGCTCCATGACATCACCAGCGGAGATGTCCGTCTTGGGGGCCGCAGCCTCGTCGACATATCGGCCGACGACCTTCGCGATCTGCGCCGCACCAAGATGGCCATGGTCTTTCAACACTTCGGATTGTTTCCGCACCGACGGGTGATCGACAACATCGCCTACGGGCTCGAAGTGCAGGGAGTCGGCAAGCTTGAGCGACGTCGCCGCGCCGGAGAGGTACTCGAACTCGTCGGGCTCTCCGGCTGGGATCAACACTTTCCTGACCAATTGTCCGGCGGCATGCAGCAACGCGTCGGTCTCGCTCGGGCGCTCGCCCTCGATCCCGAAATCCTGTTCTTCGACGAACCGTTCTCGGCCCTCG
>JANLQX010000343.1:0-9250 GCA_031368095.1 Actinomycetes bacterium | reverse complement strand
ATCCACTCCCAAATGAAGCCGCCCTGCAACCCTTCATACGTGCATATGGCATCCCAGTAATCGGCGAGACTTCCGTTGGAGTTGCCCATGGCATGAGAAAACTCGGAGAGGATCAGAGGTCGACGGTCGGTGCCGCGCTGGGACCAGCCGATGATGGCGTCGATGGTTGGGTACATCGGACAGACAATGTCGGTTGTCGAGACGTCTTCGTCGGTCAAGGCGTAGCGGTGGGCGCCTTCGTAGTGCACGAAGCGACCGGGATCGGACGCTTTGGCCCACGCTTTCATGGCGGCGTGAACCGGGGCGAGGCCCGACTCGTTGCCGAGCGACCAACCAATGACCGACGGGTGATTGCGGTCGCGGTCGACCATCCGCGTCAGCCGCTCAAGACACTGGGCCTGCACGTCCGGCCGATGGAGAAGTTCGCGATACCGACCGTGACCTTCCAGGTTCGTTTCGTCGATCACGTAGAGCCCGAACTCGTCGCAGAGATCGAGGAAAACGGGATCGGGCGGATAGTGCGAGGTCCGCACCGCGTTGATGTTGTGGCGCTTCATGGTGATCACATCGAGGCGATGCGTCTCCGGCGAAACGACGCATCCGGTGTGCTCGTCGTGGTCGTGGCGGTTCACTCCGCAGATCAATACCGGACGACCGTTGAGCAGCAGTTCGCGATCCACGATCTCGACCCGGCGGAACCCGATCTCCTGGCGAATGACCTCGACCACTTCTCCGGTCGGATTGCGTAGTGCGACGAGCAGCGTGTACCGGGTCGGTTGCTCGCTCGACCACGGATCGACCCGGTCCACGGTGCCCGTCCAACGACAACGATGACCGGCGTAGTCGTCCATGTGGGCAACTTGGTGCAGCCACGATCGGCGATCAAACGTCGGAACGGTCATCTTCAGCGCGCGTAGCTTTTCACGTTTGATGATGTGCGGATGGCGGGCCGGGGGCCATTCGTCGCCGCCGGTCACGGTGACGGGTACGACCCGACCGTCGGCGCGTTCCAACGTTGCTTCGACGCTCCATCCGTACTCGGGTGCCGCGGTGAACCGCACGTGTGCAGCCACGGTCAGCGTGCCGGTCACAAGGTCGTCGGCCAGCCCACCGTCGACCTCAAGCTGCTCAAGGTGGACGACAGGAACGGAGAGCAGCTGCACGGAACGGGTGATCCCGCTCAGCCACCACTGATCTTGATCCTCGAGCCACGTGGCATCAGACCATCGCACAACGATCACGGTGAGTTGATTGGAACCGACGTGGACACTTTCGGTGACGTCGTAATCGGATGTGAGGCGCGTGTCCTTGCCCATGCCCACGGCAACGCCGTTGACAAAAACGTGATGAACGGAGTCGGCCCCGCCGAGTCGAAGAATCGTGCGCCGGGCGGTCCAGCTGGCATCGAGCGTGAAGGTCGTGCGGTAGACGCCGGTGGCGTTGTCGGCGAGCGGAACCTCCATCGGCTCCTGCAGGAACGGGTACAGCACATTGGTGTAGTGGGGCGCGCCGTAGCCCTGGGTCTGCCAGGTACCGGGCACCAGGATCTCGGGCCATGCGTGGTCGGCGGTATCCGAATCGACGTGATCGTCGGTGACCTCAGCGGGCGAGGTCAGGTACGCAAAACGCCACGTGCCGTCGAGCGACCGAACCCACGGGGTTCGATTCCGGCGGGCGTCGGCGACCGAATCGAACGACGCTCGCACCGTGCGCGATCGCATTCGACCGATCGATAGGACCCCGGGCGACGACCACGAGGTAGGCCCGAAGGCATCGAGCGGATTGCCTTGCTTTGACGTCTTCATGCGCCCATCTTCATGTTCCTATCCCAAGTTCGTCGAGGTCAACCGGTCGACGCTCGTCGATCGAGCGGTGGGCGGCGACACCAACGGCGACGGACCAGAGTCCGTCGTCGAGGGTGACCAAAGGTGCCGTGCGGTTGCGAATCGCAGATGCAAAGTCCACATGTTCCAGGAAGCTCGCACCGTGGTGAAAACCGACGTGGTTCACGCGGTCGTCGTGCGATGCGTCGATCACCCGGATCTCACGTGAAGTCGACGCTCCGTTGCTTCGTTTCGGCCCCCCTCGCAGGCCGACGCGCACCTCGCCGCTCGGCACGAACGCCTCGACCTTTCCGAGTGTCCCGGTGGCCACGAGTTCCTGTTCGTTCGGCCCGCCCTCGGCGAACATGCACAGGTCGAGCATCGTTCGAGCACCGTTGGCGTACTCGATAATCACGTACGCGTTATCGAGAATGTCAGCGCGCGTATGACCGTTCGGAGTGTCGTAGAACTCATCGAGATGGTTGTGGTCCTGACCGCCACTGGCCATGACTCGAACCGGGCGGGACCCGACGGCCAGATTCATAAGATCGAAGAAGTGACAGCACTTTTCCACCAGCGTGCCCCCGGTGTTCGTGGTGAACCGGTTCCAGTCGCCCACCTTCGCCAAAAACGGGAAGCGGTGCTCACGGATGGCGAGCATCCGTAGAGCTCCAATCTCGGGCTGACGCAGCTCGTGCAGGAAGCGCGCCACGGGCGGCATATAGCGGTACTCGAGCCCGACCCACACGATGCCTCGGTGCGTACGAGCGCCGTCGATGAGCGATTGGCAATCGGCAACCGTCGTGCACAGCGGCTTCTCGACCATCACGTGAAGGTCTGGCCGCAGGGCGTAGATGTCACGGACCACCTCGGCGTGGGTGTTGTTCGGAGTCACGACAACCACGGCGTCGACGTCATCGAGAGCCAGCAGGTCGCGGTAATCAGCGTGGCTTGAAAACGGTGGCTGCCCGTCGAGGGCGTGCGCCGCCCACGCCCTGGAAGTCGGCACTGGATCGGCAATGGCGCTCACTCGCACGTCGGGTAGGGACACAAGATTCCGCAGGTGCTCACATCCCATCATCCCGGTCCCGATCACGCCGTAGCGAAGCTCCTGCATGTGAGTCGACGCTACCTGGGTCAGCTCCGCGTTCTGGGCCGGATCAGCGACCTCGGACAGCTCGCTGTCCTAACCTCTCGCCCGTGAACCAACGAACGCTCGGCCGGACCGGACTCTCCGTGGGGGAAATCGCCTTCGGTTGTTGGCGCTTCGCCGGAACCGACCTGGCCACCGCCCAGCGCCGGATCGGAACGGCCGTCGACTCCGGAATGACCCTCATCGACACGGCCGACGTCTATGGACTCGACAACGATTGCCCCTGGGGCGCCGCCGAGGAGTTGTTGGGCGAGGTGTTGGCGTCGTCACCCGGTCTACGCGACCGAATTGTCCTCGCCACCAAAGGCGGCATCCAACTCGAACGTGGTGTTGGCCTCGGTGTGCCTTACGACGCGTCGGCGGCGAACATCGCGGCCGCCTGCGACGCCTCGCTTCGTCGGCTCCAGACCGACGTGATCGACCTCTACCAGATTCACCGTCCCGATCTCTTGGCTCATCCCGCCGAAACGGCCGGCGCACTCGTGAATTTGGTGAGGGCGGGAAAAGTGCGCGACCTCGGCGTCTCGAACTACACGGCGGCGCAGGTCAGTGCTCTGCGCGCCTACCTTCCTGCCGACGTGCCCCTGCAGACGGTGCAGCCCGAGTTCTCCGTCGCCCATCTCGACCCGATTGACGACGGCGTCCTCGACCAGGCCATGGAGCTCGGATTCACCCCGCTGGCGTGGAGTCCCCTCGGTGGTGGACGGATCGTGTCCGACGAGCCAACCGACTCCGGTATCGGGGCGATCCGAACGGTGCTTGACGATCTCGCCGCCACCCATGGCGCCACTCGCACGCAGATCGCCCTCGCCTTTGTCTTGGCCCATCCGGCCGGGGTGATCCCGATCATCGGCACCGGCGACATTGCCCGCATCACCGAGGCGGCCGGAGCGGGCCAGATCACGTTGGCGAAGGACGACTGCTACCGGCTCATCGCCGCCGCCGGGCGAGTCCTTCCGTGATGGGGTACCGGAGTTCCTATGTCCACTGAGGTTTCTTGGTTCTCTGCTCTGCCTGATCGTTGCCGGAGCTCCTATGCCCACTGAGGTTTCTTGGTTCTCTGCTCTCTGTGACGACGACTACGAGTTCCTCGGCGTTCCCGACGAGTCATTACGTAGCTCGTGGGAGCACTGTTCCGACATTGTTCTCGGGGCCGAGGCGGCCGGGTTTGACAACGTCCTGCTTCCCTCCGGCTACGAGCTCGGCATCGACGCGACGGCGTTCGCCGCCGGCATGGCGCCACTGCTCAGCACGATGCGCCTGCTCCTCGCCGTTCGTTGCGGTGAACTGTGGCCACCGCAGTTGGCCCGCCAGATCGCCACGCTGGATCGCATGCTCGGGGGCCGCCTCACCGTGAACATCATCTCGTCGGACCTCCCCGGCTCGCCGCTCGCCAGCGCCCCTCGATATCGCCGCACCACCGAGATCATCGAGATCCTCCGCGTCCTTCTCGCCGGTCAGCCGCTTGATCATCACGGGGAGTTTTTTGACCTCACCGTCGCCGCGACTCGCGTGCAACCGATCCGCGGTGTTTGCCCGCCGCTGTACTTCGGGGGTCTCTCCGACGACGCCCGCGAGTGCGCCGCCAAGGGCGCCGACGTGTATCTCATGTGGCCCGACACCGAGCCGACGGTGGCCGAAATCATCAGCGATATGACTCGCCGAGCGGCGAGTCACAATCGATCCCTTCGCTTCGGCTACCGGGTCCACGTGATCGTACGCGAGACGGAGTCCGAGGCGCGATCCGCCGCCGAGCGCCTGCTCTCCCGTCTCGACGCCGCCACCGGGGAAGCGATCCGGGCCAAGTCCCTCGACACCCAATCCACCGGCGCCAGGCGACAGGCGGAGTTACGCGACACGGCGCTGGCCAACGACGGTTATGTCGAGGACAACCTCTGGACCGGCATTGCTCGCGCTCGGTCCGGTTGTGGTGCGGCGATTGTCGGTGACCCAGGTCAGGTGTTGGCCAAACTCCGTCGCTACGAAACCATGGGCATCGAGGCCTTCATCCTCTCCGGCTATCCCCATATCGCCGAGCGAGATCTCTTCGCCAGGCACGTCCTCCCCCACCTCGATCACGCCCAGTTGTCGTTCCCGTAACGGCTGCTGGCGATGCCTGGCAACCAGGTGTTCACGAGTCACCCTACCGACATCGCCGAGCTTCTGAGCGCCAGGGGAATACCTGCGAAAATCATCACGGTGTGGCTCTTTCGACTGAGCAGGAGTGGTCGTCGTAGGTTGGGTTGATGGGACAGCTCAAACTTGGACTCGGCACCGGCTACTGGAGTGCGGGTCCGCCCGCCGGCATCGAGGAGCAGATCCGAACGGCCGAGGAGCTGGGCTTCGAATCGATGTGGACGGCGGAGGCGTACGGTTCCGATGCCCTCACCCCGCTCGCATGGTGGGGTGCCGCCACCAAAACGTTGAAGCTGGGTACGAGCATTATCCAGATGTCGGCCCGCACTCCCACCGCGGCGGCCATGGCGGCCCTCACGCTCGACCACCTCAGCGGCGGTCGGGTAATTCTTGGCATTGGCGCTAGCGGTCCTCAGGTGGTCGAAGGTTGGTATGGCCAGCCCTATCCCCGCCCCCTGGAGCGGACGCGTGAATACGTCGATGTGCTCCGCCAGGTATGGGCCCGCGAAGCGCCGGTCGCCATCGACGGTAAGCACTACCAACTCCCCTATCGAGGTGGCGCCGGGCTCGGCAAGGCCCTCAAGCCCACCGTGCACCCGTTGCGTTCCGACATACCGATCTATCTGGGAGCCGAAGGCCCGAAGAACATCGCGCTGGCGGCGGAGATTTGCGACGGTTGGCTGCCGCTGTTCTACGCCCCTTCTCATGACGAGTGGTACCGCAAGGCGCTCGCCGAAGGATTTGCTCGGCCGGGCGCTCGCCACACCGCCGAAACCTTCGAATCGGCCGCCGTGGTCACCACGATCATCGATGATGACGTGGAACGCGCTGCCGATCAGATCCGTCCGTTCCTGGCCCTCTATATGGGCGGTATGGGAGCGCGAGGGCAAAACTTCCACTTCGATGTTTTTGCCCGAATGGGATACGAAGACGTGGCCGTGAAGGTCCAGGATCTGTATCTCGCCGGTGAGAAGCGCGCGGCCATTGCGTCGGTTCCCACGTCCCTGTGCGAACAGGTTGCCCTGATTGGTCCGGCCGACAAGATCCGTGACGATCTCGGCGCCTGGGAAGAGTCGTGCATCACCAGCCTTCTTCTGTCGGGTCCGCCCACGTTGCTCCGGGCCATGGCCGACATCGTCCGGCGCTGACATGGCGCTCGCCCCGTTCCGTATCGAGGTGGCCGACGAGGTCCTTGACGATCTCCGCAATCGCCTCGCACGCACCCGATGGCCCGACGTTGCGCCGAACAACTTGGCCGACTACGGCATCGAACTCGAAACCGTACAACGTCTGTGCACATACTGGCGCGACGAGTTCGATTGGCGCACGGCCGAGCGACGACTCAACGCGTTCGATCAGGTGCGGGGCACGATCGACGGCACCGGCATGCACGCGCTCTACGCTCGGTCGCCCCACGAGGGGGCGACCCCGATCTGCCTCATCCATGGGTGGCCGGGCTCCGTCGCCGAGTTTGAATACATCATCGGTCCACTTACCAATCCCACCGCGCACGGCGGATCGGCCGACGACGCCTTCCACGTTGTCTGCCCCGCCCTTCCCGGCTATGGGTTCGCCGGGCCCACCACCGAGCCCGGCTGGAACACCGTTCGATCCGGACACGCCATTCATGCCCTCATGGGTGAGCTGGGCTACGACCGATACGGCCTCCAGGGCGGTGACTGGGGCTCGATCATTGCGTCGCAGATGGCTGCCGACCACGGGCCGTCGATCATGGGGTTGCATCTCAACATGATCATCGCCGGTCCCGGTGATCTTGCTGACCCGATGGGCAACCTGTCCGACCAGGAGCGCGCCGACGTGGCCGCCATGGGCTCGTTCCAGACGAACGAGGTCGGCTACCAGGGCATCCAGAGCACTCGGCCGCAAACGCTGGCCTACGGACTCACCGACTCCCCCGCCGGGCTGGCCGGGTGGATTCTGGAGAAATTCCGACAGTGGACCGACGGAGGCGGCGACCCGTTCGCCGCCGTGACCATGGACCAGCTCTGCACCAACCTCACGATCTATTGGGTCACCGGCACCATCAACGCTTCCACCCGCCTGTACTACGAGTCGATTGGTCCGGGCCGGGTCGCCGGCCATCCGAGCTCATCGGTGCCTACTGGATGCGCGGTGTTTCCTAAAGAGATCTACCGAGCGCCGCGGGCGTGGGCAGCCAAGCGCTACGACATTGTCCATTGGACCCGGTTCGATCGGGGCGGCCACTTTGCCGCAATGGAGCGTCCAGAGGAACTCGTGGGCGATATCCGCGCCTTCTTCGCAACGGTGCGATCGCTATGAGCAGGCCAACCGCCAACGAATACCGCACCTCCATTGCTAACGATGCCGAGCGCATCGCCACGCTCGCCGACTCGCACGCGGCCTCGCCGGTGCCCTCGTGTCCGGGTTGGGACATCACCCGCCTAGCCGGCCATGTCGGCCGAGTCCATCGCATGGCCCTAAGCGTGCTTAGGAATGACGTCGACGGATTCCCTGATCCCGGGAGTCTGGAGAAGCCACCCGCCGAACCTTCGGCGACAGCGGCATACGTCCGTCGTGGCGCTCAGGACCTCGACTCCCATCTCGCTACCCGGGACCCGGCGTCGCCGTGCTGGAACTTTCTCAACGAACCGTCGATAGCGGAGTTCTGGTTCCGCCGTCAATGCCAGGAAACGGCAGTACACCGCTTCGACGCGGAACTGGCGCTCGATGCGGCCGCAACGCCGACCACCCCAGCGGGATTGGCGGTCGATGGCATCGACGAGTACTTCGGCTTCGTTCGCGAACGCCTCCTCGCCGCTCGCAACACCACCACGCTGGGTGGCACGTTGCACCTGCACGCCACCGACACCGAAGGCGAATGGATGGTCGACGTGACCGACGGAGTGCTCACCGTCGGCCACGGCCACGGCAAAGGAGACGCGGCAATCCGCGGGACGGCCGCCGATCTGTTCCTTGGTTTGTGGGGTCGGGTTGATCTGTGCGCTGATGATCGCTTCGAACGCTTCGGTTCCGCCGAAGTAGTGGCTGCGGCCGCTACCCTCGGTGGGATCTGACGCCGTTGGCTACTCGCGGCCGTCGACGAGGGAGATTGCCTTCTCGACGGACCGGCGCGCTCGGGTAATGCGCTTTTCCTTGGCCTTGAGCTCCGTTCGCTCGTTTTCGTCGCGAGTGCGCATCGCCGCCCGCAATGTGTCCATCGCCGCGTCGGCCAACGCATCGGCTGCAGTCTTCAACTGCGCACGAACTTCATCCATGTCAACCATCCGCTCATTCTCCTGGACGGGTGAGACAAAACAGCGTCACCTCGGCGGTCGACCATACAGGGCCTCGTCGATGATCTCGACGGGATGCCGCGCGTCGACCCCTGCCGCTTCCAGCCACATCGAGCAGCCGGGATTGCCGGACACCACAATCGAAGCGCCCGAGCAGACGATGGCTGCGACCTTCTGCGCGCGTATCTCTTCGGCCAATTCGGGCTGGGTGATCTGATAGCTCCCCCCGGCCCCGCAGCAGCGCCCGTCATCGTCAAGCTCAACGACGTCGGCGAACGGCGCCAAGGCCACGCGGACCGGCAGGTGCGCACGTTGCACGTGACGGAGGTGGCACGGGTCCGATATCGCCACCTTGGCTCGCACTGAGCTGCTCGGCGGGAACGGCAATCGATCGATGTGTTCAGCGAGCCACTCGCCGATGTCCTGGACCCGTGCGCTGAATGCGTTGGCCTCGTCGGTTCCCAACAACTCGCCGTAGTGCTTCATAGCCGCGCCGCACCCTGCGGAATTGACGACGACCGTGGGCCCAGACATTCCGCCAAGGTCGGCGATCGTTCGCCGAGCGAGGTCTTTGGCCCCCTCGACCCGCCCGGCGTGGGTATGCAATGCCCCGCAACACGCCGCTCCGGGACCGGCCAGGCCGACGGTTGACCCGGTTGACCGCATGACCCGCAGCGTTGCTTCGTGCACAGATCGTTGCCAGGCGTCCATCACACAACCGGTGAACAACACGGCGTCGACCGGTCCCGGGTCGGGCCGCAAACGACGACGAACAATGGGAATGCGTCGCGGCAGGCCAAAGCGATCGGCCAGCGTTTGCGGCAGCAGTCGAACTCGCTGCGCAATGCCCAGGAGCGACGAGC
>JANLQX010000334.1:0-12617 GCA_031368095.1 Actinomycetes bacterium | reverse complement strand
CTGTGGCCGACCGTCGCCTGTGCCGTACAGCACCCGTACAGCGAACTGGTTGGTGCTGGCCGGACGGGTTGTTTGACTCTCTCAAGGTGGAGACACGGATTCGAATTCCGTTGGGGCTACAACGCTGAACCGGCCTTCGAGTCGGCTCTTCCGGTTCCGGGGCGACGAGTTTGATCACCGTAGCGCTCTGGGCGAGCGGTGGTGCCCAAACCTCTAAGCCGAACGGGAGGCGGGGTCAAACCCGGCGCTCTCGCGTCCGATCGTTGCGGCGTCGCCCGGCGTAGACACACACGCCACCGAGAAGCAGCAGCACGATCGCATAGAGCCCCAGTAGCGAGCTGGATGACCCGGTGTAGGCCGGCGTCGACGTCGCGGCGGCAACGGCAGGCGCTGCGGTTGGCAGCGGGGACCCGTTGGCGGTCGTCGGACCCGGTACGACCGTCGTGATCGCCGACGTCGCCGACGTCGCCGACGTCGGTGGTGCGCTGACGGTCGGTAGAGAGGCCGCCACGGTCGTCGGCACATCGAGGGGGGCAACCTGACCGGCCCCCGGTGCCACCGGCGTGGCCGTAGATGTGGTTGTCGGCGGAGCGGCGACTTGTGACGACGGCACCCAGATCGAACCGATGTTGTGGTCGAACGCAAACGGTGCGGCGAGGGTAATCACGAGCGTGTCCGTCGGTTCGTCGGACTCGGCCGGGGCGGATCGCGCACCGAAGCGCAAGGTTCGGTCGGCCGACGACTCGGCTCGGCTCGAGAGGATCGCGCCCGCCGCGCTGACGCCGGCGACCGTCACCGTCTCCTGATCCGAACGGCCCGGGCTGACGACCAGGGTGTCACCGGGTTTGGCGCCGTTGGCCGTGTCTACCGAGGCGGCTTTCGATCCCTTCGTTGTTGCCTTCACTTGAAGCGTCGGACCCAAGTCGAGCGCTGGCGGAATCGCTTGGCCCGACGGAATCGGCGGGTCCCCGAGCCAGTTCTTGTACCCGCCGACGTAGTGAACGTAGTGCTGGTCAGCTCGGCCGAGAACGGTCGCCTTCATGTTGACGCGAACGGACCGACTGACCCGGTCAGGAGCGATCTGCATGAGCGCTTCGTTCTGGGCTCCGGTCTTTGCCTCGTAGTCGGCGAAGATGCTCCTCTGGGTGCTCGTCGACGCGGTGCCATCATCGAAGAACATCCACGTCGATGACTCGCCGTGGAGCATGCCTGTGAGGTTGTCGAGCTCTTCGTAAAGACGCATACGAAGGTTCGTTGGCAGCGCCATTCCGTTGGCAAGACGCATGTCGAGGATATCGATATCACCAGTGATGCGGGTCAGCGTTTCACCGATTGATACTCCATTGAAGAGCTTGGTGACCGGTTGCATGTGGAGTTCGAAGTATTCGACTTTGGAGGCGTCGACGATGATCCCTCGTGGGCGACCACCGGCGACCGACCGAAGCTCAAGCTTGGCCAACGCCTGCTCGCTCGGGCCGGTCAGGGCGTTTCCTTGGCGGTTGAAGCCAACCGGAACCCCGCCGCCCTCATTCAGTGGCTTGGCGTACTGCTTGTAGACGTCGGCGTAGTTCTTCCATTCTTTCGCCCGTTGTTGCCCGCGTTTGAGCACCGCGTCGGCGACCAGATCGCCGTACTGGATGCGGGCCTCCCGTACGACGGCCGCGAGATCGGATGGATCCAGCGGCGACCGAAGGACCAGTGAACCAAGGTCAGATTCTCGGTAACCGAGGAAGAGAGCATCGAGCTTGTTGACCGTCTTCATCTTGAACGCTTCAACCTTCAGCCCCGCTCCTTCGAGCAGCCACTTGAAACGAAAGCTGCCGTTCGGACGCAGAGTAATGACGACGCCGTATTTCTCGGCGAGGTCTGCCATCCCCTTGGAAACGCTCGGCGGCACCCCAAATATTTTCGCTTCAAGTTCGGGGGTGAGGGCCTGGCCGTTGTCCAACAACTTCGCTTCCTTCTCGGAGAGACGGGCGAGTTCGGCTTCGTCGGGCCGAAGACGCGTGACGCCGCCGTTCGCCGCCGCACAGCTTTCCGCGGCGGCGAGCCGCAGCGCTTGCTCGATGTCCAACCGTCGGATGATTTCGAGGGCTTTGGCCTGCTGCTTGCTTTCCGCTACGGCGGCCCGCGCCACCAGAAGGTCACGGCGGAACATACGTGCGCGTGTCAATGCGATCCCCGTCGACTTCATCACCGCCTCAACACCACCTTCGCCGGTGGTCAGTTCGGCCACGACCTCCATGTTCATTCGGCCAATGGTCTCGACATCGCCCTGTTCGATGGCTTTGTCTTGCTTCAGGAACCAGTCGGTGATTGAGGCATCGATGGCCGCCTTCGCCTTTGCCACGGGTTCGCCGTATTGGCGTTCCATCGCGACGATCACGCTGCCGGTGAAATCCTGGCGCTCGATATCGGAAAGGCTCTTCCAAAACGCGTTGAGCGCTTCGGCGTCGCGGAGGACAATTCGCGACGGCAGAAGTCCATCCACGGTGAGGTCCGGGCCCTTCTCGGCCAACCATTGGGCGAGGTGGAATGCGCCGGCCCCGAGACCGATGAAGATATCGACGCTCCGGCGAATGAAGCCATCGGTCATACCGAAGGCGAGCGCGCCGTAGCCGTAGTCGTTCACGATTGTCGGCGGATTGACCTTCACCTGATACGGGCCGGAGCCGTCCTTGACCAGGATCCGTTCGGGAGCGATCGCCGTGAGCGTCCCGTCGTCCTCGTTGACCAACATTGCGCGCGGCCGGTAGCTCAAGGTGAAGAACCCTTTCGCCTGGAGGTCGATCGGCAATGTAGAAACGATCGCTCGCAGAAGTTCCGGAACAGTGCGGTTGGGCTCGAGTTCGCCACCGAAGGGCGGCGCATCGGGATCGTCGGCGCTGAACTTCGTGAGGTCCACGGGCTTGCCGCCGCCGGAGGCCAATCCGACGCCACGGAGATTCGGGGCGAGCGGAAGCAAGAAGATCTTCTTTTCGGCCGTGCGATTTCCGACTTTGATGGCCACCCCGAAGTTCTCACCTGCGGTCAGAGCCGGGTTTGGTCCGCGGAAGCGGGCCTCGTCGGGCTCGACCTCGAAGTACACGTCGTATTTCGGTTTTGCGGTGAAGTCGGCGTCGAGCGAACCGTCGGCCTGCCCCCCATTGCGAACGGTTCCGATCGCGAATACGCGGACCACCGCCTCGATGTCGTCGGTGACGTTGAGCTTGTAGGTGACGGTTTTTGTCTCGGCCGCCATCATCGTCCCGAGGTCGTCGCTCGGCAGTGCTTGTTGTGTGACGTCGATCGGAAACGTCACGAGGGTCTTGCCTGATTTCGTTTTCAACGTCGGTTTCGGGTCGACCGTCACGCCGTCGATCGGGACCGTCAGCAGGTTTTTCACCTTGACCGTGACGGTGACGACTTTTGGGGTGACGCCCTTCGCGTCTTCGTCGAGAACGAAGTTGTTGTCCGAAAAGGCGGCGGTCACTTCGAGTTCGTCGGAGGTCACTGCGGTGGCCTTGGTCAAGGTCCCCGTCACCTCGCCGGCCGGTGATTGCGCCTTCCAGGTGGAGGAGAACGTGAACGGTCCGTCCTTGAGGCCCTTGACCTTGATCTCGATTCGTTTCGATGCTCCGTTAGCCAGCGGGAAGGAGGCCGCTGACGGCCCCGTCGGTTGGGTTATTTCAATGACATCGGAAGGTTCGGCCCGAAGGATTGGACGTATCGCTCGTACATCGGTGAGATCGCCCACGCCTCCTTCCGCGCTGACCACGAGCGTGACCGTGCTCGATTTCTTCTTCAGCTGTTCGGTCCCGTCGATGGTTACGGACAGCTTTGGAGGATCAACGGTCACGTTCGTGGTTGCGGTGTTGCACTTCGTGCCGATGCACGCCTTGAGCTTCACGACGTAGGTCGCCGGACGGGTGAAGCTGCGTTCTACGGTCGGGCTTGATCCGCCCGATCCGCCGTCACCGAAGTCCCATGCCAACGTCGGAGGTATCCCGTCGACGGGCTGGGTCGTGCTCGTGAAGCGGTAGTTCCCGGCCGGTGTTCCCGAAGGCCGTTCAACCGTGAAGGATGCCGTCGGCGTTGAGTCCGTGAGGGGGGCGATGGCCCAGTAGGACCAGCCGTAGGTCGTTACGAACGACGGGCACGAGTACTCCGGCGTGGTGTCGCATCCCTCGGTTCGCTGGAAGTAATTGTTCGGTAACGAAGCGCTTGCCAGTATCCACGACCAGGACGACGGACGTGCGGAACTGACCCTGAAGGCGCACGTCATGTCGAAGTTCGTGCAACCGCTCACGACTGTCCCTCTGACGGTGCTTCCCCAGCCAACCCCGCCGAGGTGCCCCGCCCGCGAGTTGAAGGACTCGCCAACCAGCGTGAAGGTCACGACGCCGCCCGGCTCGACGACCTTCGGAGAAACCGTCATGAGCGCGTTGCCCCATTTGGGATCGGCGGGCGGCGTCGAATCGTCGGCCGATGCCCGGAGTGCCGGGGCCATGCTGCCCCCGACAACGACTGTTGCCAGCAACGCGGCAAAGGCGCGTCGACCAGGATCAGTTGGCCGACCGACCCGTCGGAGCGGGCTGTGGCCAGGGCTGAAGATGAGGGGAAATCGCATGGGGATCCTCTACCGAATGGAACGAGTTGCTTGGCCACGGAGAGTAGGGAGGGCGCGGTAGCAGATCGGTAGCAGGGACCACTAGGGGACGTGGTGCAACGTCGTTTATGCGGCAAACCGTTCTCGTCCGTCGAAGGAACTCGGTAGGTTTCGGCAACGCACAATGAAGGCCTGATGGAACCTCGGACCAGACAGCTCCAGCTCCTCGGGCCAACGAGGGTGGTCGTTGACGGTCGCGTCGCCCCCCTCCGTCACCGGGAGACGGATGTGCTCGCGGCGCTCAGCCTCGAACGAGGGAGACCGATCTCGGCTTCGGTGATCGCCGATGCGTTGTGGACGGTTCCCCCGCCGAGCGCCCGCAAAACGATTCAGAACCACATCGCCCGCGTGCGCGCCGTGCTGGGTGCAGATGCCGTCGAAACGAGACAGTCGCTTTATTGCCTCGGACCTGGTTGGCAGGTCGACGTGGATACGTTCGTGCAGCTGTGCGACGAGGCCGACCGAGACCGTCGGGTGGGGGACTTTGAGGGGCAGCGGGCGCGGCTGGCCTCGGCCTTGGCGCTCGTGAACGGTCGACCGTTTGCGTCGATCGAGGTGACATCGGCGGTCTTCGCCGCCCAACGACGGACCGCGGAGCGCATCGACCAGGCGACCGTGGCCCACATTGGCGCGCTCATCGATACCGGCCGGCATCAAGAGGCGATCCGCGCCACGGACGACTATGTGCAACTCCATCCCGATCGCGAAGTGGTCTGGATGTTTCGATCGATCGCCCTGCTCAGAAATGGAGACCGACGGTCGGCGATCGACGCCCTTCAGCAATGTCGACGTCATGTGAGAGAGGCAACCGGCCTTCCCGTCGGCTACGCCGTGCAGCGCTTGGAGTCGCTCGCCCTTGCCGATGATCAGGCGGCGCTTCGTCTCCCGGTAGCGGTGCTGACGGATTCGGCTCAGTCGGTGCCCGGCGTCGCCACGGCCAGCGAGCAATTCTTCGTGGGTCGTTCGGAGGAACTGAGCACTCTCGACGGTTTGCTCTCGGCGGCGCGTCGGGAATCGTCGCCGGCCGTTGTGGTCGTCCGAGGTGCTCCCGGATCGGGCCGTTCGGCGTTCGGTCGGCGAGCCGCAATCTTGGCCGCCGCCGATGGATGGATCACCGCTCGAGCGATCTGTCGTCCGGTGTCGATTCGGCCGCTCGAACCATTCGGTGAGCTTCTCGCCCAGCTTCTTCGGCAACGGCCTGGCGTATCAACGAACGACTTCTTCGGATCGACGTTGATGGATCGTCTTGATGTTGTCGCTGCCGTTCAAGAGCCAGCGGTGAAGCGCCGAGGGGCGGCGTCGCTGGCCGATGACACGGTGCAGATTTTCCTTTCTCTATGCGCAGAAAGCCCTGTCGTCATCGTGGTCGATGACGCTGAACTTCTGCCGCCAAGCAGCTTGCAAATCCTTGAGGCTCTGCGGAAGTCAGCGGCGCAACTCGTAGTGATCCTGCTCGGGGCCGACCGTGAAATCGCGTTGACGCCGACGGCCACGATTCGCCTCGGAGCGCTGACGAGCCACGAGATGCATCGTCTCTACGCCACGCTCACGGGTTCGTCGGCTGATGACGCCACGATTGTCGCTCTCCACGTGTCGACAGGCGGACTGCCGGGCCCGTTACGAGAGTCGATTCTTGAGGCTCGAGAGATGGCCGAGCGAACCTCGGACCCACCCGAGGACCTGTCCGCCGCCGAGTTCTCGAACGACAGCTCTCCACGACCACGAGCAGGTGGGGAACTAGCCAGCGATCATGCGGTACGCAACTCGCTTGGGCGGGCCGCCCCAAATGTGGTTGATCTCTGTCGGGCGCTCGCTCTCGCAACGACTCCTCCTGATCGTCATCTCCTCGCTGCTCTCGCCGCGAAGATCGGTTTCGAAAACTCGTCCGTGGTCGTTGCCGATGCGGTCGCCCGGGGCCTCGTTGCCATCGATGAATCGGGGGTCGCGACACTGACGTCGGACTCGGTTGCCCATCATGCGTTGGCGCAGTGCTCGCACGAGCGATGGACCCAGTTGCACGAGGCATGGTGGGAAACGCTGTCCGCCGCCGGTGCGGCCACGTTTTCCGTCGTCGAACACGCTGTGGCCACGGCAGCCATCCGTCCGCAGCGGGCGCTCGGTGCCCTTGATTCGGCGAAAGCAGCGGCGACGGCCAACGGGATGTTTCTCGAAGCGGCCGAGTTTGAGGGTCGGGCGATCGAAATTTTGAAGCCGGGGAAGACTGACCGCGCAGAAGAATTTCGGCGTCGAATCGATCGCTGCGAGCTGCTTCGACAGGGTGGCGATACTTCGTATCCAGCGGAACTCTGGCGGCTCGTCGATGATGCCGAAGGAGTTGGCGATCGAATCGTCCTGGCCCAAGCCGCCGGCCTGCTTTGCTCCCTCGGGCCGAGCACCCGATTCGGTATACCGGATCACGAGATCGGTGATCTGGTGGAACGCACACTGTGGAACTGTCCGGACTCGGTCGTGCGTAGCCGTGCTCATGCGCAGGCAAGCCTCTTTTACAGCTCGACGGACTTCGCGCGCAGCGAAGCGCACTTCGTGCGCGCCCTCGATGATGCTCGCGCGGCGAACGATGAGGAAGCGTTGGCCTACGCACTTGGCTTTGCCGGTGTCGCATTCTTGAACCCGGACCACGTTGCCCAACGACACGAATTTGCCCTGGAGCTGGTGAGGCTGGGGGAGAAGTTAGGAAGCGAATTGCATCGCATTGAGGCGCTGCATCTTCTCTATGGCACCCAGATCCAGCTCGGCGATCCGACTGTGTGGATGACCGAACGAGCGCTTCGCACGATCGATATGGCCGCTTTGGGGAAGCCGCAGCGATGGATGGCGAACTACATGCAGGTCGGCCTCGATCATTTGCGCGGCAGGCTTGAGTTGGCCGAGTCCCACAATGACCGGGTCCTGTCGTCGCAACCGGTGGATCCCTCGCGGGCGATGGCGAACTATGCCGTCCAACTCTTCGGGATCCGGGTGGCCCAGGGCCGCGCCGGAGAGCTGACGGAGATGGTGCACTCCGTGGTGAAGGATCAACCGCTGGCTAGAGCGTGGTTCGGGTTCTACGGATTTGCGTCCGCCTGCGTCGGTGACTTCGAGGCTGTTCGGGCGGCGTGTTCGGCGACGGAAGACGGACGAAACCTGCCACGTGACATCGGTTGGATGGGGGGCGTCTGGCTCTTGGCGCGGGCCGCCGCTCGGGCTGGGTTCGTCGACTCTGCCTCGGTCCTGCTTCCCCAACTCCAGCCGTACAGCGGCCAGATGACGTGGGTCGGCATTTGTTCCTACGGTCCGGTCGATCTGGCTCTTGCCGAGCTCGCCCATTGCCTCGGGGATCACGACGAGGCACGGACGCATGTCGAGCGGGCGAGCGCCGTTGTTCGTCGAATGAACGCCCCGGCCTTCGATGAGGACATTTCGACAACACGAATGCGCCTTGCGCTCTGAGGGGTGATCGTCGGCCGAATCTGGCTTCCGAACACGTTCCGTACGTATCGAAACGCGACGATGGGTCGGGAGTTGGGAAAAAACCACGGTTTGTGGTTGACGGCTCACTACTGAACGTGGGATCGTGGGGAGAACTACCACACTGTGTGGCGAGTGCGATGAAGTGTCGGCTGTATTTGGTCGCCTGGCCGGCGTGGAGCGAGTGGCGAACCCGGACGTCTGGTGTGAGTACCACTGCGTGGCCTTCAACCCACGTGGCCGCGAATCACCCAACTCACAGGAGTACACAACATGCGCATCACTCGTCGGAAGAAACTCTTTATTGCCGGCATCACCGCCGCCGGCCTCATGGGCGGCAGCGCCCTCGCCTACTGGACCACCACCGGCTCCGGCACTGGCTCGGCCTCCGTCGGCACGTCCACCGCGGTCACGGTCACCCAGCTGGGCAGTATCACTGCCTTGACCCCGGGCTCGGGGGCACAACCCGTCGACTTCAAAATCACCAACCCGGCGACGACGAACCAGACGATCGCCAGCGTCGTCGTCTCGATCGCCAGCGTCACCGGTCCGAACATCACGGGGCCCAAGCCGTGCAGCGCCGCCGACTTCACGCTCGTGCAGCCCTCCACGACCTACGGCGATCTCACGCCGGGGCTCCATAACTATCAGCCGTCAGGCGCTTCGCTCGCCCTCGACAACACGTTGTCGAACCAGGACGGGTGCAAGGGCGCCACGGTCAACCTGGCCTTCGCCGCTTCCTGATCCCGTGACACCGGGAGGGGCGGGCTTCGGTCCGCCCCTCCGAGTCATTGCTTCGCAACCCCCGTTCCTGCCCGCACTGCTGAAGGACCATTTTGATGCTGAGCACCCGATACGCGATGACCACTAGGGCGACGGCCCGGGCGATCACGCGCACGGTCATCCGCATCGTGGGACTGGCGGGCGTCGCCACCGCAGTGCTCGGCACCACGCTGGTCGGCTCGGCCTCGGCTGACCCTGCCGTCGCCACGCCCACGATCACCGCCGGACCGAGCGGGACCGCCACCGTCCGCACGGCCACGTTCACGTACAGCAGCGCCACGAACGTGAACTTCAAATGCTCGCTCGACAGCACTGCGGCGGCCTCCTATGTGCCCTGTCCGGCCGCCGCCGGCAAGACGGGCACGAGAAGCTATAGCGCGCTGGTCGACGGATCGCATACGTTCCGGGTCCTGGCCCAGGTCGGCACCACGCAGAGTGTCCCGGCGGTGCGCACCTGGTCGATCGACGCCACGCGTCCGACGGTCGTCTCGATCACCCGGCTCGACCCCAGCCCTCGCGCCTTCGGCACGGTCCGCTGGCAGGTCACGTTCAGCGAGCCCGTCGTGAACGTGGGCCTCGGCAACTTCTCGCTCGCCGCGACCGGTCTCGGCGGCTCGCCGGCCCTGCTCGGGGTCACGCCAAACGCTGGACCCGCCACCGTCTACACGGTGAGCGCCACGAGCGGCCCGGGGACATCGAGCTCCAACGCCACGTTGCGCCTCGACCTCCCGAACACCGGAACGGTCCGCGACGCCGCTGGCAACACGCTCAACGGCGTCCTCACCGGCGCCACCTACGTGTTCGACGCCGAAGCTCCGATCGTCGCCGTGACGAAGGTCAACGGTGCGGTCGCCACGTTCCCGCTCGTTACCGCGTCGGGCGTCACCAGCATTGGCGGAACGTGTGGCGCAGCCGCGGGCGACGCCCCCACGGTCACGGTCCTCATCACCGGCTCACTGATTCGGACCGACGTGGTGCCGTGCGACGCCGGAGTGTGGAGTGACTCCGTGGCGCTCGCAGCCGGCAGCTACAGCGTTACCGCCACGCAGTCCGACACCGCGGGCAATATCGGCACCAGCGGCGCGAAGGCGATCACGGTCACCACGTTCGTACCGGCACTTGTCTCCCTCACGATGATCAACGGATCGACCATCGTGAACGGCTCCACCATCATCTTCCCCCTCACGACGAATGTGCAGCTGAGCTCCGTCGGCGGCTCGTGCGCCATCCTCCCGGGGAGCACCGCCACGGTTTCCGTCTCGATCACCGGCCCGACCAACCGCACCGGCACCGCGCCCTGCACCAGCGGGATATGGACGTTCGCACTGAGCCCCGTGCTGCGCAACGCTCCGGTCGGCATCGATGACGGCGACTACACGATCACTGCCACCCAGGGCAACGGGTCGAACGTGGCGTCGACCGGCCCCCGTCTGCTCACCCTGGCGACCCGGACGTTCACCGTGTCGGGCAGCGCGGTCACGCAGCTGCGGCCCGGCGGCGTGAGCGATCTCAATCTGACGGTCACCAACCCGTATGGCTTTGCGCTGAAGATCGAGTCGCTCACGGTGACGTTCACCGGGACGTCGACTTGCAGCGGCCCTGCCAACTTCGCCGTGGCCCGGGCCTTCACGGGCCCGGTCATCGTGCCGGCCGGCAGCAGTGTGCTGGCGCCCGCAGTCGCTCCGCAGATACGGATGCTGAACCTGTCGACCCCGCAGGACAACTGCAAATCGACCTCCGTCGCACTCACCTACTCGGGAATGGCATCACGGGCATGAAGCGAACAGCGACGATGCGAACTCGTTCCACGGAGCGCCGCACCTCTCGGCGATTCGGTCGAAACAGCCGGATCGCGTTTGCCATGGCCCTCCTCGTTGGTTGGACCACGACCGGTGCCTATGCCTACTGGACGACGTCGGGCCAGGGCTCAGCCACCGCCATCGCCGGCACGCTCCAACAGGTCACGATCGGCAATGTCGTTCTCGGCAATGCGCTTCGGCCCGGCGGCCCGGCCGTCAACGTCACCGTCAACCTGACGAATCCGAACTCGTTCGCCGTCAACATCGAGAGCCTCAGTGCGGGTGCCGTGGCCTCGTCGTTGGCCGGGTGCAGCGGGGCCAACACCGGCGTGACGCTCAACCTCGTAGGCGTACCCAGTTCGATTCCAGCGAATACGACCCTGCCCTACATCGCTTCGGCATCGATGACAACCGCCTCGGTCTCGGCCTGCCAGGGCGCAATCTTCTCCGTCCCCTTGACTCTCCTGGTGCGCAAATGAGTTCGACCCCCCTCGTGACCCGCAGTGCTCCCCGCCGGGCGCGTCGGCGCGGAATGGCCGCGCCCCGTCGAATCAGCAAGAAGTTTGCGGCCGTCTTCGTTCTCTCCCTCTTCGGCGTGATCGGTGTGGCCGCCGCATTCTGGTCGGGCACCGACTCCAAGACGACCAATTTCGCCGGTGCCGATTCCCTCAACGCAGGAAACCGGCCGACGGTCACACCGGTCGGATCCACGGCAGTGGTGTCGTGGGCGGCGAGCACGCTCCAGAGCAACGGGGCCGTCGACGGCTACATCGTGAAGCGCTACGACGCCGTTGACAACCTGCAGACGATCAACACCGCATGCTCCGGTGTCGTAAGTGCACTTACGTGCACGGAGAGCAACGTGCCCGACGGGACCTGGAAGTACACGGTCACACCAGCGATCGGCCTCTGGCGCGGTACCGAGAGCGCGGCCCGCACCGTCACCGTCGGGGCGACGAAGCTCGCCTTCACCACGTCGGCCACGTCGACGCCGGCCGGCGTCAGCACGAACCTCATCACCGTCCAACGACGCGATGTCGGCAACAACGCCACGACCGTCGGCGCTCGCGTCGTCACGCTCGGCTCAGACGCAGCCATCGGCACGTTCCGCAGTGCCGACGACACCACGGTGATCACTAGCGTGACCATCGCCGACGGCGCCAGCAGTGCGAGCTTCCGCTATCGCGACAACGTCGCCGGCACGCCGTTGATCACCGCGTCGTCCACCGGGCTCGTGTCTGCCTCGCAGGCTGTCACTATCACTCCGGCGGCGGCGAGTGCGTTGAAGGTTGGGGTGGGGCCGTCGAATACGGTCGCTGGTGCGTTGATTTCGCCGGCGGTGACGGTTCGGGTCGAGGATGCGTTTGGGAACTTGACGACGTCGACGGCGAGCATCGCTATGGCGATCGATGCGAACCCGGGGGGCGGGACGTTGTCCGGGGCAACGGTGAACGCAGTTGCCGGTGTGGCCACGTTCACGAACTTGTCGATCAACAAGGCTGGGACCGGATATATCCTCGCAGCGACGAGTGGCACCCTCAGTGCGACCGGGCCGAGCAATCTGTTCACCATCAGCCCGGCGGCGGCGAGTGCGTTGAAGTTTGGCGTGGGGCCGTCGAATGCGGTTGCTGGTGTCGCGCTTTCGCCGGAAGTGACGGTTCGGGTTGAGGATTCGTTTGGCAATCTCGTTTCGTCGAGTGGTGCGACGGTGGCGGTGGCGTTGACGTCGCCGGGTGGTGCGACGCTTTCGGGGACGGCGTCGGTGGCGGCGTCGGGTGGTTTGGCGACGTTCAGTACGTTGTCGGTGAACAAGATTGGGACGTACACGTTGACGGCGACGAGCGCTGGTCTCACCAGCGGCACGAGCAACGGCTTCACCATCACTGCGGGGTCGGCGACTGCGCTGAAGTTTGCGGTGC
>JANLQX010000331.1:0-3268 GCA_031368095.1 Actinomycetes bacterium | reverse complement strand
GATTCCTACGTCATGGACGGAATGCATCGCATTGCACGCACCATCCTGGAAGAACGCCGAACGATTCGTGCCGTCCGATTCATCAAGCATCCAGAACCCGACTACCGGAACTACCGTCC
This sequence comes from Actinomycetes bacterium, assembly GCA_031368095.1. Lineage (GTDB taxonomy): Bacteria > Actinomycetota > Acidimicrobiia > Acidimicrobiales > JANYDT01 > JANLQX01. The sequence continues at coordinate 3,149 of JANLQX010000331.1, read as the reverse complement.
CGAGGACGTTCCCTACGACTAGTAGTCAGAGCCTGGCGTTGCGGGCGTCCGTGCGAGGTTCGGGAGTGATCCGTCCGCTACCGCCGGAGGTCTGAGACTTCGAACAGTCCCGAGACCTCTCTCACGAGCTGGTAGCGACCTGGCGAATCGCTCAAGCCAAGAGCTTCGTGGTGGCGGCGGCGGTATCGGAAGTGCTGCTCGGGCAACCAGGAACGGCACTCGCCACGGTGGCGCAACTCGACGAGTTCGACCTTCCGTTCATGGATGGGTCCGAAGTGCGTGCACTCGCCCACCTCGCCCTCGGCGACACCGAAACTGCAGTGGTGTACATCCGACGCCTCGCAGTGCGAGCCGCCACCGGCAGCTACCGGGGGAGCCAGACGACGCCATGTTGATGTTCGCGGCGCTCGCGAACCATCACGGCGACGACGACACCGCCCGACACTTCCTCCTCAACGCAGGCCTTGGACGCCAGCCCCGCACGATCGCCTACGGCCGCCACCTCGCTCGACAACTCGGCATCGCCCACGAATTCCTCAACCAATCCCATTCGGAAACAGGAGTCGTCCGCTGCTCCACGCCCTTCGCACCGAACTCACCCGCCGCGGCTGGGACTGAGCCACATCGTTCGCTCCGTCCCGCCGCGACGGAGTGGACGGAGTCCGGACTTGGTCCACCCGGACTCGTCGTCGTTACCCAAAGCCCACCCGGTAACCAGGCCGGCCCTGACAGGCTCCTCTTTCGTGATGAAGCTGATCGAGGATAGAGAGCAGTGGACGACGCTGGCCGCGGCCGCTCAACAGGGCGATGCCGCTGCCTGGCCGGCGATCATCGATCGTTTCGAGGATCTCGCGGTGGCCTTCGCCGTCGGCCTTTGCGGCGATCTCGACGAGGCCCCGGACATCGCCCAGGAAGCGTTCGTGCTGGCCTTCCGTCACATCGCCCACCTCCAGGATCCGTCGGCGTTCCCAGCCTGGCTCCTTCCGGTCCCTTAGTTCGCACCGCAGCCAATCGCCGCACCCGCCGCCGCCGGTTCGCGATGGTGTCGCTGGACGCCGCGCCTGGCGACGACGCGCCCGGTGCACTGATCGACCGGGCCGCCGGACCCGACGAGATCGTGCTCGCCGCCATCGAAGCCGCCGAGGTGCGGGCCGCAGTCGAGCGCCTACCCGAGGGCGAGCGATGCGTGGTCGCGCTGCACCATTTGGCCGAAATGCCTTACGCCGAGGTCGCCGCATTCCTCGGCATCACCGTTTCTGCCGCGAAAAAGCGGGCATGGTCCGCCCGCGCACGATTGAAGGAATTGGTCCCAATGGTCTCTGACGCTCTTACCGCCGCCAGACCCTCAAGTTCCGAGGCATTTCGGGACACAATCCTGCTGTTCCAGTCCATCCGCATCCACGACGCCGACGCGCTGGCCCGCCTCCTGGCCCGCAACCCAACGCTGGCCACCGCCACCGAGGACTGGTCGCCGGTCGAGGGTTTCGAGTCGAGGCTAGGTTTCTCGGAGCGGGCGACAGCGCTGATCCGAGCGGCCGGCACCGGTGACCTCCGGCTCGTCCGCCTTCTGGTCGAGGCAGGCGCGCCCATCGCCGACCTCTGCCCGTGTGCCAACCACGAGAGCGCTCTGGTGACTGCGGTCAACATCGGCGCCACCGATGTCGTCGACTACTTGCTCGACCAGGGCGCGTCCCCTGACGGCGGGGCGTTCGATGGGGAATCCACTGCCCTCCACGTCGCCGTGCACCGAGAGCGACACGATCTCGTGCGCCGACTTCTAGCAGCCGGCGCCGACCCTGCAGCGACCGACGTCCACGGGCGCACCGCCGCGGACTGGGCCGCGCTCAAGGCCGCGCGCAGACCCGAGGCGAACGACGACGCCTTCCTGTGGACACGGATCCGAGCCATCGATCTCTTCGCCCCGCTACGACGAGGGGCGCTGGTGCACATCCCACCTGCCTACGGACTCGGCGCGATACGCGCGCTGTTTGGCATGGTCGAAGCTTTCGCGCCGGCTCACTGGTGGATGATCGGATTCGAGCACGGACCCTACGAGCCGATGGAGTTCGAGCGGGAGACAAGCGACAGTGGCACTCCCGCAACGATCGACCTCATCGGCCCCAGCCACCCCGCCGACCGTCGCCGGAAATTTGCAGCCACCCTCGCACGGCTGGCCACTACTCCCGGACACAAGGTGGTGACGTGCGTCCCTGCGCCAGGGCACGAGCACGACATCACCGTGGCACTTCCCGGCCTCGCTGCCGATCCGTCGGTGCTCGCGACTGTCGTTGTGGCCACGTACGCCACCCAACCTGCGACGGTCCCCCACGCGCTTCCCGAGGGATTCGACGCCCGCATCACGTTCGACCCTGCCCGCGCAAAGGCCCGCCGCTGGCCTGCGATCGATTCGGGCCGCACGAGTACCCGGACCTATCCAGACACACGCCACGAGCACATCGCCCGCGCCGCCCGCGACGCGCTCGCCGACTACGCGTCATCGACCCCGCGTTCGTGCTGCGCGACCCGAACACGTTCAACGACCCAAGCGCCGCCTGGCGGGCCCAGACGCTCGTGCGCTACCTGACCCACTCGTTCCGACCCTTCGAGCTGTTCTCCGCATCGCCGGCCGCCGACACCCCGATGGCGGAAGTCCTCGACACCGTCGAGGACCTACTCGGCCTCGAATGTTCAATCCCCTTTCAAGGTCACTCGAGGCGTGCAGTGAGCAACCGCGCAGGCACGCGCGTGTGCGAGAAGCAGCGCTCGATGTCAACGCCGCAAAGTGACGTCGGATGACGCCCCATCTGCCGCTCGGTCTCAGCCCGCATGTTCGGTGAGAAATAGTCAAGACCTGTGGATTGGGTTGGGGGCGGCGTGCCTTCAGGGTTCAGGTTCGGTTGGTCATGTCCTCCTGGCGGGCTTGGTGGTTCGGGTCCGGAATTGGTCGGGTGTGAGGAGGTCGGTGATCGCAATCGGCCCGCAGCATGGGCATAGGCCCCCGGGGCCAAGCCGGCGGCACCACGTGTTCCACCCGTCGCAGCGCTGCTGGCCGAGGTAGCGGGCGTCGCACTCCGGGCAGACGTACACCGTTGGTCGACGCGGTTGCGTCAGGGGCGGTGCAACACGATCGCCAATGCGTCATCCTGCAG
>JANLQX010000313.1:0-10844 GCA_031368095.1 Actinomycetes bacterium | reverse complement strand
CACCGGCTTCTTGTCGCCCCAGTAGGCGTCATTGCGCTACAGCACGAGCGAGTCACCCTGCGTATAGGACTCCAACGCATAGGGACCGCTGCCGGCCGAGTTCTTTAAGAACCACGGCTCGCCTTTGTCACTCGTGGCCGCGTCGGCCGCCGCACTGGCACCCTGGGCCTTGGCCGCTTCGCTGTTCACGACGCCCATGTACCCGGCCGCCACAATCGGTAGGAAAGCCGAGTTCGGTGCTCCGAACGTGACCACGGCAGTCGTGGCGTCGGGAGCGTCGATCGTCTTGTACCCGGCCATCAGGTACGACGCCGACCCCTTCACGTTGGCCAGGCGCTCCCACGACCACTTCACGTCGGCCGAAGTGACGGCCTTGCCATCGGCGAACTTCGCCGATGGGTTCAACGTGAAGGTGAAGACGGTGTTGTCGGCGTTGGCCTCCCACTTCGTGGCGAGTCGAGGAAGCATCACGTTCGGGTCCTTCGGGTCGAGCGTGATGAGTGTCTCGTAGATCGCCGTCATAAATATCTGACACGTGTCGCAGTACGCCCGCGACGGGTCGGTCGAGTTCGTATCCATGTCACGGGCGATCACCAGTTCGCGGGCCGAACCGGAGGACGTCGGCGCTGCGGTTTCGACCGCAGCGCCGGCAACCGTCGTCTCGGCAACCGTCGTCTCGGCGGAGACCGCGTCCGTTGCGATCGCCACGTCGGTCCCAGCAGCAGATTCCGCAGCGGGTGCCGTGGTGTCGCTGCTCGAACTCGAGCATCCAGCGAGGATCAACGACCCGGCCGCGAAAAAGACCCCGACGCTGCGCCGCATTCGACTGTTGATCAAACCGAAGCGGAATTTCGTCGGAACCAATACCGTGGGCTGGGCCATCGTGCACTCTCCTGAATCGAATTGATGGCACACTAAACCGAATCAGACTCGGGTTTCAAACCATCGCCGAAACGACGGCCCCAACGCCCACGACCGATGTTCGGTTCGAGGCCGCTGAGGCAGGCTCAGCAAGACGCGTCCCGATCCAGGAACGGAGCCGGCTTCGCGTGGCAGCCGTGCTCGACGCAACGGCGGCCCTCATCGACGAGGTCGGGCCCGACGCCATCACGACCGGACTCATCGCCGTCCGGGCCAAGGTTTCCGTCGGATGGCTCTACGACTTCTTCCCCAACCGCGAGGCAATCTTCGATGCGGTGATGGACCGCTCCATTGCTTCGGTCACGCCTCTGGTCGAACGGGTCCACGCTGAGCATGCCGACGAGCCGTGGCAAGAAGTACTCGGCGCGGTGATCGATGCACTGTTCGCGTTTTACCGAACCGACCCTGGATTTCGTGTCCTGTGGTTCTCGCGGTTCCAAAGTGCGCAGATGATCCAGGCCAACGTCACTCACGATCTCGCCGACGCTCGCCTTGCCCTCGGGCGGCTGGAGCTGGCCGGTCTGCATCTCTCTCACCCAAATCCCGAGGTCGCGATGCACCTCACGATCGGCATCATCGACAAAGGACTCGACCTCGCCTTCCGACTCAATCCAGCCGGTGACGCGGCGATCGTGGAAGAAACGAAAGTCGCCGTCTGCGCCCACTTGGAGCGCTATGTCGTTGACGCCCCGACCCCTCCCACGCGCCCGAGACGTCAACGATGAACGCGTTGGCCATCGATCTCGGCACCACGGCGGCCAAAGTGTCGGTCGTCGCCGAAGACGGTCGCATCCTCGGATCTGGCGTCGAAACACTGACCACCGTCTTCGGCGAGCGCGGAATGGCTGAACAAGATCCAGAACGCGTCTGGCAGGCCGTGCTCGCCGCCTCCGCCAACGCCCTTGCTCAGGCCGGGACCCGGCAAACGAACGACGTGCGTGTGGTGTGCGCGACCAGTCAGTGGTCCTCGATCATCCCGGTCGACAGCACGGGATTCCCGGTCGGGCCGATGTTGATCTGGATGGATCGACGCGGAAGCAACCTCACCTCCGCTATCTCCGCGACAGCAGCCGAGGGTCCGGAAACGACGCTCGCGCATTGGGCCAATGTGCACGGTCTTCATCCCTCAACCTCCCTGGCCCATGTGCTGTTCACGCAGCATCAACGTCCGGACATTCACGCCAAGACCACTGCCTATCTCGAACCGATGGACTATTTGAACGCTCGGTTCTGCGGACGGCTTGTCGCCACGGGCAACACTGCGATGCCGTTGGCGCTGACCGACAACCGGACCCTCGACAACGTCACGTGGTCCCACGACCTCATCAGCCGTGCCGGTGTCGATGCGTCGAAGCTCCCCGAGCTCGTGCCCTCGCTCGGCGAACTCGGCGAGGTTCTTGGTGCGGTCGCCGCCACCCTCGGCCTTCCGCGAGGCGTCATGGTTGTAGCCGGGGCGAATGACAGCGTGGCAGCAGCCATCGGCACGAACGCCGTCGGACCCGGCCAGGGAACGGTTGTCATGGGCACCACCGGAGTTCTTACCGGCCATCACCCGACCCGAGTCGTCGATCCATCGAAATTCCTGGCCACGATGCCAAGCGCGCTTCGCGATCGTTTCTATGTCATGGCCGAAGCAGGCCTCGGCGGGAAAGTGCTGGAAACCTTCCTTCACAACGTGGTCCACGGCACCGATGCACTGTTTGATCCGGTCCCCACCCCGGACGACTTGTTCCAACGGGCTTCCGACGCCGCTCGTCACATCGCCCCCGGCGCCGATGGTCTGCTGTTTCTCCCGTGGCTCATCGGGTCAGCAGCACCAAAAGTCGACGGCCACCAGCGAGGCGCGTTCATCGGCATGTCGCTGCAAACCACACGCGCGCATATGGTCCGCGCCGTTCTCGAAGGAATAGCCCTCCAGATGCGGTGGCTGACCGATGAGGTCGAATCGACTCTCGGCGTTGCCTACCCCGTGCTTCGGTTTGCCGGCGGCGGGGCTCAGTCCGATGCGTGGTCCCAGACCATGGCCGACGTACTCGGGCGCGGAATCGAGCAAGTGGCTGAACCTCGTCATGCCAACGCACGCGGCGCCGGTCTGCTCGGCCTCCTTACGCTCGGACGAATAGCCGTTGGCGACCTCGAAGCGCTGGTTCCAATCGCCCGTCACTACGAGCCGTCGTCATCGAGCGCAGCCCTGTTCGATGACCGCATCGGCATCTATCAAGACCTGCATGATCGACTCGCCGAGCCGGTGCGTCGCCTTTCCGCCCAACCAACCCGAACCTGACTGGAGCCGCCATGGCCTACGCCCCGCAGTATCCCTACGCCGAGCAGTACACCGTCCTTCGAGGCATGCCCTCGGAGGGCCGTGACCACGCCGCGATCCTGGCCGAACTGGCCGAGATGGCCACCAAGGAAGACGGCTCCTGGGAGCCGGGAAAGGCTTCCGGGTCGTTCTACTGCGGCGACAAGGAGCACTACGCATTCATGGCCAAGGCCTTCGCACTGTACGGACACGTCAACGCGCTCCAGCGCGACATCGCCCCCAGCGCCACCCGATTTGAAGGCGAGATCATCGCCATGGGACTCGATCTCTTCCACGGTTCGGCAGCGGCGGAGCGAGGACACGAACCCGTCGGAATGGTCACCAGCGGCGGTACCGGCAGTATCGCCCACGCCATGCTCGCCTACCGAGAGTCGGCCTACGCCAAGGGCAATCGCATTCCCAACGTGGTCAAGCCCGAGACGGGCCACCCGGCCTTCGACAAGGCGTGCCATCTGTTTGGTATCGAAATGCGCCACGCCCCGATCGACCCCGACACCACGCTCGTCGATGTGGCCGCCATGGCCGCCATGATCGACGAAAACACCGTCGCCATCATCGGCTCCGCGTCGAACTATGGCTACGGCACCATCGATCCAATCGCTGAGCTCAGTGACCTGGCCATCGCCAAGGGCGTCGGACTCCACGTCGACGGCTGCCTCGGCGGATTCATCCTGCCGTTCGGCGAAATGCTCGGCTACGACATTGCACCATTCGACTTCCGTCATCCGGGGGTCACCACGATCTCCGCCGACACTCATAAGTACGGTTACGGATTCAAAGGGACATCGATCCTGATGTTTCGTGACAAGGCGCTTCGCAACGGTCAGTACTTCACCATGACCGACTGGTCGGGCGGGAAGTACGCCTCGCCAGGTATGGACGGCTCGCGGTCGAGTGGGCTACTCGCCGCCACCTGGGCGTCGATGGTGGCCAACGGTCGCGGCGGTTATCTGACCAAGGCGAAGAAGATTTTCGAGACGGCGTTCGCCATGCAAGATGCCGTTCGCTCGCATCCGTCGCTCATCATGAACGGCTCGCCGACCTACTGCTTCTCGTTCCGTTCCAATGACTACGACGTGTACCACGTGAACGATTTCATGCGGAAGCGGAGCTGGCGGCTGAACGGCCAACAGCATCCGAACTCACTCCATATGGCCGTCACCGGACCACAGACCCAGCCGGGAGTGGCCGAGACCTTCGGCACCGACCTGGCCGACGCTGTCGCCTACGCGCTGGAGCATCGCGACGAGCCGGCCCGAAGCAGCGCGGTCTATGGAGCTGCCGGTGCGTCGCCGGAAGAGGCCGACGCAATCATGCGCACACTGATGGCCACCAACCTCGACCTCGCGCAGGCGGTTCCCCCGATCCCGTAACTCGGCACGGCGGCGGTAGGGTCGAGCCATGACCGGAAGAGACACGCGTGGAACATCAATTCTCGGCACCCCGGTGCGCCGGGTCGAAGACCCTCGAATGCTCACCGTCGGTGGGACCTACGTCGACGACATCCGCGACCCGATGCTCGACGGTGCGCTCCACGTTCACTATGTACGGGCCACGATGGCCCACGCCCACATCACCGTCGATGCGTCCGAAGCACGGTCCATGCCCGGTGTCGTTGCCGTGGTCACCGGCGAGGACTTGATCGCTGCCGGTCTTGGCACGTGCCCGCCCGATATGGCATTTTTTCCTGCGTCGATCTCTCGGCCTTGGTTGGCGTCGGACACCGTTCGTTACGTCGGCGAGCCGATCGTGGCGATCCTCACCGAGACCCGAGGTCAGGGACCCGACGCCGGCGAAACAGTCATCGTCGACTACGACCCGAAGCCCGTGCTCGTCTCTGTGGAGGAGGCCGTCAAGAGCGACGTGCTCCTGCACTCCGCTCATGGCTCGAACGTCGCGACCGCCATTCCCGCCAGCACCACGGTCGACATCGACGCATCACCGGTCGTCATCCGCCAGCGGATCGTGAACACGCGCGTGGCGGCGTCGCCCATCGAGCCTCGTGGCGCGGCGTCGGTCTGGGCGCCCGACGGCCGACTCCACCATTGGACGACTTCGCAGGGTTCGCATCCCTTCCGCGACTACCTCGCCGCCGCCCACAAGATCGATCCCGCGAACGTGCGTGTGGTCACGCCCGACGTCGGCGGCGGCTTTGGTGCCAAGGCGTCGCCATCGCCTGAGGACACCCTGCTCCCGTACCTCGCCAAGGTCACGGGCCGTCCAGTTCGTTGGGTGTCGTCGCGAACTGACGACATGGCCAACCTCACCCCGGGCCGAGCCCAAGTCCAATTTGCCGAAATGGGAGCGACCGCCGAAGGCCGCATCGAGTCCTACAAGCTGACGGTGCTGCAGGACACCGGAGCCTATTTCCGGTTCGGCGCCGTGCTGCCGAACATGACGCGACTTATGCAGCCCGGGGTCTATGACCTCGACAACATCGAGTTCTCGTCGGAGTCCGTTATGACGAACACCACGCCGGTCGGCGCGTTCCGCGGAGCCGGTCGTCCCGAAGCAGCGGCCGCTATCGAACGCATGGTCGACATTCTCGCCGCCGAGGTCGGTCTGGATCCGGTGGAAGTTCGGCGCCGCAATCTTCGGGCCCCGTTCATGGAGACGATCACCACGTCGGCCGGCGCCCCGTACGACTGCGGTGACTACGAAGGTGCGCTGAATCGCGCGTTGGCCGCCGCCGACTACGAAGGCCTGCGCGCTGAGCAATCTGCTCGGCGCGCTCGGGGAGATCGGAATCTGCTCGGTATCGGCGTCTCGTGCTACGTCGAAGTCACCGCCAACGGCGGAGGGTCGGAGTTTGCCGGCGTCGAGATCCTCCCGAACGGAAAGGTACGTGCACGTACAGGTTCAACTCCGTATGGCACGGGTCACGACACCAGTTGGGCGATGCTCATCTCCGAACGACTCGGCGTGCCGCTGGAAGACATCGAAGTCCGCCACGGCGATACCGACGATGTCCTGCGAGGTTCTCTCACCGGCGGTTCACGTTCGTTGCAACTCGCCGGCACGGCGATGTGGTCGGCCGCCGGCGAAATGGTGGAACAGGCCCGCGAGCTCGCCGCCAATCTGCTCGAAGCCCCCATTGAAGATGTCGTGCTCGACACGCCATCGGGATCGTTCCACGTGGTCGGCACTCCTGCCGTCAGCCGTACCTGGGCCGACCTCGCCGCCGCAGCAGCGGCCAGCGGCGACGTCCTCACCGTGGAACTTGATGGCAAGAGTGATGCGGGAACGTTTCCGTTCGGCGCCCACGTTGCGGTCGTCGAAGTTGACGCCGACACCGGCAAGGTGACACTTCAGCGTTTGATCGCGTGTGACGACGCCGGACGCATCCTCAACCCGCTCCTCGTCGACGGCCAGGTCCACGGTGGACTGGCCCAGGGGGCCGCCCAGGCGCTGTTGGAAGAGGTGGTGTTCGACGTTGACGGCAACCCCGTCACCGGGAACTTCGCCGACTACGGCATCATCTCGGCCGCCGAGCTTCCGTCGTTCGAACGAGTGCCGATGGAAACTCCGACCCACGTGAACGAGCTCGGAGCCAAGGGTATTGGTGAGTCCGGCACGATCGGATCAACGCCGGCAGTCCAGAATGCGGTTATCGATGCCGTTGCTCACCTGGGCGTCCGCCACATTGACATGCCGGCGACCGCCGAAAAGGTCTGGCGGGCAATGCGCAACGCTGGGAGCTGAGGCTTTCCTTACGCGGCGCTGCGCTGGGAGCGCTTCATTGCATACATGAGCTTGTCGGCCTCCGCCAACGTCGTCTCGATGCTCTCATCGGGTTGATGAGCGGCAACCCCAATAGCCGCCGAGATTGCCACTATTTCGCCAAAGATGGCCATGGGTTCTCGAATCGATTTCGCCACTCGCTGGGCAAAGTGTTCCGACGTTGCGATGTCAAGCCCGTAGGCGATGACGACGAACTCATCGCCCCCCATCCGGGCAACAATGTCTCCGTCACGGACCTCCGACAACAGTCGACGGGCCACCGTCCGCAGCACTTCGTCACCAGCAACATGGCCGAACTCGTCATTGATTGGCTTGAACCCATCAAGGTCCAAAAACAACACGGTGCTCTTTCCGCTCGCCGGGCCACGGCGATCGATCTCGACCCATAGCCCGGCTCGGTTGGCGAGACCGGTCAGAGCGTCGGAATGGGCACGACGCTCAAGGAGCTCATTGGCGGCTTCGAGATCGCCGACAAGCGCTTCATTTCGAAACCGCAACTGCGTCGATGATCGAAACGCATTGCCGGCTATTCGGTTGATTCCGAATATGATGAAGCAAAACACCAGACAACCGAAGGCAAGAACGACGCCGAGCGAACCGCCGAGACGGACGCACGAGATCACCGCTGCAATCCCAACGGGCGAGGCGAAGAGCGGAAACAGGGTGCGAATCCCGAATCCGATCAACATGTTTCCGGCGAGCATCGACGAGAACACCATCAGAGAAATCGACCAGACCGGATTCACTCGGCCGTCGCGATGGGGATCAACGATCAGAAGGCCGAACGAATTCACCGTTCCGGACACGACCATGGCGACCTCCATGCGGCGAAGCCAGCGTCTCGCATCAGGCGCCACGTTGACCCGGACGCCCCACGTGGCCACCGTCCCGACCACGACCGAGACCACGACCACCGAGGCGCACCAGGAAAGCACGGCCACGTTCGAAGTGCCGCCGATGTGCGCAATCCACCCTCCGACGGTTGGAATGGCCAACGCCGCGGTGAACGATCCGCTCGACATCAGCCGGCAGGTATCGACCAGGCCGCGGGCCATCACCTGGTCGCGCTCGGTCTCGATACCCCCCGGGGGTTGGTCCACACTCATGGTCCCCTCAACTTCGGCCGTCACCGTCCAAAACCTGAGCCGGACCAGCCAAATCCTTAGGAGATTTGATCAGTCCTCCGTCGATTCACCTCGAATCGCTCCTTCGAGGTAACGAACCCACATTTATGGGGGCAACCTCTCTCGCACCGGGCCTCGCGCCGGGCTAGGGGTCGCGTAGGGCGAAGAAGTGGCCGCCTCGGGTGGCGAGGTAGATCGAGCCGTGCCAGACGGCTGGCGTGGCCTCGATGCAGCCGCCGAGCGTCACCGACCACAGCTCCGGGGGCGCCACCCTCGGGTCACGGAGGTCGTAGCCGTGGAGCACTCCGGCGCAGTCGCCTTGGATCAGAACCCGGTCGACGATCACCGGCGACTGCCACACGGGTGCCGGCAACGAAAACTCCCACAGCAGCGTTCCGGTGAGCTGATCGAGCCCGACCACACGCCCACCATTGGTGGTGGCCACGACGACTCCCCGATCGATGGCGACGGTCGACCAGATGCCCGTTGGTGGCCGTCCGACATCGGCAAAGCTCCACACCACCGGATCATCAGTACGCGTAGGATCCAGTTTGACGAGTTGCCCGACCTTGCGGCTGCGCAGTGTTTCCCGTTCGTATTCGGCGCCCACATACAGGAAGCCGTCATCATCGATCACCACCGAGGCGTCGGTGTCGTCGCCCATCCAGAACCGGAACGTTCGCGTGGGCGTTCCGCCGATCCGAAGAGGCGCAAGGTCCCATCCTTGAATCAGTCCGCCGGAGTTTCCGAAATAGACGGTGTCACCGTCGACGGCCACCGAGTTCTCGATCGACACTTCCGACGGTGATCGTCCGGCGAGATCTCGGAGCAACTCATCGTCCCAACCCGGGGTGTGGAACACGAGCGAAGGATCGACCGCGACGAGACCATCAGGCCCATAGGCACGATTGAGCTTGACGACGTGGAACTGCGAATTCTCCCCGCCTTCGAGCAGGTAGTCGCCGAGCACGAGGGCTGAGCCGTCCCAATCGTTGTTCCATTTGGTCGGCGAGACGGCGTCGGCCGAGAGCCTCCACAACTCCACCGCCTTCCCGCCGGGACGATCGATAGCAAGCGCGCGGAAGAAGTTGTCGCGGCTCCCGGAGTAGACGATCGGAAAACCGTCAGGGTCGATCGTGACGGTTCCTTTGATGATGTCGCCGGTCACGAACGGTTCGAGAATGTCGTCGCCGGTATCGGCATCGACAAAGTGGACGGCACCGTCGTACCCGTTGAACACCAGCCACGTTCGACCGTCGCGAACATGCACCGTCGGCTGTCCGGTCCATCCCGCTCCACACCACTGCTTCGTCTCGCCTTTGGCGGTCGACTGACGACACATTCCACCGGCCTTCGGGTAAGACCATGCCACCGTCGGCGCGCTCGGCACCGGCCCAAGGCCGTACGAGCGGCGGTTCGGGTCGCCGCGAAAGGTAAGCAGACCTTCGATGCTCGGATTCCACGCCGACTCGAAGGTCTCCGGCGCAGTCGCTCTTAGCGCCGTCGCTACCTTGGCAACGGTCGTTATGCTCGCCAAAGCGGGCAACGTGGTCAGGATTGAGTTTGTTGTTGTCGGCAGCTTCGTCGAACTCAGCGCAGTTGTCGACGGCGCGGCGATTTCCGAGGCGCTTGGTGAACACCCGAGCACGACGACGCCAACCGCGGCGAGTGCCGCGACCTGCCACGCCGACATCAGTCCTCGGCCGGCGGCAACTTACGAAGCGGCGACCAGCCAGCGTCGATCACCGCAACCGACATGGGTCGGGCGGCGGCCCGCAGAGTTTTGCAACCGTCCTCACCGAGGACAGCCCAGGCGTTCGCCGAAAGAGCGTCGGTTCGATCCTCCAGACGTTGGCGAAGGGCTTCACCGTCGGGAGTGAGCACCAGCGAATCGGAAGCAATGATGCTACGTACGCGTAGTGATTCAACCGCGGCGCTCCACTCATTCTCGGTCCATCCACGAAGGGTCCGCAACAGCTCGGCCGGCACGGCACCGGTCGCGGCATGGGTGATGAGAGCCTCGACACCGCTGAGGCCTTCGGCCACCAGCAGCGCCACGTGAATATCGCCCCGGTACTCCCGGAGAAGAGTCTGCCCGTGCCACAAGACGAGGTGCGGATCGGTCGGCCAGGGCAGCGACGCATGGGCGGCGAAGAGCGGTTTGCCTTCGGTCCGATCGGTGGCGCTCAATGCAGCCCGCCGAACGAGATCGGCTGCCGTCGCCGTGGCCTCCGTCCCAATGTGGTCGCTGGCGGCATCGAGGAGAGAGGCGTCGACCACGGAAAGCCGTGCCGCCAAGATGGCGGCCGGTGACGCCTGCTCCCACGCGGCGGGAACACAGCGACCCACCAGCACCGGAGCAAAGTTGTAGAACGTGGCGGCAACGACCTCGGGCCCGACCGGCCCCATGGCGGCAGCACGAGAGGCAAAGTACTGACCCCGACCGGTGAGCCCGATGGCGTCGTAGGTCGGGGCACCGTGGGGCGTGAAGTAGACCATGCCGTGAATGGGCTCCAGGGTCATCCAGGTGCGGCGGGCAGTCATCGGATCGAGCGTCGTCGTCATGGCGCTCACGATGGCACACCCTGTCGGGCGGGAGACAGTCAGGTCGCGCACGACGCGTCGGCAAAGTGGGCGATGGCCGCCGCTAACGCCATCGGCGCGTCGCCCTGCACACTATGGCCAGCATCAAGATGCAGCACCTCGGCGCTTGGGCGACGACGACGAAGCTCGGC
>JANLQX010000311.1:0-1808 GCA_031368095.1 Actinomycetes bacterium | reverse complement strand
GCCGTCGATGGCTGCGAGACCGTGGTTCGCGCGGCCGCCGACGTCTGCTCCTTGGGCACTAAAATCGCGCCAACCGATGCCAGCGAAAGGGCGAAGGCGCCTATCAGATGCGATAGCCAAGGCGGATGTGCGTGGGCCTTCGTCACGATAGGTGCCGTCGCAAATCGTTCGTTCATGTGCGCGAGTCCAACCACACCGGCCGCAGCGCCTAGGCCGCCGACGACGACCGGCAAGACGACCGCCATTCCTGAGGCCGCTCGATTTACACTCGGAAGAACCGAGCCAAAGCCAACACAGCCTGCGGCGAATCCCCCAATGTATTCTGCGTAGTTCAGGGCCGTGGGCCTGTACCCTCGGAGACGCCGAAGGGACGCAATGATCGGAACGAGCACGACCTTTAGCCGATCAATCACGAGATGATCGTACCGTCAAAGTGCCGAAGGGTTCAGCGAGCGTTCACGTATGGCGCGGCGCTACGGAACGGCTAGAGACCGACCTCATCGTCCATCGGCGCGACGGCAGCCGAGATACGCGCAGAATTGGGACATAGCGCTTGTTTGGGGCCGATCGGCAATTGCGTTGGTGTTGTGAATCGTGGCGCTGGCCAGGACTTTCGCGCGTCGCTGCAGTACAACCGCGCTCGATGCCCAGTCCCGTCGCACTGCCAGTAGCGGCGTCCGTCCGCAAGCGGCGTGAGCAGGGAAAACACGGCCAAAGTCCTAAAACTGCGCGTATCTCGGCTTCCATCCGGAACGCTTCCGATGGCGATCCTCTGCGTCCTGCTCGCCGACCAAATCCTGCCAAGAGTCCTATGAAACGTCAGGTCAAGCACCTCCGCATTGCACCAACAGCCAAAAAGATCGAGAGGAGGTGAATCATGAACAAGGAAAGCAATCGTCACGTCGTACCCAGCTCAGACCGCGGTGGCTGGGACGTGGTCGCTCCCGACGCAAGCCGGGCCAGCTCCCACCACAACACCCAAGCTGAAGCCCAAGCGGCGGCCAGAGCCATCGTCCACAACCAGGGCGGTGTAGAGGTCGTCACCCATCGGCGAAACGGACAGATCCGGGACAGCGACACCATCGCCCCGGGCCGCGATCCATTCCCGCCGCGCGACAAGAAGTGAGGACCGGCAGGGTCTGAACAAAGCAGGCCCTGCCGTCTCGGGTCAAGACGCTCGAACACTGAGGTTGTCGACCCATCAGCCATGCGAGTCCACCCTCGGCAATACATAAGTCCTGCCGACTTCCTCTGCCGACAGCACGTCGCCGGGGCTTGAAGGAAGAACATGATGCAGTGAGTCGTTAAACCCTAGACGAGGTCGAGTCGGTCTTCGCCGTCGCCCGCTGCGCCACGTCGTGGCAGCCTCCGTCCGTTTCATCGACGTCCGAGACCGTCGGCTTGACTTGAACCGTCGGACCACGTTTGATCCACACGCCTGATCTCGCTCCGTGATTCGGGTAGTGAATTGTCGTCGTTGCTGGGCAACAAGCGAGACCTGGATGGCCCGTTGCGCGAGACTTGGGTCCATGGCGGGGCTCGGAGCTGACGGTGAGCACGGTCCGGGACTTGCTGAAGCTGTTGCGTCGTTGCTGAGCCGTTTTCGCGCTGATCCGTCCGCAACGAATCTCGACCTGTTGTTGCGCGTGGCCGCAAAGTTGTCCTCTGATGGGCTGGACGATGTTGAGCGAACGACGTGCCTGGTGGCCGTGACTGGCGTCGTTGTCGAAGCCGGAGTGCTGTGTTGGTGCCGAAACGACTGGGTGGCCGATGTACAGGCGCGGGCGCAGAACTGGTTTCTTGTTGTT
>JANLQX010000241.1:0-3657 GCA_031368095.1 Actinomycetes bacterium | reverse complement strand
AAACAGCTACCGGCACAAAGCTGCTTGTGTAAGTGTTGTTGCCCAACTCCCCACAGTTGTTGTCGCCCCAAGCTACCACGATGCCGTCCGAGCAGAGCGCCAAGCTGTTGTTGCTTCCCGCGGATACGGCAATAATCGTCTTCCCGGAAAGCACTCCTGCGATGTTTACCGAAACGGGCACGGGGCTGTTTATAGTCGTGTTATTTCCCAACTGACCAGAGGTATTGCTCCCCCAAGCCGCGACCGTCCCGTCTGAGCAGAGGGCGAGATTGTGATAACTTCCCGCCGATACGGCAACAACCGTCTTTCCGGCGAGGGCTGATACTCCAGGTGCCGCGTTTACCGCCACCGGCAGGTTGCTAGCCACCGTACTGTTGTTGCCCAATTGTCCAGAGGTGTTGTACCCCCAAGTTGCCACAGTTCCGTCTGAGCAGAGGGCGAGATTGTGACCATCCGCCGCCGAGACGGCGATGACTCGTTTCCCGGCGAGCACGCCCGCAGTAGTCACGTCCACGGGCACATGTGTTTCGCTTCCGGGGACGTCCCCCCATTCCGCAAGGGTGCCGTCGGAACAGAGTGCCAAACTTTTGGAGTTGCCACCAGCCATGGCAAGAATGGTCTTGCCGGCTAGCACCCCACTTGTGCTTACCGCCGCCGGCACAGCACTGCTGGTTCTGCTCCCATTGCCCAACTCGCCGAAGTTATTCCATCCCCAAGCCATCGGCATGGTATTTGCCCATTGCAGCACCAGGTCATTGCCGGTGCCGCCGTAGTAGTTGGCCGCGAAGTTGTAAGTCACTCCATCGTAGGTCAGTGGCACATACTGGCCTTGCGCAAGATTGCTGAAGGTACCGTTAATAAATCCGAGACTCGTATTCTTCACGACCATCAACTGTGTGCCCGGCACCGGCGCATAGTTGATGGTGAGGTTCACCGTTTTGCCCGTGGCGGTGAAGCCGGCAACATTCAAAGGCGCCTCCAGTCCCGTAGTGTAAGTGGCTGCGAGTGTCGTGCCGGCCCCCGTGCCGGTGAGGTTAATCGCGAAAGAGCTTGTCGCGGGATCATTGCTCGGGATGTGCATTACCGCGTTGCGAGAGCCGGTTCCACCGGGCGTGAAGCTCACGGTGAAAGTGGTGCTGCCCCACGGTGGGATCGGAGAGGCGGGGGCGGCGATGACACCGAAGTCGGACGGGTTCACGCCGTCAATGGTGAGTGCGCCAAGCGTCAGGTTCACAAAACCAGAGTTCCGGATTGTAAAGGTTAAGCTTTGCGTGGCTCCTGTCAGCAGTTGGCCGAAATCCACAGTGCCCAAGCCATTGGTAAGACCCATGCCCACGGGCTGCTCCAGATTGATTACAGGAGAATTGGACGTTGCGGCGATTCCGGCAAAATCGGTCACGATGACTCCATCTGTTTCACTGAAGAAAACGCCATTCCCGTAACCAATGCCCCAAAGATCGACGAAGTACCCAGCGCCTCCGAGGATGCTCGGCAAAGGAGCAAGTGTCGACGTAGAGTAACTGCGCGGGGTCCAAGTCACCCCATCCGGTGAGGTAAGAAGGGTGCCTCCTCCTAGAGCAACGAATATATTGTTGGCGAAAGTGACGGCATAGAGGTCATTCGTCGTTGATGAGGTTCGCGGCGTCCATGTGACGCCGTCGGTCGAAGTTGCAATCCTCCCGCCATAAGCTACCACCACGAAAGTACCGTTGCCGAACGCGATGCCGTGGTCCGACCATCCGCTGATTCCCGATGGTGTTAGGGCTGTCCAAGATATGGTGTCTGTTGATGTATAGACGACGCCGCCAAAATTCGTCAGCACATACTTCCCATTGCCATATGCTGCGCCTTCGTAGATGACCCCGGGTATAGGAGTTCTGTCAGTCCAGCTGATCCCATCGGGTGAAGTGAGCACGGTGTGGTCACCGGCAGCTACAAAAAGGCCGTTTAGATACGAGACGCTAAAGAAGCGATACTGGGCAGCCACATTATGGGCAGCCCAACTCACGCCATCCGTGGAGGTAAGCACCGTTCCGGTGTCTCCCACCACCACAAACTTCCCATTGCCGAAGGTCGCACCGAATAGTCGGATCGTGGTTCCCGATGTCCGGCTGAGCCAGGTCACCGCATCGGTCGAGCTTTGAATGAAGCCATTGCCCCCAACAGCGACATAGACCCCGTTGCCATAAGCGAAGCCATAGCTGATCGCGGGATAAGTCACGCTGCGGTCGGTCCAGACCACGCGGTCGGGTGAGGTGCTAATGCCGCCGATGCCGATTACGGTGACATAGATCCCGTTGCCGAAGGCCGTCGTCGCACTGCCCGCGCCGGGAGTAAGATCCGCGGTGAAAGGTGGGCTTGTTGTTGAGGTAGTCCAGATGAAACCATCGGGAGAAGTCAGATAACCATTATGCCCATTGATAAGGAAGGTTCCGCTGCCGAATGCGACGCCATAAAGTGGACCGCCCTCTCCATCGTCAGCAACCCGGCGCAGCCAGTTTATCCCGTCGGTTGAGGTCAGGATGGAGCCGAAGCCAACGGCCACGTATTGGCCGTTTCCAAAAGCCACACCCTGGACGTAGTCACCATTTCCGGCGGCTAGCACCGTCCATGAGACGCCGTTGGCAGAAGTGAGGAGAGGGCCGTTGCCACCACCGACGATGAATCTGCCGTTGGCGTAGCAGATGCCCATGATGTCGTTACCACCCGATGCGGTGTTCTGGCGTGTCCATTGCATACCATCGGGTGAGGTGAGGATTACGCCGCTATCCCCGACTGCCACAAACAGGCCTTGGGCGAAGAGAACACCATTCAACGCGGTGCGGATGCCCGTGCTTTGCGGTGTCCAGTTGATGCCGTCCGGCGAGGTGAGCACACCGCCGCCTACAGCGACGAACGTGTTGTTGCCAAAGGCGATGCCCCTTAAAGCGATGTCCTGCGGCTGGGCGATGCGCGCGCTCCAATTATCGAGCGGTCCGCCTGGGGGGTAGCAGGTGGCGGCGAAGGTCGTCGTCTGGCCCGCGGCGACCGTGACCGACTTGCTCGGAGTGGGGATATATCCAGCCGGACTATTGAAACTGACGACGTGGCTGCCGGCGGCGAGGGCGACCAGAGCCCCGCTGCCCTGCCAGCCCCCGCCATCTACCTGCCATTTCGCACCGTCCGCTGCGGCGGTGCTTGGGGCTATCGTGACCTGCAGTGAACCGGTGCCGCTCCCGACGGTCCCGGTTCCCGCCAGCGCGATGTTGAATGGGTTCGTGCCCGGATCATTGCTCGTGATGTGGAGTGTCGCGCTTCGAGGGCCGGTGGTGCTGGGCGCAAATCGCACGGTAAAAATGGCGCTGCCACCTCCGAGCGCGACGGATGTCGTGGGACTGGCAGTGACGCTAAAATCTCCGCTGCTCGCGCCCTCGAAGCTGAGGGCAACAGAAGTCAGGTTTGCAGTGCCGTTGTTCTTAATCGTGAACGTCTTGCTGGCGTTTGTGCCCGTCGGCACGGAGCCAAAGGCCGCAATGCTCGATCCGCTGGTGAGACTGGTGCCCGCAGGCTGCTCGACTGCGAGGATCGGTGCGATGTAGGTGCCTAGCGCAGGGGTGGTTTGGTTCCCGGTGATCGCGACGGTTTGAGCCGGTGGCGTGACGAATCCACCGGTATCGC
>JANLQX010000220.1:0-3115 GCA_031368095.1 Actinomycetes bacterium | reverse complement strand
CCGCATCATCGTGGGTGAGGTCCGCGGTGCCGAAGCGCTCGACATGCTCCAAGCGATGAACACTGGGCACGATGGCTCGATGTCGACGGTGCACGCCAATGCTCCCAGGGATGCATTGGCCCGGCTGGAGACGATGGTGCTGATGGCCGGATTCGACCTTCCCAGCAGAGCCATCCGCGAGCAGATCGCGTCGGCACTGAATCTCATCGTGCACCTCGACCGGTTCCGCGATGGCTCCCGACGCATCAGCCATGTGACCGAAGTGATCGGGATGGAGGGCGAGATCATCACGCTCCAGGACATCTACCGCTTCGACTACCAGACGATGAGCTTAGTCGCGACGGGTATCCGCCCGAAGTTTGTCGACCATCTCCGTGACCTGGGGATCGCCCTCCCCAGCGGGCTTTTCGGCGGACCGGAGTTGTGGCAGCGATGAATCGCCTACGGCACCGCCTCCTGGCGTTTCTTGCCATCGCCCCTCGCGTGGCGGTCATTGCGGTCGTGGCGGTCGCTCCCGCAGGCCTGCCCGGCAGCGCCCGTGCCGCCGCCCAAGTGCCGGCGGTGGGCCTTGAGGTCATGCTCGTAATCGACGCGTCTGGAAGCATGCGTCCGGCTATCGAGGCGGCCAAGGCCGCGGCGCGGGAGTTTGTCGACTCCATGCCCGCGGAGGTCCCCATCGGTGTTGTGACGTTCGGCGATGACGTCACGGTGTTGACGCCTCCTACGACAGACCGCCCGTTGTTGAGCGAAGAGATCAACTCGATCGTCACTGTCGGCGACACGGCGCTCTACGACGCCGTAATCGCGGCGAGCCAACAGTTTTCCTTGACCGCCGACTACAAGGTGATCGTTCTCCTATCGGATGGTAAAGACGAAGGCAGCGGCGCAACTCTCGACGCAGCGATCGCTGCAAGCCAGGGTGTGAGCATCGAGGCGATCAGCTTGACGACAGCCCAGACGGACATCGCCAGCCTCTCGGCACTGGGAACGGTCACCTCTGCCGATGACACCGCAGGGGTATCGGCAGCGTTTGCTCGCGTTGCGAGTCACCTCGCTGCGGTGGTGGGGCCGGTGATGGCCACGACCAGTCTCACGCCGAGCACGACCGTGGAAGCGTCGACCACAACTGTGGCAGTGTCGACCACAACTGTGGCAGTGTCGACTGCGGCTGTGGCCCCTTCGACCACGAGTCTGGCCCCGGTGGCCTCCTTGCCGCCTCGTCCAGCCGCGCCCGTGGCGGTCGACAGCCCATCGGCGACGGCCTCGCCGGTCACGCTGTGGTTGGGTGCCCTCGGCGTGTTCCTCGGCCTCTTGCTCCTTGGGTTACTCTTCTTCCCCCGGGCGAGGGTGTCGAAAGCTCGGCTGGGCATAGACAAGCCGCGCAGCGTATCCGACATGGGCAAACGCGCCGTGTCGGTTGTCGATCAAGCACTCGAGCGGCGAGGCAAACGGGCCGATCTCGCCACGAAGCTGGCTGCAGCCGACATCTCCATGCAGCCAGCGGAGTTCGTTGGCGTCGTCGCCGTCGTTGCCGTCGTCCTCGGTCTCGTCGGGCTGTTGCTCGCTGGCCCACCGGGTGCCTTGCTCACAGCGGCGGTGGTCTGCGTCGGCGCGAGGGTCTATTTGAACCGCACCAAGGCCAGGCACCAGGCCGCTTTCGCTGCTCAGTTGCCCGACGTGCTCCAGCTGGTCACTACGTCACTCCGCAGCGGTTTCGGCCTGGCTCAGGCGCTCGATTCAGTCGCAGAAGAGGCTGAAGAGCCCGCTCGGAGCGCGTTCGCCCAGGTTCTGGTTGAATCGCGGCTCGGACGCGATCTGCCCGACGCGATGCGCGCCCTGGCGCGACGCATGGATAGCCACGACTTGGAATGGGTGGTGGGGGCGATAGAGATCAACCGCGACACCGGCGGCAACCTCTCGGAGATCTTTCGTACGGTGGGTGCCACCATCAGGGAACGTCAGCGCTTGGTACGACTGGTCGCCTCCCTCACGGCTTAGGGCCGTACGTCGGCCCAGATCCTGACTGCCCTACCTTTCGTGATGGCCCTGTGGCAGTGGCGGGTCAACCCAGACAACTTCGCCCGCCTGACGCACGGCAGCGGACTTGTAGCTCTCATCATCGCTGGCATCCTCATGATCGTTGGCACGATCTGGACGCGCCGGATCGTCAACTCGCTCGAGTTATGACACTTCGACAAGGAATGAAACCATGAACCTCACCGTCATCCTCGGCTCCATGGCATTGGTCGGATCTGTCGGCGTCTTGTGGTGGGGCCTTACGGCCAGACCGAACGCTGCCTGCGCCAACCTCTTCGCAGGTCTAGAGCCGCTGGAAGCAACCTCGCCTCCGTCGTCGTCAATGCTGTACCGACTCGGCCAGGCTACGCGTCGGCTCCTTCCTTCGCCGTTGATCGACGGTCTCGAGGTCAACCTCGTCCAGGCCGGACACCCGTACGGACTCGACCTCGCCCGACTTCTGGGCGTCAAGGTCGTGCTCGCCGGATGTACGGCGATGCTGCTGTTGTTGGTCGGTAGTCCTGTGGTTGCGCTCGTCGGTGCCGTAGTGCTGTTCTTCCTTCCCGACTACTGGGTTCTGAGCACCCGGGACAAGCGACAGGCCGAGATGCAAGCCAACTCCGCCGACATCATCGATCAATTGACGATCTGTGTGGAGGCCGGACTCAGTTTCGACGCGGCGCTCGGTCGAGTGGCCATGACGTCGACAGGTGTCCTGTCGGACGAGCTTCGTCGTACGGTCGGCGATATCCAAGCTGGCGTCCCGCGAGCACAAGCGTTGAGGATGCTTGCTGATCGTGCCCAAATTGTCGAGATCCGACAGTTGGTCACAGCACTGCTCCAGGCGCAACGGCATGGCGTGCCGATGGCCGAGACGCTTCGAACCCAGTCGGGCGAAATGCGGCTGAAGCGCAAACAACGAACCGAGGAGAAGGCCGCAAAACTCACCGTGAAGATGCTCTTTCCCATTGTGTTCTGTTTCGTTCCGGTGTTCATCATCATCGTGGCAGTCCCAGCGTTCTTGGGCCTAGGCGACTCTCTCTAGGACACCTATCATGCGTGCACGTCGGCATCGCCCCATCGTGTGGCCGGTCTTTCT
>JANLQX010000214.1:0-9842 GCA_031368095.1 Actinomycetes bacterium | reverse complement strand
CGGGTCGACCCCGTGAGCCTTCGTCGGTCTCGTTCGTCCAAGTGGACTTCGTTCGGGCCCGAGGTGCTCCCGGCGTGGATTGCCGATATGGACTGGGGTCCGCCGCCGCCCATCACGGCGGCGCTCAATGCGTGGATGGCCGATGGTTTCCTCGGATATCCCGGTTGGCCCTATCACCGCCGTGTCGGTGAGGTTGCGTCCAAATACCTTTCGCAACGCTTCGCCATGGTCGACGACCCGGCGCGCTTTTTCCTGCTGACGGACGTGGTTCAGGGCATGCACGCCGCCATGCAGGTGTGGTCGTCGCCGGGCGACCCAATTCTCGTGCTTACCCCGATCTACCCGCCGTTCCTCTCGGTGGTGGGCGAACAACATCGACAGCTGTTGGAGCATCGACTCACGGTGGTCGACGGTGAGTACCGCTTCGATCTCGACGCGTTGCGGGCGCTGGTGGCGCTACATCGTCCGCCGATGCTCCTGCTGTGCAACCCTCACAATCCGGTCGGCCGGGTCTTCACCGCCGAAGAACTACGCGCGCTTGGTGAGTTGGCGGTCGAGTTCGACATGATTGTGGTGTCCGACGAGATCCATGCCGAAATCGTGTTCGATGGCCGCCAACACGTTGCGTTCGAGACGCTCTCCGAAGAAGTACGTGCGCGTACTATCACCATCACGTCGGCGAGCAAGTCCTGCAACCTTGCCGGGCTGCGCACTGCGGTGATGGTGTTCGGCGGCTCGGCTCGCAAGGTGGAGTTTGATGCGGTGTTCTCCTCGCATGTGCTCGGTGTGGTGTCCGTGCCCGGGATGGTTGCGCTGGAAACGGCGTGGAGTGATCCGTCGGTCGGTGCCTGGCTGGTCCAGTGCGTCGACGCGTTGACGGCTCGGCGTGATCAGTTCGCCGCCGCCTTGGCGGCCGACGCGCCGGCGCTGGTGCACCTGCCGGCCCAGGGCACCTACCTTGCGTGGGTCGATTGCACGGCGCTCGGAACGTCGTTGGCCGAGCACGAGACCGTGGCGACCCGGCTTCGGACCGAAGCCAATCTGGCGGTCTCCGACGGCGCCACGTTCGGCTCCGGACTCGAACACTTCGTGCGCGTCAACCTGGCCACCTCCGAATCCCTCGTCGCCGACATCGCCTCCCGCCTCACCACCTGGTCCACCCGCTGACCGACCCGGCGCGAGAGAGGTTGCCCCCATAAATGTGACCTCGTTACCTCGGTATGTCGTTTCGAGGTAAATCGACCCGTGGATTGGAGCCCGACGCGCCAGCTACTCGTAGCGGTCTACGGCCGGAGGCGCGGGCACGAGCGCGCCGGCCGTGCCGACGGTTGATTGGAACGCCTGGGCCCACTCCCCGCGGCGGACCATGTCGTCGAGGGCATCGTTGACGAAGGCCCGCAGCTCGTTGTCACCCTTCGGAACCCCAATCCCGTAAGGCTCGGTGCGGAACGGGTTGCCGGTGAGGGCGAAACGCTTGTCCTGACGGGCCAGTCCGAGAAGGATGACGTCGTCGGTGGTCATGGCGTCGACGCGGCCGGCTCGTAGTTCCTGAAAGCATTCCGAGTACTTGTCGCGGGTAATCGAGATGTCGGCTTTGGGAGCGGCGTTCTGCAGATTGATGAGCGAGGTCGACCCGTTTACGGAGCAGACCTTGCGGCCGTTCACGTCATCGACGCCTCGAATCGTTCCGTTGTCGATCAACTCTCGTCGGGTGAGAACGTCTTGCCCGGCGATGTAATAGGGCCCGGCAAAGTCGACCAATTGCTTGCGGGCATCGGTGATGGTGTATGTGGAAATGATGAGGTCAACAGCACCGCTCTGCAGAAGCGATTCGCGGTCCTTCGAAAGCGCTTCGACGAACGTGATCCGCGTTACTGGATCGTCGGTCGGGAACAGCCGCTTGGTGATGCCCTTGGCGATCTCGATATCGAACCCGCTGAGTTTGCCGGTGACCGGGTCGAGGA
Source organism: Actinomycetes bacterium (assembly GCA_031368095.1). GTDB lineage: Bacteria > Actinomycetota > Acidimicrobiia > Acidimicrobiales > JANYDT01 > JANLQX01. The sequence continues at coordinate 7,878 of JANLQX010000214.1, read as the reverse complement.
GACCAAAGAGGGGTACATCTTCTTTCACGCCAATGGTGATGTGCTTCGTTGTTCGGACTTGCCCGAGGCGACTCACCGCTTTGGGCGGGGTCGGGAGAGGCAGGGCGAGGGTGTTGCGGGAGGCGTCGCCGGACGATGTACACGACACCATGATGAGCCCGGCAAGCGCGGAGACCGCAATGAGGTAGCAACTTCGTGACTTCACGCCGTGGAGGGTACGCCCAACGCCCTTCGACCCACCGTACGCCCCGTCGATGGACACCGAGCGGTCAGAGGATCTTGGACAGGAAGTCCCGTGCTCGATCGGACTTTGGGTTGTCGAAGAACTCCGCTGGGGTGGCAATTTCCACCAGGCGGCCGTCATCCATAAAAACGACGCGATGGGCGGCGGACCGGGCGAAGCCCATCTCGTGGGTGACCACGACCATGGTCATGCCCTGGGCGGCAAGTTCGAGCATCACGTCGAGAACTTCGTTAACCATCTCAGGATCGAGGGCACTGGTGGGCTCGTCGAACAGCATGACCTTCGGGTCCATGGCCAGGGCCCGGGCAATGGCGGCGCGCTGCTGTTGACCTCCCGACAACTCCGCTGGATAGCGAGCGGCCTTGTCGCCGATACCGACGCGCTCCAGTAGGCCCATTGCCTTTGCTTTCGCGTCGACCGACGACATGCCACGAACCTTGAGCGGTCCAAGCATCACGTTGTCGAGGATCGTCTTGTGGGCAAACAGGTTGAACGACTGGAACACCATGCCAACGTCGGCGCGCAGTGCTGCCAGCCCCTTACCCTCCTCAGGCAACGTGCGCCCGTCGATGGTGATGACGCCCTTTTGGAATCGCTCTAGGCGGTTGATGCACCGGCACAGCGTTGACTTACCGGAGCCCGACGGTCCGATGACGACGACAACCTCCCCGCTACCGACTTGGAGGTCCACCTCCTTGAGGACGTGGTGATCGCCGAACCACTTATTGAGGTCCTCGATGACGATGAGGGGCTTGGTCAGATCAGGCATCGGAGTTCCTTGGAGCGACGTGTTGATCGGGCTATTCATCGGGCTGTTCATCGGGCTTGGCGCTTCTGCAGACGGTTGGCCGTCGACGTGAGAATGGCCACGACGAAGATGTACATGAACCCGGCCACCACGAATGATTGCAGGAAGTTGCTCCCGTATTCGCCGACAATCTTGGCCCGTGACAACAGCTCGCTGTAGGTCACGAACACGCCGAGAGATGTGTCTTTGAGCAACGATGCGGCCTGGGTGAAGAGATTCGGCAGCGCCCGTCGGAGCGCCTGGGGAAGGATGATGAGCCGCATCGCCCTCGGTTCGGTGAGGCCAATAGCGAGTGCCGCTTCGCTTTGGCCCTTTGGCAGGCTGCGAATGCCCGAGCGAATGACTTCGGCGAAGACCGTTGAGTAGTACAACGTGAGACCGAGCACCAGCGAAACAAAGGCGTACTTGGAGAGCGTCCAACCGCGAAAGCCTGGCGTCTTCGGTAACTGGAAGAACGCGAACTTGATGAGGAGTACCAGCGCGCACGCCCGGAAGACTTCGGTGAAGATCGTGGCCGGAATTCGCTTGCGCTTCGGGGAGCTCCCGCGCCACATCGCCAAGACAATGCCCAGGCCCAAGGCGAACACGAAGGCGACGCCAGCTGCCTTCATGGTCTGACCCAGTCCCAGGAGTAGGAATTTCCAGATCGACCACTGGCGAAACGGTCGCCACAGTTCTGGGGCGAACTGTCCCTTTACCTGGAAGCGACGAAGCACCCATGCGAGGCCCGCCGCCAGGATGGCGGTTACGACGGCAGTGCCGATGAGCGCTCGCCGTCGACCACGGGGACCGAGTTCTTCGTTGATCTGCAGCTCGCCGGCGCGAGATGGTTTTACGTCAAGTAGCCATGAGGACAGGGTGGCCATGTCGGTTCCTATCGTTTGACCGCAACGCGGTTGTCGAGCCACCCGGCAAAGGCGGCGGTGGTGAACCCGAGCACCATGAACGCAAGGAACGAGAACACGAAGAACGGATACTGCTTGGCGGTTTCGTCAGAGAGATCGCTTCCGGCCTTGACGACCTCCGAGACTCCGATGATTCCGGCCACGGCAACGTTGCGGTAGTTAGCGTTCAAAAGAACGGCGAGAGGACCGACGCTCGATCGCAGTGCCTGGGGGAGGATCACGTGGGTCAACGTCTGGCCGAACGTGAGTCCGATGGCTCGGGCCGCCTCCGCTTGGCCGTTCGACACGGCATTGAATCCGGATCGCACTGCTTCGGCGACGTATCCCCCGATATAGAGACCAACAGCAATAAGCGCGCATTGAAAGTTCGTCAACAGAGCCCCGAGTTTCGGTAGCCCGTAGTACGCCACGAATACGAGAAAGATCAGGGGTGAGTTGACCATCGCAGCGACGTAACCGGCGCCGAGGACTCGCAGTGGTTTGATCGGGCTGACTCGGAAGACGGCGATGATCGTGCCGATCACTAGGCCGATGAGAAAGCCGCCGATGGTGAGTTGCAAGGTGACGCCGAGACCACGCAGAAGGCGGGGAAGGTTGTCGAGAACAATCTGCACGGAGCTCCGTCAACAAGAGGGATGGAAGAAACTTGTCCGGGCCGCGGTTCCCCGCGGCCCGGACCAGGTCAGGTCAGGTCAGATCAGTTCAGTTCAGTAGCGCTCGACCTTGGGCGGCTCGGGGGTCTTGAGACCACCGGTGCCGATGGTCGACTCGACGGCCTTCTTCCACGAGCCGTCCTTGAATGACTTCTCGACGATGTCGTTCAAGTAGTTGCGGAACGCCGTGTCGCCCTTCTTCAGGCCGACGCCGTACTTCTCGACGGAGAACTGCTTGCCGACGAGGGTGAAGGCCGGGAACTTCTCGGCGAAGCCGGTGAGCAGGGTGTCGTCGGTGGAGACGGCGTCAACGCGACCGTCTTTCAGGGCCTCGACACAGTTCGCCGTGGTGGGCAGGTCGAGCACGGACGCCTTCGGGGCCAACGTTTTCAAGTTGGTGACGGAAGTCGAACCCGTTTGTGCACATACTTTCTTGCCGTTGAGGTCGGTGACGCTCTTGATCGAATCGGCGTCGATCTTGTAGATGAGGAGGTCCTGTCCAGCGACGTAGTACGGGCCGGCGAAGTCGACCTGCTGCTTGCGGGCGTCGGTGATCGAGAACGTGGAAAGGATGATGTCGACCTTGGCATCGGTGATGAACGGGATGCGGTTGGCGGAGATGGCCTCGACCCACTCGACCTTGCCCTTGTCGGTCCCGAAGATCTCCTTGGCGATGATCTTGCCGATCTCGACGTCGAAGCCCTGCACGTCGTTGGTGACGGGATTCTTCAGACCGATGAGGGGAACGTCCCACTTGGTGCCGATGACGATCTTGCCGCGCTTCTTGATCGATTCGAGGGTGGCGCCACCCGAGGCGTCGGCCGACGGAGCAGCCGGCGTGACGGGGGCCGCGGTGGTGACTGGGGCCGCGGTAGTGGCCGGAGCCAACGTGGTAACGACGGCCTTCTTCTTGGTCGTCTTCTTCTTGGTGGCGGCGGTGGCCGGGTTGGTGGCGATCGAGCCGACGACGGCCGTGATGGCCAGCGCGGACACGATGAGCGTGCGAGCTCGCATTAGGGTTCCTCCTGGTGTTGGACCGGTCGTCGGAGATGACGTCCGGCTAAGTGCGGCGGTTGTGACCGGGGTGACGGCCGTCACCGTCGAGTGCAGTCACTCACACCCGGAAGCGGAAGTGAAGATGTTTGGTCCGAAGTTTCGTGAGCTTTGACGGGGTCTTAACGGTGGCTTAACGAGACATGAACCGGCCGGGCTGGCGTCGGCCCCGAAGAGCAGTCGTGCGACCGATACGCTCACCCCATCGTGGCCAGCCTCGTCATCATCGAAGATGACCTTCGAGTTCGCACTGCGCTGACCAAGGCGCTGGAGCAGCGCGGTCACGTCGTGATGCAGGCCGACACCGCCATGGGTGGCCTGCAGCTGGTCCTCGCCCACAAGCCGGACGTGATCGTGCTCGACCTCGGTCTGCCCGATCTCGACGGGGTCGAACTCCTCCGCATGTTGCGTCCGGTCAGCGATGCAGTGGTGATCGTGGCCACGGCGCGCGTGTCTGAGGAAGAAATCGTGCGAACGCTCGATGCGGGCGCCGACGACTACGTAACGAAACCTTTTTCACCGGACCAGCTCGACGCTCGCATTCGTGCGTCGCTTCGTCGACTCGGCGGTGTGGCCGGCGAGCGCACACGCGACGTCGTGGTCGGCGCCCTTCGCATCAATGCCCGAAGTCGCGATGTTTCGCTCGGCGATCAGAAGCTTGAACTTTCTCGCAAAGAGTTCGATCTTCTACACTATCTCGCTCGTCACGAGGGTCAGGTCATCTCGAAGAAGGTCTTGTTGGCGGAGGTTTGGCATCAGCCGTTCTTCACGACCGACAAGACCGTGGACGTTCACGTGTCATGGCTTCGACGCAAGCTCGGCGAGACCGCTGATCGGCCCCGCTATATCCACTCCGTTCGTGGTGTGGGCATCAAGCTCCTCGCCCCTGTCGACGTCTGACGCGCCCGGTCGGAACGTTTGCCGGTGCGTCGGTCGCTCTTTCGTCGGTCATTGTTCGTCAGCTCGTTCATCGTGCTGGTGTTCCTGGTGCCGTTGGCGGTGTTGATCTCGAGAATTGCCGATGAACGGGCATTGACCCTTGGCCGAACCGACGCCCTGGCACTCTCGCCGATTTTGTCGATCACCGGTGATCCGCGAGTCACCGGCGCCATTGTTTCGGTCGGCCAGCGAGCACTTCCGCGAGAGGTGAGCGTCGTGTTTCCCGACGGCTCCGTCCTCGGGTTGGGGGAAGTGTTGGACCGTGATCCGATCGACGATCCGGCGTCGCTGGCGCGTGCCCGTGGTGGTGATGCGTTCATCCGGACGACGGGAAAGGGCAAGGTCGTGTACCAGCCCGTGCTTCGATCGAATGGATCGATTGCCGTCATCCGCGTGCTCGTTCCGAGCCGACTCCTGCACCGAAACGTCCGTCAGTCGTGGGCGGTGCTGGCCCTCGTGGGTGCCGTCCTCATTGCCGTTGCCGTTTTCTTGAACGACCGCTTGGCTCGGTCTGTGGTGCGGTCCGTCGACCGCCTGGCCGACACCGCCAACCGCATTGGTTCTGGTGACGTCGACGTACGGGTCGAACCAGCCGGCCCGCCGGAAGTCCGGGCCGTGGGCACCGCGTTGAATCGGCTGGCGTCGCGTATTGCCGAATTGCTCGGGACGGAGCGTTCCGCCCTCGCCGACCTGCAACACCAACTGCGCACGCCCGTCACCGCGCTGCGGGCCGAGCTCGACACCGTGAGTGATCGCCAAGGCTTGCAACGCATTGAGGTCGGTCTCGAAGAGCTCACGAAAACGCTCGACCGAATCATCAGAGAAGCCGCCACGCCGACTCGTCAAGGCATTGGTATTTCCACCGATCTGGCGGCGATCGTGCGCGCCCGAACATCGTTCTGGCGGGTGTTGGCCGAGGACGAACATCGTGCGTTCGGATCGGATCTTCCAAACGATTCGGTCTTGGTGGCGATGGTCGAATCGGATCTCACAGCGATCGTTGATGTCCTGGTCGACAACGTGTTTTCGCATACCGACGAAGGGGTGGGGCTCTCTGTCCGGGTCCTGCGCGCCGGTGAGCACGTGGCGCTCGTGGTCGACGATGACGGTCCGGGCTTTCCCGTCGGGTTCGATCCTCGTCGAGGGGCGAGTGCCGCTGGGTCAACGGGTCTCGGACTCGACATCGTTCGCCGGCTGTCCGAGGCCGCCGGAGGTTCGATGACGACGATGACCCGGGCCGGTGGCGGTGCCCGGGTTCGGATCGAACTTCCTCGGGCCGGCTCGTAACCGTAGGTTCGCGGAATCGAGGCTTCGGTGGGGGAGGCTGGCTTCGTGCCCGTGGACCCTGTTGCCTTGATCGTCGCCTACACCGATGGTGCTTGTTCGGGAAATCCGGGGCCCGGGGGGTGGGCGTGGGCGGTCGACGGCGGACCGTCGGACAGCGGCGGCGAGCAGGCGTCGACCAATCAGCGAATGGAGGTCCAGGCGGTCCTGGAAGCGCTACGGGTTCTGCTCCCGATGTCAGGCGGAGGGGTCGGGCGAGTGAGAATCGTGAGCGATTCGACCTATGTCGTCAATTGCTTCAAGCAGAGTTGGTATGCCAAGTGGGAACGAAACGGCTGGCGTAACTCGCAAAAGCAGCCGGTCGCAAATCAGGATCTTTGGAAACCGTTGGTGGCGCTCGCCAAGGCCGATCTGGATCGCATCGAGTTCGTCTGGGTCAAGGGCCACAGTGGGAACACCATGAACGATCTCGTTGATCGCCTGGCCGTGGCCGCCGCCCGGCAGGCCGCTTTGGGAGTCACCGTGGCCGACGGCGTAGCGGCGTCGAAATCATCGGACGACGCTGACCAGGCATCGCTCTTCTAAGTGGACGTACCTTTGTACCTATCGCTCGGCGTGCCGGGAAACCGGGAGACGATCGCAGAGCAGAGTCACCCCGTCGTCGCGAAGCTCAACGAGTAACTCGAGATACAGCGGGCGAGGGATCGGCCGGGCCCCCATGGAGGCGAGATGGTCGGTGACGAGCTGCACGTCGATGATTCCCGCGCCGCCTTCGCGCAGTCGCCAGCCGAGTTCGACCAGCGCCACCTTGGAAGCGTCGGTGGCGCGATGAAACATCGATTCACCAATGAACATCGCTCCGACCAGAACGCCGTAACAGCCGCCGATCAGTTTGTCGCCGTCCCAGATCTCCACACTGTGGGTCCAGCCGAGGCGGTGAAGTTCGATGTAGGCGGCGCGCATGCGCGGGGTGATCCAGGTTCCCTCGCCGACTCGTGTCGAACACGCATCGACGACCGCCGCAAACGCCGTGTCGACGGTCGCGGTCCACCCCGAACGACGCATCGTCTGGCGAAGTGACTTGCTGACGGTGATTTCGTCGAGCGGTAGTACGCCGCGCGGGTCGGGCGAAAACCATGGCAGATCGCGTTTGCCGTGGGGCCAGGGAAACGAGCCGTGACGATAGGCGTGCACGAGGGTGGACGAGGCAAGGTCGGCGCCGACAGCGACGAGACCGTCGTCGTCGCCGGCCCGCGCGTCGGGAAAGTCCCATTGGCACGGGCCCGGATCGACGGGCAGGCGGCTGCGACCGCGGTGATGAGGTACCGGCGTCACTGGCTCTATCGAAGCACGTTCACTGGCCTGTGTGGCGATCACCCGATTCAATCATTGGGGTAACAACGGTCCAACACAGTTCGCGTAACGGCGGTAGCGTCCCCGGCGATGTGGACGAGAGGACGATCAGCGCATCTCTTCGGCAGTCCCGGACGCGCCACCGTCGCCGACACCCTTGCGCTCGCCAACCAGGCTGGACCGGCCTTGCGGGGCGGCCTTACCGACGCCGCGGCGTACTCCACCGCTACGTCGGTTCGTGAGCTGCTCGGCGTCGAAGGCGTGGTCATCACCGACCTCGACGGTGTGCTCGGCTGTGACTGTGGCGACGTTGGCGGCGACGCGCTCGACGATGCTGCGGTGATGCGTCGGGCCCAGCCGGTTTTGGGCGGCGCCGCGGAAGATGTGGCGGCCCTCAGTCGTCATCCGGTCGGGGCGAATCATTGCGTGGTCGTTCCGCTTACCGTGGATCACCGCCTCGTGGGCACCATGCAGATACTTGTTCACGATGCCGATCTCGTGACGGTGCGAGCGAGTCACGAGGTGGCGCGATGGGTATCGGGACAGCTCGAGTTCGGTGAAGTCGATCGCGCTCGAACGAACGCCACCCGCGCTGAGCTTCGCGCCCTCCGAGCACAGATCAATCCGCATTTCCTGTTC
>JANLQX010000190.1:0-2736 GCA_031368095.1 Actinomycetes bacterium | reverse complement strand
GCGGTGTCATTTTCCTCGACGCAGGTGCAGAGGTCGAAAATACCGACGGTAGCTATGCCGAAAGCCTTCCCTGTCTGCCTGGTGAGGCGGCGTGTGATCCCTCGGGCAGCAACGCCGTTCGCAGCAACGACGGTCTTCACTTTTGCCCCGGACCACCCCCGACCGGTCCGTGCCCGGTCTACTCATCCGGGGCTTTCCGATACGCCAACGCCATTGCCACCCGAGTGAACACACTCTGAACGAGCAACGAAATGCGCACCCCAACGAGCTGGCAGTGCATCGCTGCGGAGAATTGGGTCTGAAACAGGTTTGCATTGGGTGCGGCCGGGGTACTGCAGAAACATGATTGTCATCGGACTTGTCCTGCTCCTCCTCGGTCTCGTGCTCGGGATCGGCATCCTCTGGTCGGCGGGAGTGATCGTGCTCATTGTCGGCGTCGTGCTGTTGTTGTTGGGCCAGATGGGACATCCTGTAGGCAGCCGGTCCCACTACTGGTGAGGCGCATCTGAGTGAGTCACGGCCCCGGAGGATGAGATGACCGAGCGCGCGTCGCAGCCGAGTCCCTGGGTGCTTGCCGCCGAGCCGACCAGCCTCGGAGACCCGACGAGCCTGATCACGCTGGTGGACGGCCAGACGTTCTGTCTGAGCGGCCGATCTGGCGACTTCAGCACCAACCCCACGCACGGCGTGTTCTTCGCCGACATGCGGGTGCTGAACCAAGCCCGCCTCCTCATCGGAGGAGTACCGGTGGAACCGCTGACGGTCAGCCTCACCGATGCCAGTGGTGCGATCTTTGTAGGGCGATCCGTTCCCGCCTTGCATTCCGAGCCCCGTCTACTCGTGGTGCGTCGTCGGCAGCTCGGATCGGTCTGGCATGAGCAGATCGAGCTACGTAACACTGGGGGATCGACCGTGTCTGCCGTGGTCGAGCTAGAGGTCGCCGCAGACTTCGCCGACGTTTTCGCGATCAAGGCTGGACGATCGAGCGCTGAAGGCGAGCACTCGTTGGAGGTGAGGGATCGGAGCTTGTTGTTCGGCTGGCGCCTCGGTGGGGTCCACCGACAGGCCGAGCTGAGCGTTAACGGCCTTCCGGTCCAGGTCTCGGCTCAGGGATTCCTTTGGAGCCTCACCCTCGAACCCCACGGGATCTGCGTCATCCAGTTGGACCTTACGGTGGCGCTCGGAGATAGTTGGATCGAACGCAGGCACCACCACCCGAGCCAGCCGCACGCCGACTATCGGCAGCGGGAGTGGCTGTCGTCGGTGCCTCGGCTGCGCACCGTCGACCGAAGGCTCAGCGCCGCCTTCGACCGCTCGATCGAAGACATGGCTGCACTGCGGCTCCACGATCCGACTGGCCGCCGCCGACCGGTCATCGCTGCGGGCGCACCGTGGTACATGACCTTGTTCGGTCGTGATGCCCTGATCAGCGCCTACATGGCGCTCCCGATCGACCCAACGCTCGCGATCGGAGTGCTGGAAGCGCTCGCCGAGCTCCAGGGAGATGTGGTCGATCTGGCGTCCGAGGAGGAGCCGGGGAGGATCATGCACGAGACCCGGTTCCTTGGCGTCGATGCGCCCACGTTGACCGGTGGAAGCACGTACTACGGCTCGGTCGATGCGACACCGTTGTTCGTCGTGCTGCTCGGCGAGCTGTGCCGGTGGGGCCTCGACGATGAGCATCTCGGTCGATTGCTGCCGCACGCAGACCGGGCGCTTGCGTGGATGGCGGAGTACGGCGACCGCGACGGCGATGGCTACATCGAGTACCTGAGGACATCCGAGCGCGGGCTCTCCAATCAGGGCTGGAAGGACTCGGCTGACGGAATCCGCTATCACGATGGCACGGTGGCCGTCGCGCCGTTGGCGCTTTGCGAGGTGCAGGGTTACGCCTACGCCGCGTATCGGGCGAGATCGGCGATCGCCGTCCGGATGGGGCAGCCGGACGTGGCGGAGCGATACCAGCGGCTCGCCGATGACCTCAAAGCGCGGTTCAACCGCGACTTCTGGCTGGAAGAACTCGGCTGGTTTGCGGTTGCGCTCGGACCGGACAAGCGGCCGGTCGACTCGCTGACCTCGAACATCGGTCACTGCCTTTGGAGCGGCATCGTCGATGACATGCACGCCGGCCAGGTCGCAGAGCGCCTGATGTCGCCACAGATGTGGAACGGGTGGGGGATCAGGACCCTCGCCGCAGACGAACCCGCATTCGATCCCATGAGCTACCACTGCGGCACGGTCTGGCCCCACGATGGCGCACTGTGTGCTGCAGGGTTACGGGCCTACGGCTTCGAAGCCGATGCGCTGATCGTGGCAAACGGTCTGTTCGCGGCATCCGAGGCGTGGAGCGGACGCCTGCCCGAGCTGTTCTGTGGCCTCGATCGAGCAGACGTCGAGACGCCGGTCCCGTTTCCGACGTCATGTTCGCCCCAGGCGTGGGCCGCCGCCACGCCGTTTCTGCTCCTTCGGATTCTTCTCGGACTGGAGCCCGACGATGAGCACGGCCTTGTCCTTGCTCCCATTCCCGGTGCAATTGAGGACGACCTCCTCTTGACCGGCGTGCGTCTCGTCGATCGTCGCTTCGACGTGCGCATCTATGACGGCGTCACCAGCGTGAGGGAGTTGCAGGGTGCCGCGCCCGGCAACCGAGTTCTGCGGCCGACGATGTCGAAGACCGCACCAGCCGAGTGATCAGGCAGGCGGTAGGCCCGGGAGGAAGCGGCGAAGCGCCTCGGC
>JANLQX010000187.1:0-13879 GCA_031368095.1 Actinomycetes bacterium | reverse complement strand
GACCTGCTGTTCCAAGGCACCGTCAACAAGGAGATCACGCTCGAGCGGTGGGTCGAAGTGGCCGCCACGACGCCGGCGCGGCTGTTCGGCCTGTACCCGAAGAAGGGCGTGATCGCCCCAGGCTCCGACGCCGACATCGTGATCTATGACCCCCACACCACCCAGACGTTGGGCGTGGACTACCACCACATGGCTGTTGACTATTCGGCCTACGAAGGTGAGCGCATCGACGGTCGCTGCGACATGGTCATGAGCCGCGGTCAGATCGTCATCGAAGACAAGCAGTTTGTCGGCCGCACCGGCAACGGTCGCTACACCAAGCGCGGCCTGTCCAGCTACCTCGTCTAGTTCTTACGTCTACGTACCTTCTCCCGTCCTAAGGAATCAACCATGAAGCGCATTCACCACTGGATCGATGGCAAGGCATTCGAATCAGCCAGCGGTCGTCACGGCGACGTGTACAACCCGGCTACCGGCGAGATCGCCGGTCATGTCGACTTCGCCGATACACGTGAGCTCGAGTTGGCCATCGCCAGTGCCAAAGAAGCATTCGCATCGTGGCGCAACACCGGCCTCTCGAAGCGCACGCAAATCATGTTTGCCTTCCGAGAGATCGTGGCCTCGCGCAAAGACGAACTCGCGCTCGTGCTCACCGGCGAACACGGCAAGGTGCCGTCGGATGCCGGCGGCGAGATCAGCCGTGGCCTGGAGAACATTGAGTTCGCCTGCGGTATCCCGCAGATGCTGAAGGGTTCTTACTCCGAGCAAGCATCGACCGGGGTCGACGTGTACTCGCTGCGGCAACCTCTTGGCGTGGTGGCCGGCATCACGCCGTTCAACTTCCCCGCCATGGTCCCGATGTGGATGTTTCCCAACGCCATCATGTGCGGCAATGCGTTCATCCTTAAGCCGTCGGAGAAGGATCCGTCATCGGCCAATCTCATGGCCGAGTGGATGGCCGAAGCTGGTCTGCCCGCTGGCGTGTTCACGGTGCTCCACGGTGACAAGGTCGCCGTCGACGGGCTCTTGAACCACCCCGATATTGCCGCGGTGTCGTTCGTCGGCTCCACGCCGATCGCCCGCTATGTCTATGAGACGGGAACGAAGAACGGCAAGCGGGTGCAGGCCCTCGGCGGCGCCAAGAACCACATGCTCGTGATGCCCGACGCCGATCTCGACATGGCCGCCGATGCCGCCGTGTCGGCCGGCTTCGGATCGGCGGGGGAGCGGTGTATGGCAATCTCCGTCGTACTCGCCGTTGGTGGCGTCGGCGACGCTCTCGTGGAGAAGATCGAAGCGCGCATACCGAATGTGAAAGTCGGTCCCGGAACCGATCCGACCGCCGAGATGGGACCACTCATCACCAAGGTCCACCGGGACAAGGTCGTGAGCTACCTCGACTCCGCTCGCGCCGACGGCGCGTCAATCGTGGTCGACGGTTCCACCTTTCAGCCGCCCAAGGGCAACGAGGGAGGGTTCTTCTGCGGCGTGTCGCTCGTCGACAACGTGAAGCCCGGCATGGCGGTCTACGACGACGAGATCTTTGGTCCCGTCCTCTCGGTGGTAAGAGTCGACACGTACGACGACGGTCTCAAGCTCATCAACGACAACCAATACGGGAACGGCACGGCGATCTTTACCCGTGATGGTGGTTTGGCACGCGAGTTTCAGCATGACTGCATCGTCGGCATGGTCGGCATCAACGTGCCGATACCCGTGCCGGTGGCGTACTACTCGTTCGGGGGTTGGAAGGCTTCGCTATTCGGTGACCGCCACATGTACGGCCCCGAGGGCGTCGACTTCTTCACCCGCACCAAGGCGGTCACGTCGCGCTGGCCCAACCCTCGTGAGTCGTCGGTCGACCTCGGCTTTCCGAAGAATCGCTAAGCAGACATATGACTCCGCGGTCTATGGACGTTGGCGTTGTTCTCCAGACCAACCCGCCGGTATGGCGCGTGGTCGACCTCGCCAAGCGAGCCGAGACGTTCGGCTTCTCCCACGTGTGGACCTTTGACTCCCACATTCTGTGGATGGAGCCCTACGTCATCTACAGCCAGATCCTGGCCGAGACGAAGCGGGTCATCGTCGGTCCGATGGTGACCAACCCGGCCACCCGCGACTGGACCGTCACGGCGAGCGTGTTTGCCACCCTCAACGAGATGTACGGCAACCGCACCGTGTGCGGCATCGGTCGCGGGGATTCCGCCGTGCGCGTCATCAACGGTGCGCCCGTTGGTCTCAAGGAAACCCGCGAGTCGATCGGGGTCATCCGTGACCTTGCCGGTGGCAAATCCGTCGAATACAAGGGCTCCACGCTGCGCTTTCCTTGGGTCCGATCGTCGGAGCTCGAAGTCTGGCTGGCCGCCTACGGGCCGAAGATGCTCGCCATGACCGGCGAAGTGGCCGACGGATTCATCCTGCAGCTCGCCGACCCCGACATCACGGCGTGGACGATCAAGGCGGTGCGCGATGCGGCGACCGCAGCCGGACGTAACCCCGACGACATCACGATCTGCGTGGCCGCTCCGGCGTACGTTACCGACGGATCCGACGTCGCCAACGCCCACGCTCGTGATCAGTGCCGGTGGTTCGGTGGCATGGTCGGCAACCACGTTGCTGACCTCGTGGGCCGCTACGGCGACGGCGGTGGAGGCAACGTGCCCCAGGCGCTGACCGACTACATCAAAGGCCGCGAGGGCTACGACTACAACGAACACGGGCGAGCCGGAAATAGCCACGCCAACTTCGTGCCCGACGAAATCGTCGAGCGGTTCTGTCTCATCGGTACGGTCGAGCAGCAGGTCGCCCGGATCGAAGACCTGCGTGCCCTCGGAGTTCACCAATTCTCTGTGTACTTACAACATGACGACATGGATGGCACCCTCGCCGCCTACGGGAATCACGTGATCCCGGCGATCAACGCTGGCGGGCCGGCCAAGTCATGAGCGGCGTACGCTCTAGCAACAACGCCGAAACATGCCGATCGGTAGTCTGACGGCCGATGTCTGCAGCCGCTTCACCCGCCACAATCATGGGTTTGGAAAATGCCAATGAACTGATGATTGCGGCTCAGTCGCGTCGGCGCCGTCGAACTCGCGATGCGGCACTCGGTGTCGTCGGCGTGGCGTTGTTCGTGGTCGTGTGGCAGGGCGTCAAGGCCCTCGGTGGTGCCGACTCGACGATTCTCGGCTGGCGGATGCCAATCAGCACCGATAATGCCTCGATGCCGCACCTGTGGACCGTGCTTCGTCGATTCGGTGAACCCGAAGTTCGAGGCAACGGCCGAACCGTTTTTGCCGCCGTGCTTTCGGGGATGTGGTTCAGCTTTCGTCTGGCCATCGCCGGGTTCGTTGGTGGCGTGATCGTTGGGTTGCTGCTGGCCGTGGTGATGCAGCGATTCAAACTGCTTGAGCGGGCGTGGTCGCCATACGTTGTGCTGTCCCAAACGGTTCCACTCATCGCCCTGGCGCCCCTCATCGTTGGCCTTGTCGGACAGATTCGTATCGGCGCATTCCAGGGCCGGCCATGGATGTCGGTCACGGTGATGAGTGCCTACCTTTCGTTCTTTCCGGTGGCCGTCGGTGCATTGCGAGGCCTTCAATCCCCGAAGCCGCATTCGTTGGAACTGATGCACAGCTATGCCTCGTCGTCGTTGCAAACCTTGACGAAACTTCGGTTCCCATCGGCCGTTGCCTACCTTCTTCCGGCGCTCAAGCTCGCCGCGGCGGCTTCCATCGTCGGAACCATCGTCGCCGAGATTTCTTCGGGCATGGCGGGCGGTATCGGCCGCCTCATCCTGGACTACTTCCAGAAGGCGACCGGTGATCCGGCTCGCGTGTTCACGGCGTTCCTTGGCGCTGCTGCGCTCGGCCTGATTGTGGCCGGTCTGATCGCGGCTCTTGAGCGAGTACTGCTTCGCAATCGACCGAAAACGGATTTTGCATGAGCGCCGCAGCCGTTGAAGTCCGGGGTGCCTCGAAGATCTTCAACCCCGGCAAGACGAACCAGGTCAACGCGCTTGTCGACGTTGACCTGACGGTCGAGCCCGGCTCGTTCGTGTCGCTCATTGGTCCGTCGGGATGCGGCAAGAGCACCTTGTTGCGCCTCATTGGTGACCTCACGTCATTGAGCTCAGGCGAGCTCACCGTCAATGGGAAAGACGCCGCCCAAGCTCGCAAGGACCAGGACTACGGCATGGCCTTCCAACAGGCTGGTCTGTTCGAGTGGCGCAAAGTACATCGCAACATCGAACTTCCGCTCGAGCTCCGGGGGTGGAACAAGGGGCGCCGCACGGCTCGATCGACTGAACTCCTCGAACTCGTGCAACTACCAGGCTTCGGGAACCACTACCCGTGGGAGCTGTCTGGCGGTATGCAGCAGCGCGTGGCGATTGCACGCGCGCTTGCCATCGATCCGCCGTTGTTGCTCATGGACGAACCCTTCGGCGCGCTCGATGAGATGACGCGCGAACACATGCAGGCCGAGCTCATGCGTATCTGTGCGGAGACTGGAAAGACGGTGGTGTTCGTCACCCACTCGATACCTGAGGCGGTGTTCCTCTCGACGCAGGTGGTGGTGATGTCGGCCCGTCCGGGACGTATCACCCACGTGATCGATGTGGACCTCGGCGATCGTCGCAATGCCGACGAAGTGCGCGAGTCAGCGGAGTTCTTCAAGAAGATCACCGAAGTCCGCGAAGCACTGCGCGGAGCAGAGGTCGGGCACGCGATGGTCGACCGATGAGCTCGGTCGCGAGAGCTGTCCGGCGTCGGGCGGCGCAGATCGTTCCGCCGCTGGCGTGGGGCGCTCTGTTTCTCTTGGCGTGGGAACGATTCATCATCTGGCGCAAGATCAAGCCGTTCCTCCTTCCGGCGCCGTCGGCGATCTGGCAGCAGATGAAGCTCAACAAATCTGGCATCTGGGACACTGCAACGAACACCGGCACCAATGCCGTGATCGGCCTAGTCGCCGGCGCCTTGGTTGGGCTCCTTATCGCTTTTGTGGCGCAACGCTTCTCCGTCGTACGCGCGCTTATTGCTCCACTCGGCGCGGCGCTCAACACGATGCCGATCGTTGCCCTCGGCCCCGTGTTCTACAACCTTTTCGGCTCAACTTCGGACACTGCCCGACGGGTAGTCATTGGACTCGTGGCGTTTTTTCCGGTGTTCGTCAACACCTTGCGCGGCCTCACCCAGGTCGATCCGATCCACACCGAACTGATGCGGTCGTTCGCCGCCTCCGACAGCGCCGTTCTTCGACTGGTTCGAATCCCGAATGCCCTGTCGTTCACGATTACCGGCCTGCGAATCGCCGCCTCGCTCTCGGTGATTGCTGCCGTTGTCGTCGAGTATTTCGGTGGCCTCCAAAACGGTCTCGGCAATCGCGCCGCTTCGGCCATGAAGCTATCCGCCACCGCCAAGGGCTGGGCCTACGTCGCCGCCGCCTGCGCTCTTGGTCTTTGTTTCTATCTCGCAGCAATCATCATCGAACGTGTGGCTATGCCGTGGCAGGCGCGACGACGCGCCGCCGAACGAGCCTGACCGCCCAACTGTCTTCCCCCGATCCAACCACCAACCGAGGAGCATATGAACACCAGCAAATTGATACGAACGGTCGCCGCGTTCGGCGTCGTCAGCCTCGTCGCCGTGAGCTGCAGTTCGGACAAGGCGGCCGACACCACGGCTACCCCGGCCGAAACCGAAGCCGCGGTTGCCGACACCACGGCTGCCCCCGCCGCCGAAACTACTGCGGCCGCAGCCGCCGAAACTACTGCTGCCGCAGCGGCAGAGACTTCCGCCGCAGCCGCCCCCGCCGCGGCTGAGTGCACCACCCCGAACAAGGTGAAGCTCCAGCTGCAGTGGGTCACCCAAGCCCAGTTCGCCGGGTACTTCGCCGCTGTTGATCAGGGCTTTTACAAGGGTCAGTGCCTCGACGTCGAGATCGTCGAAGGCGGTGTCGAGATCGTTCCGCAGACGCAGCTCGCCACCGGTGCCGTGGACTACGCCATCTCTTGGGTCCCCAAGGCTCTCGCCTCTCGCGAGCAGGGCGCCGGGATTACCAACGTCGGTCAGATTTTCCAGCGCTCCGGCACCCTGCAGGTTTCTTGGGCAGACTCCAAGATCGCTGGACCGGCCGACTTCAAGGGCAAGAAGATCGGCAACTGGGGCTTCGGTAACGAGTACGAACTGTTCGCCGGAATGACCAAGGCCGGTCTCGATCCGGCCAAGGACGTCACGTTGGTCCAGCAGCAATTCGATATGCAGGCGTTGCTCAAGAAAGAGATCGACGCCGCCCAGGCCATGATCTATAACGAGTATGCCCAGCTGCTCGAAGCGAAGGACGCCAGCGGCAAGCTGTACACGCCCGACGCCTTCAAGACCATCAACTGGAACGACCAGGGCACGGCCATGTTACAAGACGCAATCTGGGCCAACACGGAAAAGCTTGCTGATGCTGCGTACAAGGATCAGACGGCCCGTTTCGTCAAGGCCTCGATCCAGGGTTGGGTCTTCTGTCGTGACAATGCCGACAAATGCGTCGATATCGTCGTCGGCAAAGGCTCCAAGCTCGGTAAGAGCCACCAGCAGTGGCAGATGAACGAGATCAATAAGTTGATCTGGCCGTCACCGGCTGGTGCCGGGATGGTTGACCAAGCCGCCTGGGATCAGACCGTCAAGGTTGCCACCGAGACCAAGAACGCCGAAGGAGCCACCGTGCTCACCAAGCCCGTGGATGCGACGGCGTTCACCAACGAGTTTGTCCAGAAGGCGAACGACGAGTGGACCGCCGCCGGTGTCGACGTCAAGGGCGCCGGCTTCACGGGCACCACCGTCGTCCTCAACGAGGGCGGAAACTAGCTCGCTCGCTAACCGGCGCTCCGGCGCGGGACAACCACGAGGGCCGCTCCTTTCAGGGGCGGCCCTCGTTTTGTTGGCGCGCCCAAGTCCCAACAAACAGTGCGTCGGTCGCAAGAAAACTGACGACTTGGGCGCGTCAGGCTCCGTAGTGGTGATCGAGCCAGAGCTTCAGGTCGGCGTTGGCGCGAATGGCGACGGTGCTGGAGGGAAGGAGCGCGTCGAACCCGTGCGGGGCACCCGGGTACAGATGGAACTCCACGGCGACGCCGGCGAGGTTGAGACGTCGGGCGTAGTCGATGTCTTCGTCGACGAACCCGTCGAGCCCGCCGACGATGATGATCGCCGGCGGAAGCGAGCTGAGATCTGTTGCCCGGGCGGCGGCGGCGTGGGAACTCACGGCGTCGGTTCCCTTCGCCGCGCCCAGGTACGACGTCCATCCGTAGGTGTTCGACGAGTTCGGCCAGATCGGAACGTCCCAGCTGCTCGACTCGGTGATTTGTCGGTCGTCGATCATGGGGTAGATCAGCAACTGCGACGAGAGGCGCGGGCCGCTCCTGTCGCGCGACATGAGGGCCAACGAGGCCGCTAGTCCAGCCCCGGCGCTTGCCCCTCCTACCCCGATCCGCTCGACGTCAACTCCCAGCTCGGCGGCGTGTTCGGCGACATACTGTAAGCCCGCATAGCAATCGTCGATGGGGCCGGGGAACGGGGTTTCCGGGGCCAGGCGGTACTCGACGCTCACCGCCATCATGTTGTGGCGCACACACCAGACATCGAAGCGAGCGTCGTCCTGCCCGGCAACACCAAGCACGAGCCCGCCTCCGTGCATCCAGATCAGGCAAGGTAGCGGCCCCGCGGCGTCAGCCGGCCGGTGCACGCGAAGGGCGACGTCGGGGGAGCCGGCCGGGCCGGGAACGAGGATGGTGGAACGGACCACGCGATCGGAAAGCTCGCCGGTGTATGGCGCCGCCAAGGCGTCGCGCATGACGGCCAGGGTGTCGTCGTTGATTGGGGGAAACGGAAACTGCTCGAGCAGCGCGCTGAT
Source organism: Actinomycetes bacterium (assembly GCA_031368095.1). Lineage (GTDB taxonomy): Bacteria > Actinomycetota > Acidimicrobiia > Acidimicrobiales > JANYDT01 > JANLQX01. The sequence goes on along the minus strand of JANLQX010000187.1, from coordinate 5,977 downwards.
GTCGGCGTCGAGAAGTCGGGAAACGGAGGCGGCGTCCATGGCCCCAACGTAAACCGGAACCATCATGCGAGTCGAACTGCAACCTCGTCCTCGACGCGCCGGTGTTCCGGGTCGCGAAGACTGACCTACCAACCGGGATTTGGCTGGGCTCGTTCCGGGTAGCCCCCGTCGGGCAGCGCCGACATCGGTCCCTGCAGGATTAATCCGCCGTCCACGAAGATGACCTCGCCGGTGATGAAGCGAGACGCTGGTGACGCCAAGAACACGGCCGCGTTGGCGATGTCGCTGACGTGTCCGGCGTGCGGGATCGGTTGCTGTCCGACTCCGTCGCCCACCCCGGCGGCGTAGGTCTTGTCCCATCCGTCGGTTCGAAACTGACCGGGGGCCACACAATTCAGGCGAACCTTTGGGCCCCATTCAAAGGCGAGTGTGCGAGTGAGTTCGACGACCCCGGCGCGGGCGGCCGCGCTGTGCGCAATGCCCGGGATGCCGCGGCCCACGGTCGCCACGATCTGCACAATCGTGCCCCCGGCGCCGTCGAGCATGCGATTGCCAAAGGCGTGGGTCATGTTCCACGTTCCGTTGAGATTGAGATCTATCACGCTCCGCCAGCCGTTGGCCGAAAGATCACGTGCCTTTGTCGGAAACTGACCACCGGCGTTGTTCACCACGATGTCGACTTCGGCATGACGCTCTGCCAGCGCCAGGACCTGATCAACGTCGCGAATGTTGACGACGTCGACGCTGACGGTTCGCCCCGTGAGAGCGGCGATTTCCTCGGCGGCGGCCGTCAGCGGATCGATACGTCGTGCCGCGATCACGACGTCGGCCCCGGCCTGTGCAAGCCCGATGGCGACGGCTCGACCGATGCCGGTGCCGCCACCGGTTACGAGCGCACGCCTCCCGCGCAGCAGCTCAGGGGCGAACGGTGACGGCGCTTCGGTACTCACCAGCAGAGTATACCCAAGCCTGAACATACCACGTGCGCATAGTAGTTGCCCGTGGTCAGGCTTCGACGCGAGCGTCGGCGAGGGTGAGGACCTCGTCGATGATGGCGAGGCCATGACGCACGTCGTCGATCGACGTGGTGCAGGGCGGGACCACGTGCATCCGATTGAAGTGGGTGAACGGCCACAGTCCCCTGGCCTTGCAGGCAACAACCAATTCGGTCATGGCGGCGGCCGACGGACCGGAGGCATTGAATGGCACCAAAGGCTCGCGTGTGGCCTGATTCTTGACCAGCTCGATGGCCCAGAACACGCCGATTCCGCGAACCTCGCCGATCGACGGATGGCGTGACGCCATCTCGCACAACTCGTGACCGATCACGCGACCAAGTTCTTTGGCGTGATCGAGAATGCCCTCTTCTTCAAAGATCCTGATGCTTGCCACGGCCGATGCGCACGCCAAAACATGGCCCGAGTAGGTGAGGCCGCCAGGGTAGACGCGGTCGGTGAACGTGGCGGCGATGGCGTCGGAAATGATAACGCCGCCAAGGGGCAGGTACCCGGAGTTCACGCCCTTGGCGAACACGATGAGGTCCGGCTTGACGTTCCAATGGTTGATCGCGAACCATTCGCCGCATCGGCCAAAGCCGCACATGACTTCATCGGAAATCATGACAATGCCGAACTCGTCGCAGATGGCTCGCACGCCGGCCAAGTAGCCCGCCGGTGGGACAAGGATGCCGTTGGTGCCCACCACGGACTCCAACGCAATGGCAGCGATGGTCTGCGGGCCTTCGACCATGATCACGTTGCGAAGATGCTCCAGGGCCCGCACACCTTCTTCTTCGTTCGACGACGAATGGAAGGCTGAACGATACGAATACGGGCCCCAGAAGTGCACGTAGCCGGGTGTTCCCGGCTCACTCGCCCATCGACGGGGATCGCCGGTCATCATGATTGCCCCGCTCGTGGCGCCGTGGTAGCTGCGATACGTGGTGAGCACTTTGGCCCGACCGGTATGCAGGCGGGCCATACGCACGGCGTGCTCGATACCGTCGGCACCGCCGTTGGTGAAAAAGACCTTGTTGAGTCCCTCGGGAGCTCGCTCGGCAATGAGTTGGGCGGCCTCGCTTCGAGCGTCGTTGGCATGGTACGGGGCAATCGTGCAGAGCTTGGCGGCCTGGTCCTGGATGGCCTTCACCAGCTTGGGGTGCTGGTGGCCGATATTCACGTTGACGAGCTGCGACGAGAAGTCGAGGTAGCGCTTGCCGTCGTAGTCCCACATCCAACTGCCCTCGGCCCCGGCGATGGTGGTGGGGTCAAGCGCTCCCTGGGCCGACCACGAATGAAACACGTGGCGACGATCCATCGCCTTAACTTCGGCGCCGAGTCCGGGTGCGTTCATGAGTGCTCCTTCGATGCCGGGCCTGGCAACGGCCAGGACACGTCCTTCGAGTGTTCCGGGCCTGCTTGGGCCGCTCGAGGGTTTGTGCAGTCACAATCGGCGTCGGTACCCGAAACATCTTCGGAACAAACGGGGCTCCCTTCTGGGTTGTTGCTTGAGCACTTGCTAAACCACCACTCCGGATGCCCCCATGCCGGATCGTTGCTCTCACGAGAGACCGTAGCCACATGTTCTTTGCTCTTCTGTTCCGCCTCACTCGCTACTGGACGGGTCCGTCCACCCCGACCGGACCGTCGTCGGACATCACCGACCGCTCGCGGCGCCTGCGTTCAGTCGCCTGAAGGCTCGGTATTCTCGGGCGCAATGGCCCGGCACCAACTCGCGCTGAAGGTTCGCTTCGGCGAACTCGATCCGTATAACCACGTAAACCATGCGGTCTACGTCGCGTGGCTCGAGGCGGGGAGATGCGAAGCGATGGCCAACGTCGGCGCCTCACTCGCCCGTCTGGAGGAGCTCGGGGCCCAGATGGTGGTTGCCGACCTCAAGGTGAAATACCGCAAGCCCGCCAAGTCCGACGACACCGTCGTGGTCGAGACGTGGATCGGTGAACTGGGCCGAGTTGTTGGCGTCTGGGTTCAACGCATCTTGCGGCTCACCGACGATGGATCGTTCGAGGTGCTGTGCGAAGCGGAGGTCCGGGCCGGGGCGTGTGATGCCCACGGCCGACCCCATCGCCTCCCGACCGAAGCAGCCGATTCGCTCCGTCAGTTGCTCGATTCGAATGAAGCTCAGTTGGACGGAGCGTAGTCCCGGAGCATTTTTCGCAGCTCGAGACCGTGGAGCTCCTCCTGGCCGATCATCCCTCTGGCATATTCCTCGAGATAGACGCTCGCACCGTTCACGCAATCGAGCAGCTTTCGGTACAGGCCAAGCGCCCGCTGTTCATGTTCGAACGCCTCCTGCAAGATGTCATAGATGCCGTGGCGGTGAGTTTCTTCGATCGACGCAATTCCTTGCGACGGATGACCGCCTAGGCCGGTGAGGATCTCGCCGACCTGTTGAGCATGGAGCAAGGACTCGTTCGCCTGTGCTTTGAGAAAGGCCACCAGGGGAAGCCGGTTGGGACCGGTGACCATCAGGCTCGAGTGGGTGTACCGCACCACGCCGGCGAGTTCGGCTTGGAGTACTTCGTTCAAGATCGACGAGGTGCGTTCGAGGTCGAGGTCGGGAATCATCGACGTCGAGGCTAGAGGCGACTCGGAACTACAGGGGTCATGGCGCGGCCGCAAAGGAGGGGTCAACCCTCGTCCGTTTGGTGCCGATGGACGGAGCGTCATGTCTGGCTCTTGGATCATTGCCGTGATCGCGCTCGTTGTCGCGTTCGGATCGCTCATCGTCGGTACCCGTACTGGCGCAGTCGCGCCCGCGGCGGCGCCGGCACTTCCGCCCGAGTTCTTCGAGATTCAGCGAGCACAGGCGGAGGCCATCGGTCTCATGGCCGATCGGACCGCCGAAGGACTCCGCGCCGCCAATGGCACGTACGTTTTTGCTCTGCGCGATCGTTTCGACGACGCTCTTCCGGCGGCGATCCTGGGCGTGGCCGACACGTCGTGGGTGGCGATCGGCGATGCCCCTGGAGCGGTCGAAGATCTGGTCTTTCATGCCGGCGACGCCGTTCGGTTCACCGCCCGCATCGCCTGCAATCAGGCGATCGGAAAACGATGCCTCACGCTTCGCTGGCTCGATGCCGACGGCCTCGTCACGGTCGAGCCTTCGATCCTGACCGCCGGCGGGCGAAATATTGGGGTCGAGGCCGGTCTGCTTCCGTCGGACACCACAGCGTTCCTCGACCTGCCCCTGGATCGTATGTTCACTGATGATGACCTTCGGGGTGTGAAACCACTCGTTGGTTCGGCGCGCGCCGAGCTCACCGTAACCGATCAGCGGGCGGAAGGGGCCGTGGCCGTGCACATCCTGACGGTGCGCGTCCTTGGTCATCTGTACCCCGACGACGATGGCGTTGCCGTTGAAACGCCTGCTATCGAAGTGACTATTGGCGACGAGAGCCGAACGTGGTATCTCGACAAGGCGACGTCTCTGGCGCTCGCTTTACCGGGAGCGGCCCGCACGTCCTGACGACGCACTAGGCGGTTCGCCGGAACTCAGTAGGCGATGGCTACGGCCACCGTGAAGGGGCTGGTGACGGAAATGATGCCGCTGGCGAAGGACCCGTTGGTGGTGGGCGGGAGCGCCGTGCCGCGAACGGACACGTTGATGGTTCCCGTCGTTGCCGCCGGGCTTCCCGTGCTGACGCTTGAGGCGACTTTCACGACACACGTCGACGTAGCTTCGAAGCCGATGGCGTAGCTGCTCGATCCGCCGGTGGTGGCGAAGATCGGGGTGAACTGGGCCGACGGGAACACGCCGCCGCCGAGACGAACATTCTGGCAATCGAGCGTCACGACGTAGCCCGTCACCGTGGCCGGGGGGGTGCCGGTTCGGGTGAGCGTGATGGTCGTGGCCGATGCCGGGGCGGCAGTGGTCGCCGAGCCGGCGATGGTGGTCGTGGTAGCGCCCGCGACGGTGGTCGTGGTGCCACCCGGGTAGGTGATTTCGATCGTCGCCCCGAAGGCCGACGGCGCCGAGAACGCCGGTGAGTTGATCAGATTCCCCGAGGTGGGCCCGGCGATCGGCAGGCCGTTCAGCAGCACCCGTAACGACGGCGAACCGAGGTCAGCGCCGAGAAGGGTGGCAGTGAGCTGGCAGCTGGTGGCCGGAGTGGTGGCGGTGGCGGCGGCCAGCGTCTGGGACAGCACGGCGGAAGCGTCGACGCGGCCGAAGCGGTTACTGCTCGTCTGGAACGGGGCACCGGCGGTCGGCGAGGTACAGGTCGAGGCCACGTCGACGTTCGTCAGACCGACGGGAACCACTCCGATGAACCTCGTGCTCACCTCCGGTCGACCCGACGCCGGCGGACCGGTCGGGGTGCCGGCAATCGTGGTCGTGGTGGCACCCGCAATCGTGGTGGTCGGGGTGCCGGCGATGGTGGTTGGGGTGGCGACCACGGCCGGTGCCGGGGCGGCGGAACCGCCGAAATCAGCGAGCACCGTGACGGCGCTCTGGCTCTTCGGCGTGAAAGCTGGAGCGGAGACGGTGGTGGCCGCCGGGCCGGCGGCGGGACGACCGTCGATGAGAATCCGCAGGCTGGGCGCGGCGCCGGTGACCGTTGCCGTGGCGGTACAGCTGGATCCCGTGGGATTGGCCGCTCCCGGATCGAGCAGGTTGAAGCTCAGCGGCTGGGTGCCGCCCTGGCCCGAAAACGATGCCGTTTGCGTCGCCTGGGTAGGCGTACCCGACAGGCCGGCGCAGGTCACGTCGATTTTGATGGCCGCCGCCGCGGGCGCTGCGCCGTTCACCAGGGCAACAACATCGAGCTGTCGGGCCACGCCTGGAGTTGACCCGCCGATCACCGCCGGGTCGCTGGCCGTTGTCGTGCCGCCACTGGAGACCGGATTCTTCCGCTTAACCCAGGAAATCTTCTTTCCGACCTTGCTGCACACGAGCGTATTTGTGGTCTTGCCACGCTCCGAGTTGAGGCACTTGGCGCCCAGCTTGGCGGTTGTCG
>JANLQX010000151.1:0-4464 GCA_031368095.1 Actinomycetes bacterium | reverse complement strand
GAGCAGGCGTGCCGTCTGCGCTCGCTGGCTGCGAGCAACCTCAAGCGGCCCGGCCCCGACCTCTTCGACGAGAACGCGATGCAGATGCCGTTCGCTTACCGACAGCGACCGGGCCAGTCCAGAGACGCCGTCGCGGTCGATGACACCATCGACGATGGAACGCATCGCCCGGCCGACGAGATCACCACGCGCATTCCATTCGGGTGACCCGGGAGACGCATCCGGGCGACAGCGCTTGCAGGCCCGAAAACCCGCACGCTGCGCTGACGCCGCCGTTCGATGGAACGTGACGTTTGTACGTTTCGGCTGAATGGGGGTCGGACAACTCGGGCGGCAGTAGATACCTGTCGTGCGAACGGCGATGAAGAACATACCGTCGAATCGGCCGTCTCGTGCCTTCATGGCTTCGTAACAGTGGTTGTCATCGAGCACCCGCTCAGTCTGACGGAAGCCACTCGACGATGTGAGCGGAAATCGGACAGGCGCGTCCTCGTCGAACGTAGGAGAAATAACTGCTCCTTCGAATGGTCACAGGGCACCCGTATCCTGGTTGCATGACCATTCCTTCCATGGACTCGCTCAAACACATCAGCGACCGCCTCAAAGCCAATGACATCGCATGGTTCAAGGACCGTTTCAATGCTGGTGAGTTTTCGTGGCTGAAAGAGCACCTCCCAGAAGGTGGCTACACCAAGTTGGGCGAGCGAATCGAGGCTGGCGATCTTGCCTATGTCCGCACGCTGTTCCGAGACCTCGCGCTCCCCGGATTCGGCACGCTCTTCGGCGCCACCGCCGTTGGGGCGGCGACCACCGTCGGCGCGTCAAAGGCCGCTACTGCCACTAAAGCGATGGCTTCATCAGAAAACGATGACCGGAAGAAAAAGGGCGCTGTCTGGCTTCTGCCGGTGGCACTGTTGGCCGCCATCCTCCTCGGATTCGGTCTGAGCCGCCTCGGTGACGACAAGAACACTGGCAAAATCGCAGCGGACACCACGGCCGTCGTTGGGGAGTCGGTTGCGCCCGCCAGCGACCTACCGGCGGCGGCGGACTCGGCGGCAGATACGGCGGTGGCGGAAACGGCCGTTGCGGCCACCGATGCCGTCGAAACCGCGTCGTCCGACACAGCCGCCACGCCCGCCACACCGGCGGCAAAAGACATCGTGGACACCGCCGTCGGAGCCGGTTCCTTCGGCACGCTCGTGGCGGCCGTTCAGGCGGCCGGGCTCACCGAGACACTGAAAGGCGCCGGGCCGTTCACCGTGTTCGCTCCCACCGACGATGCCTTCAAGGCTCTCCCGGCCGGGCTCGTCGAGGCGCTCCTGAAACCGGAGAACAAGGCCACCCTCACCAAAATCCTCTCGTATCACGTCGTCGCCGGAAAGGTTTTGGCCGCCGACATCAAACCCGGCGACGTCCCCACCGTCGAAGGCACCACCGTCACCCTCGCCACCGCCGGCGGCGTCACCGTGAACGATGCCAAGGTCACCACGGCCGACATCGCCACCAGCAACGGCGTGATCCATGTCATCGACAAGGTCCTCGTGCCGAAAGATATCGACATCACCGCCCTTCTCGCGACTGCCACGGCACCGACCACCACGGCGGCGTCGGCCACCGTCGATCTCACGACCACCAACAAAGCCGGTGACGCCACCGCCGAAGACCTCACGGTGTATTTCGACAGTGGATCAGCCACTATCACTGCCGCCGGCCAGGCCAAGATCGACGGTGCCGTCAAGGTGCTCTCGTCGGCGACGGCAGGCACCAAGGTCGCCCTCGTGGGCCGTGCCGACAAGACCGGCGATGCCGCCGCCAACCTGGCGTTGTCGAAGCGCCGCGCCCGTGCCGTACAGGCGGCGTTGGTGAAGGGTTTGGGGACGAGCGCCTCCGCGATCACCTTCACGTCGGATGCCAAGGGCGACGCCGAACAGACCTTGGACCTTGCCTTCGCTCGTCGCGTCACCATCGAGGTCGCCAAGTAGCGAACTTCCAACGCCGCTTTCTGCGCAGATGCCCGGGACTTCCCCGGGCATCTTTGCGTGCGGACCACGTCGACGGTGTCGGAACGGCCCGGTCATTTCGCATTCCGGGGGCACCTCAACGAGTCATTTCGCACCCGTTGGGCGCAGTGAACACGGTTCGATTCGATTTCCGAGAAACGGTCAAGCAACCCCACCAATGTTCCGTATGTTTCTCCGGCCCCGCATCGTGCGGAGTATTTCCTAGGAGGTCCTTCATTGGCCGCTTCCGCCGCCCCGGCACGCACCGGGATCCCATCCGAGAAGATCGAGCGGTTCCTGGCCTGCAACGCCATCGACCCGTCCGGTATCGCCACGCCATACCTGGTGGTTGATACGGATATCGTCGCTGAGCGTTTTGACGCTCTCGCCGCTGCTCTTCCGGTCGCCGACATTTTTTACGCCGTCAAGGCGAACCCGGCTCCGGAATTGCTTCGACTCGTGTTGGAACGTGGCGGTTGTTTCGATGTTGCCTCGCCGAACGAGATCGACGCCTGCTTGGCGGTCGGTGCTCGGGCTGACCAGATCTCCTTCGGGAACACCATCAAGAAGCGCGCCGATATTCAGCGTGCTTACGATCAGGGTGTGCGCCTGTTCGCGTTCGACTCGGAGCAGGAGCTCGACAAGCTCAGCGCGGTGGCTCCCGAAGCCACGATTTTCTGCCGCGTCCTGTGCGACGGCTCGGGCGCCGACTGGCCGCTCTCGCGCAAGTTCGGTTGCGAGTCCTCCGAGGCCGCCCGGCTCCTTCTTCTTGCCGCTGAGCGTGGCTTCTCCGTTGGCGCGTCCTTCCATGTCGGTTCCCAACAGCGCGACGTCAACGCCTGGGACGGCGCTCTAGAAATCGTCGGGTCCCTGGCTCGCACACTGGCCGACGCCGGTCATCGTCTCGACCTCGTCAACATTGGTGGCGGGTTCCCGGGCCAGTATCAAGATGAGATGCCGGCGGTTTCGGCCTATGGCGACGCCATCGATGAAGCGATCCGTCGCCACCTGACCCCGACCCACGGCACGGCGCTTCCCCGAGTACTCGCGGAGCCCGGGCGCTACCTCGTGGCCGACGCCGGGGTGCTTGAGACCGAAGTGGTGCTCGTTGCTCGCAAGCACGAGTTCGACGCCAAGCGCTGGGTTTACCTGGACTGCGGCAAGTTCGGCGGGCTCGCCGAAACCATGGACGAAGCCATTCGCTACCGTCTCCTCACGCCCCACGACGGAACGGCGAGTGGACCAGTGGTCATTGCCGGGCCAACCTGCGACTCGGCCGACGTGCTCTACGAGAAGTCCGACTACGAACTGCCAATGGCCCTCGGCGAGGGCGACCGTGTCGTCTTTCTCTCCACCGGTGCGTACACCACCACCTACGCCGCCGTGGGCTTCAACGGTTTCGCGCCGCTGCGCAGCATCTGCATCTGAACACTCAGCGAAACAGTGGTGATTTACCTCGAAGCGCGGCTTCAAGGTAAATGACTCACAAATATGGGGGCAACCTCTCTCCGTAGGAGAGCGAGCGTCAGACTTGGTGACGGTTCACGGCGGACAGTACGGCTCGGTAGGAAGCGTTGAGGATGGAGGCGTCTTCGCCGACGCCCCAGAGAACTCCCTCCGGGCCGCTGGTCTCCACATAACAGACGGCGGTGGAGTCCGACCCGGCGGACTTGGCGTGCTCGTGGTAGTCCGTCACGTCGATCACCACGCCGAGGTCGTGGCGGACCGCTTTCACAAAGGCGTCGATCGGTCCGTTCCCTTCGCCCGTGATCGTGCGGTGCTCTCCGTCAACGGTGACCTGGGCCACGACGGTGGCCCGGTCGCCTCGTTCGCTCGGCTTCGTGACCGTCTCGTGGGAGATCAATGCGTAGTTCGGCTTTTCCGGGAAGTACTCGACCTGGAATTTCGACCACATGTCCGTCGGTGAAATTTCCGTGCCGGAATCCTCGGTGATGGCCTGGATGGTCTTGGAGAATTCCACCTGCAGACGGCGCGGCAGCACGAAGCCATGTTCTGCCTCCATGATATATGCCACGCCTCCCTTGCCCGACTGGGAGTTCACCCGGATAACCGCTTCGTAGGTACGCCCGACATGAGCCGGGTCGATCGGGAGATACGGCACTGCCCACTCGCCGTACTCCGTTGGATGCGGCAGTGCGGCAAAGCCCTTCTTGATGGCGTCCTGGTGCGACCCCGAGAAGCTCGTGTAGACGAGATCGCCGGCGTAGGCATGACGAGGATGCACGGGTAGGCGATTGCAGTATTCCGCCACCCGGCGCAGCCGGTCGATGTCAGACAGATCAAGCTCGGGATCGACGCCCTGGGCCATCAGGTTCAAGGCGACGTTGACGAGGTCGAGGTTGCCGGTCCGCTCACCATTGCCGAACAACGTTCCTTCGATCCGATCGGCCCCAGCCATGAGGCCAAGTTCGGAGGCCGCGACGCCGGTGCCGCGATCGTTGTG
>JANLQX010000122.1:0-2585 GCA_031368095.1 Actinomycetes bacterium | reverse complement strand
CGGCGTGGCGGATCGTGCCCGCGAGCTTCGACACGCCCTTGGTTGTCGCGTCCCACAACCTTTCGTCCGATTCCCTGGGCTGGCCCGAGATCGTCGAGACGACGCCCCAAACGATCCGGCTTTCCGGCCCCAGCTCAACGTTTCGATGGAGACTCTCCTTCATTCCCGTCAGCTGATGACTAATCCTAGACGCGAGTGACTCGGTTCACATTGATCCATTCTGCGCATCGATACGATGTATAAATGCCTGAGCTTGAAGATGTGCGGCTTGCGGTGGCCGCCGCCGACCGTGCGAACTTCGGATCAGTGGCCCGCGATCTTCACGTGAGCCAGTCGACGGTTTCCCGGGCTGTCCAACGCGTCGAAGCGGCGATCGGACGCGATCTCTTCCGACGAGAGGGACGCTCCGTCCAGCTCGCGCCGGAGAGCGAGTCCATCGTCGAAGAACTCCGTGGACTTCTCGAGAGTTGGGACGCCATGGTTCTGGCGGCCCGCGGCGTCGAAGTCATCGAGCTGTCCGTCTTCTGCACCGTCACGGCCAGCCAACTCATCGCTCCGCCACTCTTCGACCGATTCCGGCGAGCCCGACCTGACGTGCATGTTGATCTCCGGACCGGCCCGGCGGGATCGGCCATCCCCGCCGTTCGCGACGGGTCCGTTGACACCGCCATTGCTCCGCTCCCCGGTCGACTCCCGGCGGGCCTCGTGGCCGTGCCGATGCAAACGACCCCGTTTGTCGCGGTCGCCACCCGAAACGTGAAAACCGTCGTCGGCCAACCCGTCCTCCTCTCCCGCCAGGGGCTTCTGCGCGAGATGTCCGAGCGATGGGTTCGCCGTCACCTCGGTGCTGGAACCGAGATCCGCGAGGCCGAGACGAACGAGGAGGTACTCGCCCTCGCGGCGATGGGTTCGGGCGTCGCGCTCATCCCGCGCTTAGTCGTCGACGCGTCACCGCTCAAAGGACGGGTGCACGAAGTGACCGTCGCCGCCGCATTGCCGACCATCACGGTCGGGCTCGTAGCCAAACGACGAGCGATCGATGCCCGCCCGCTGGCCGATCTCTGGGCGTTGGCGCACTCCGCCACGGCGCAATAGTCCTACTCGATGAAAACCACGCCGCCGCAGCGCTATTCACGAGCCGAGAATCCTGCGACCCGTGGTGAATCCAGTACCCGGTTGAGCGGAACTCTGGTGGGCCGATTTTGCGGTGATGCGGCCGACTCGTTGGCCGGAGATCTGTTCTGCGCTCGAAATCGCCATCCACTGTCGTCAGCGGTAGCCAAGCAGAGCCCCCGCACGGTCGTCATCGGTCTCCGCGCCGGTGTCGATACTATTTCGTTGGGTGAAACGAACCCTGACCCTGCTCGTGATTACTCTTATTGCCGCGCTGGTCGGGGTGGGTCCGGCCTCGGCGCAGGAGATCGTCCACTTCACCACGCCGTCACGCAACATCGACTGCATGATCTTTCAGTTCGACTCGTCGACGGTCGCCGATTGCCTGGTCAAAAGCGCGGCTTGGAAGAAGGTCCCGGCTCGGCCTGCCGACTGTGACCTCGACTGGTCGAATACCGAGATCAGTCTGACGTCGGAGACAAAAGGATCGAAGCGAGTGGCGACCGTGTCGGTTGGCTCATGCCGCGGCGACATCGGGCCGTTGTGCGGCAACATCGGCACCAACGACGGCTGCACCACGCTCGGTTACGGCAAGTCAGCATCATTGGGCCGGGTCGTGTGTACGTCGAAAGCCACCGGCGTCACCTGCGTCACCACCGCTGGCCCGAAGCGCGGCTTCACCGTGAACCGCGCCGGCTACACCATGCTGCGCTGACCAACCGGGGGCCGCCTGGAACACCTCGATACGGCGAACGGAGGTAACGCACCCACTTGTATGGGGGCAACCTCTCTCCGATCGGGCTAGCCGTTCGCTACGGCCCGGAGCTGGGGGGCTTCGCGCTTGAGCTTGGGGAGGGCGACGCGGCCGGTGCGCTGGACCTCCACGATGCCGTAGGGGCGGAGGAGGTCCTCAAAATCGTCGAGCTTGTCCGGCGGATCGGCAAGGGCAATGGTCATCTGGTCCCAGCCGACGTTGACGATCTTGGCGTCGAAGATGTTGACCAGTTCAGCGATCTCGGCGCGACGCTCAGGCAGCGCAGTGACCGAAATGAGCAGCAACTCGCGGGCGACGGAGTTCTCCGGCGACAGCTCGATGATGTCGATCACGTTGATGAGCTTGTTGAGCTGCTTGACGATTTGATCCATCGGCGTGGAATCGGCGTCAACGACGATGGTGATGCGTGAATACGCCGGGTCATCGGTGGGGGCAACAGCGAGGGACTCGATGTTGTACCCACGTCGCGAGACAAGCGACGCGACGCGGGCAAGCACGCCGAACTTATTTTCGACGAGAACGCTGAGGGTGTGGAGTTGAGCCATGGTGATGTCCTTAGAACGTTTCTTACGCGCGCTTACCAAGCACGGTTGGCGATACGGCGGGCCTTGTCGACAGCGAGACGCTCACGTTGCGATTCGTGAACTTCCACGTCGTCGTTACCAATACCGGCGGGAACCATCGGGAACACCTTCTC
>JANLQX010000111.1:0-1758 GCA_031368095.1 Actinomycetes bacterium | reverse complement strand
CGCCTTGCTCGACGAGACGCAACGACGCACGTTGTGGTGCATGGCAGTCTTCGCCGGTCCCGTCGACTTCTCCGTGGTCGAGTCGGTCTGGGCTGACGGAACGACATCACGTGGGTTGCTCGTGAAGACACTGACCGAACTCGTAGATCAATCAATGGTGTCGACGTCGAGACGTGGCGCGTCGACGCACTACCGACTGCTCGACACCATCCGGACGTTTGCCCTTGATCGAGCTACGGAGGATGGCAACCTTCACGAACTTCGTCGCGGTCATGCGAATGAATTTGCGAGGCGGGCGGAGGCCGTCCGAACGTATCTCCGCGGCGTTCATGAGGCCGAGGCCGTCGGAACGCTCGACACGATGTGGCCCGAACTTCGGGCTGCGCTCGCTTGGTGCATCGACGCGCAGGAACCGTCGATCGCCATTCGACTCGTGGGTGGGTTCGGCTTCGAAGCGGTCTTCCGGGAGCGTCGTGAACTTGTCGACTGGACGGAACAAGTCTTGACCGTTCCCGGACTGTTCGACTGCTCGGGCGCCGACCAAGTGCTGGGAACGTCGGCGATGGCCGACTGGGGGTTCGGGAATTTCGATCGGGGATGGGATCGCGCTCAGCACGCAATCCGTCTTCATCGAAAACACAAGTCCCCTCCGACACCTGACGTGCTGGGCGCATATCCCCTCCATCAGGCGATGAGGGGAGACGTAGCGCTCGGGTTGGCGTCATTGCAGGCCCACGAGCGTGAGGCTGAGGCCGGCGGTGTCGCGTTCTCTCAGGCGCACCTGATCTGTTGTCAGGCCATGGCGCACGCCTACGTCGGACGCTCCGAGGACGCGGGCCCGCTCTTGTTGCGGGCGGCGGCAATCGCTGACGCGTTGGCGAATCCGATGTTGCGGACGATCGTGGCGTTTACGCGCGCTCTCGTGGCGCTTGACGATGATCCTGCCCTCGCCGCAGAACTGGCCGAGCAGTCGCTTCATCTGGCTCGTTCGGTTCGCGCGACGTGGTTCGAGACGGCGTCGACGAACTATCTCACCGCCGCCCTCGCTCGGATCGGAGACGTTGGCGCGGCGGTCGGGCAACTCGAGGAGACTCTTGAGCGGTTACTCCAGGGGGCCACAACGCAAAGTGCCGCCAATACGCTTCGAAACGCGATTGTCGTTTTGGAGCGGCTCGGCGCCCCCGTTCTGGCGGCGCCGTTGGTGGGTTGGCTGGAGCAACATCGGCCGGCCATCCCCGGCACGCCAGGCATGCGGAATCACCCCGCGTTGGTCGCCGAAAGACTGCGCGAGACACTCGGGGTGGAGCTTGCGAACGAACTGATCGAACCCGGTTTGCGGCTCACCTTGACACAGGTGCTTGCCTTGGCCTGCGAGCAACTCCGCGCCGCCGAGGCGGAACGGAGTTCGCAGCCGGTGGTGCTCTCAGAGCTACACAGACTGCAAAGTTCAGGCAACAGTCAAGGACCCGGACGTTGAGCCGGTTGGAACAGTTCGATCGGGTTGCCCGACGGATCGTCCCTCCTCGGGACGAAGAGTCAAAACGTTGCCGAAGCAGCGCGTTGGCGGCGTTGTCGAGCAGGTTTCGACAGCGGCGCAGGCGGCCCGGTAGTAGATGTCGCGGCCATCGGCCGAGCTTTGAGCGGGAGTGCAGTGTGAGGTGTTCCTCCTCCCAGGTACTTATGTGGATGCGTCCTAGGGTCACGGGAATGGACGATGTCGCCCGTGCCGTAACACCACCTCTGGTCGCCGCCGTTGTT
>JANLQX010000049.1:0-4676 GCA_031368095.1 Actinomycetes bacterium | reverse complement strand
GGAGCCTGACCGTCAGGGGCCCCGGAGCCGCGGCTCCGACCGGCGCGCCGCCCAGCTTAACGATCGGCACGATTTCAGACAGCGTGCCGCAGAGAAAGAGTTCGCTCGCCGTCGTTAGCTCGGCGGCCGCGACGCGGCGTTCGCGTACGGCGAGGCCCGTCTTCCGAGCTTCTTCCAGCAAAAAGGCACGCGTGATTCCCGGCAAGATCGCCGGTCCGAGCGGCGTCGTGTGCAGTTCGCCACCGAGCACGGCGAAGAAGGAGGAATGCGTCCCTTCCGTCACCAAGCCGTCGCGGTCGACCAAAACCGCTTCGTCGAAACCTTTGGCGGATTTGTATGAAGCGATGCTGGCTGATCGTGAAGTGTTGATCTCGTTTGTGACAGTTGCCGAGTTGCGTTACGGGGCGTTGCGTGCCGGTTGGGGCGGTCGTCGGCGTAACGAGTTGGAAGCAACGATTGGTGCTGCGAAAATTGTGTGGCCTGGCCATGGATTGGCGAGTGAGTATGCGCGCTTACGTGCTGAGTGCGTCGCGGCCGGTCATGGTTTGGCTGAGAAGTCGAACGAAGCAGATCGTTGGATTGCTGCAACAGCAAGGTATGTGAACGTACCGTTGGTAAGTCACGACGGTGTCTTTGTGAATGCCCCTGGCGTTGAACTTCTGAGTGCCACAATTGAAGTGAAGAGGCGCGAATCGAAATCAGGAGAAGGACCGAAAAAGTGACGAAAATGGCGGAGCATTTTGTGGCGGAGGGATCGGTACCTTCGGCCGTGCCCGAGATGAACCAGCTGGTCGAGGTCCGCAATCGACACTGGGTGGTGTCGGAGGTCCGTCCGAGCGCGCTGGACCCCGATCCGTTGAAGGGCGTTCACACGGTTCAGCATCTGGTGTCGATGCTTTCGGTCGATGACGCCGGTCACGGCGACATGCTCGAAGTCGTCTGGGAGGTCGAGCCCGGTACCCGCATCCTGGAGAAGGAAACGCTCCCAACGCCACAGTTCGATGGCTTCGACGACCCTGACCGTCTCGACGCGTTCCTCGACGCCGTTCGATGGTCGGCGATCACCTCGGCGGACTCGAAGGCGCTCCAGTCGCCGTTCCGTAGCGGGATCAGTATCGAAGACTACCAACTCGACCCGGTCGTACGTGCGTTGAGGATGCCACGAGTCAACTTGCTCATCGCTGACGATGTTGGTCTCGGTAAGACGATCGAGGCAGGTCTTGTGATCCAAGAGATGCTGCTTCGTCATCGAGCGCGAACGGTTGTCGTGGTGTGCCCGGCGAGTCTTTGTTTGAAGTGGCAGGCCGAGATGAACGAAAAGTTCGGGCTCGACTTTAGGATCGTCGACTCGGAACTCATTCGCAACTTAAGAAGAGATCGTGGGCTTGGATCGAACCCGTGGCGACACTTTCCGAGGTTGATCGTGTCGATCGACTGGCTGAAGCGACCGAGGGCGATGTCGCTCTTTCGGGAGGTGCTCCCAGCTTCAGCGCAGTCCTATCCGAGGGCGTTTGATCTGTTGGTGATCGACGAGGTGCATACGGTCGCTCCGTCTGGGCGTGGCAAGTATGCGGTCGACAGCCTTCGAACCAAGGCGATCCGTGAACTCGCCCCGCATTTCGAGCATCACCTGTACCTGTCAGCGACGCCACACAACGGGTTCCAAGAATCATGGACGGCACTGCTGGAGTTGCTCGACCCGCAGCGTTTTGCCCGAGGGGTCCTTCCGAAGGAAGCAGCCGTCAAAGAGATCATGGTGCGACGACTCAAGAGTGAGTTGCGTGACGATCCGGAACTGAACAAACCCGACGGGTCGCCCCGGTTCGCGAAGCGTGAGATCGCGACACTGGAGGTTGACTACCCCGACTCTGAGCGGTCGATTCATCAGATGCTCGCCGAGTACACGTCGTCGCGCCGTGTCTCTGCGACGGGCCGCCCTGGTATCCGGAACGCTGCGGATTTCGTGAACCTGCTGTTGAAGAAGCGGCTGTTCTCGTCGCCTCGCGCGTTCTCGGAAACGCTACGGGTACACCGATCAACGTTGCGTACGAATGCAGCGAAGGCTGGTGATCGTGCGTTGCAGATGGCGATTGATCGACTCGACGATGAAGGAGCGAGCGAAGCAGATCTGCTCGAAGCGACCGAAGATGCGCTCGCGCAAGCTGGCGGGATGCTCGGTGCTGCGACACCGGAGCAAGAACGGCTGTTGGATCGCATGGAGAAGTGGGCCGACGTTGAGCGGGAACGGCCTGACGAGAAGACGAAGGCGTTGATCGAGTTCATCGACACAACGTGCCGTCCGAACGGTACGTGGACTGATGAACGGCTCATCGTGTTCACCGAGTACCGGGACACGCAGGTCTACCTCTACGACATGCTCGCCAACCACCTCCCGTCCGGCGAGATTGCTGACAGGGTCGAGTTGCTTTTCGGCGGAATGGACACCGACCGTCGCGAACGAGTGAAGGCCGAGTTCCAGGAAAGCCCGAAACTCACGAAGGTTCGCATTCTTCTGGCGACCGATGCTGCGAGTGAGGGCATTGACTTGCAACGCCACTGTCATCGACTGGTGCATATCGAGACGCCGTTCAACCCGGCCCGCATGGAGCAGCGCAACGGACGAGTTGATCGCCACGGCCAGTCATCCGATGTGGTGTCGCTCTTCCACTTCGTCTCGAAAGGCTGGCAAGAATCCGCCCCGATCGACTTGACAGCCGACACGGTCGATTTGAACGATGAACTTGGGTTCTTGGTGAAACTCGCCCGCAAGGTTGAGCAGCAACGCGCCGACCTCGGGTCGGTTGGCCCGTTACTTGCCGAGCAGGTCGAACGCCGCATGCTGGGTGATCGAAGCGCATCAGTTGAGGTAGCGCCGACACAACGCCGCCGGGCCGCATCTGAAGCGATGAAGGTCGAACGACGCTTACGCGAAGACGTCGCGAAGCTTGCCGCGACGGTCCGGGAAAGCCGCGACGAACTTGGCATCACCCCGGAGGCGGTCGAGCGTGTCGTACGCACCGGCATTGCGGTCGCGAGAAACCAACCGCAGATGACATCGGCCATGCTCGATCGTGACGGAACGAAGGTGCCGGTGTTTCGGGTCGGTCAGATGACCGGTTCCTGGGCCCGTGCTGTGTCAGATCTTCCTCATCCGATAACGCAGCAGCTCCGACCGATCACGTTCGACCATGCTATCGCCGACGGGCGAACCGATGTTGTGCTTGCCCACCTGAACCATCCGCTGGTGTCATCGGCAACACGGTTGTTGCGAGCTGCGATGTGGGACACCGGTGACCGCAAGCGTGGCATCAACCGGGTCGCCGCCCGTGTCGTGCCCGACCGTGACCTCGACGAACTTCTCGCCGTCGTTCATGCGCGACTGGTGATGACTGGCGATGGCGGTCATCTACTCCACGAAGAGATCATTTCGGCAGGCGGACGCATCCAAGCCGGGCGTTTCAGTCGCACCGGGTGGGGCGTTGAAGCGATCGGTCGTGCGATCAAGGCAGCGTCAAATGAGCGCCCACCACGCCACGTCGAGGAAGCGTTGGTGAAGGCATGGCCAACAATCGAAGGGCCGCTACGCGAGGCGCTCGGAAACCGCTCGAACGAGCGGTCCGATTCGTTGGATGATCGGATCATTGAAGAGTGCGAACGCCAGGTTGCGGCGAGTCGCGAAGTTCTCGAACAACTATGTGCACAGATCAATTCATACTTGGCCTCGCTCGATGCACCTCAACAGTTGACGCTCGGGTTCGACGAAGACGAACGGTCACAGTTCGCCCGTGACCTTGATTCGCTGCGAGCCCGAGTCGACGCCATCCCAGGCGAGATCGAAAACGAAGAACGAGAAATCCGCCGCCGGTTCGGCAACAGCTCGTTACTCATGTTCCCTGTGACGATCTCCTTCCTTGTGCCGAAACGTCTCTGCACCTCCGGTCTCGCCGACGTGTTCGCGAAGGCAGCGAACTAATGGCAACTGTGAAACGATTCAAACCAAAACCACCGTCGGCCGCAGCGAAACATGCGGACTGGCTGAACCTCGTCGACCCAACCGGCCCGTTCCTCACCCTCCCGGTACTCCGTAAGGCGCTGCCCGACGGCACCGATCGCACGCCTACGGAACTTCGTTCCGAGCTTCGCGGGAGGGTTGAGCAACTCGGCCGAGAACTCGGACATCGCCAAGAATTCGTGCGGTGGGTGCTCACGACTCTCCTCGGTTTCGAGTCAACGGTCGCATGGGGCCGTATCGTCCCGGAAACCTGTGTCGTGGCGCTGCCTGAACACGGCGTTCTGCTTCGACCGGACGCAGCGATTCTTCAACCCGCGAACCATACGAAAGCCGGCTCAGCACGCCTACTCGTGAGCGTGTACCCGGCGACCACCAACCTACGAGCCCATCTACCAAACGAACGGTGGGCAGCGAGCCCGATCGACCGTATGGCCGCTCTATGCCGGTCAGTCGGCTGTCAGCTCGGCCTCGTTACCGACGGTGACCTGTTCGCGCTCGTCTGGGCGAACCCGACCGGGGGAGTCGGCACAGCGACCTGGATAGCGTCCGTGTTCGCCGAAGGCGGCGAAGGTCCGCTGCTCGACAGCTTTGCCACGATCCTCGGGGCGAAACGATTTTTCTCCGTCGCCCCAGAGAATCAGCTCGAAGCGCTCCTCGCCGAATC
>JANLQX010000041.1:0-2992 GCA_031368095.1 Actinomycetes bacterium | reverse complement strand
AGCAGGGGACACCAGTCCCCACCCAGTTTTCGGGCCCGCGTTCCGCGTCCGGAGCGGGCCCGAAACGCGTCCCGACTCAGCGAAACCCCGCCCCGCCCGCCCAAGTGTGGAATGTGGGGCGAAGTGTGGACCAAAAGGTATGCGGCTCACATTCCACAGACCGCCTCACATTCCACACTTGGCGGGGAAAGCGGCCGCGGCGGTGACGGGTGAGCTACAAGTCCCAGTTGGTGAAGGCGTCGATCATGGCCTTCACGTCACCGAGGGGGTAAAGGATGGGGCAGGTGGCGCCGTTCTTGATGTACTCGGCGACCTTGGCGCGGGCCTCGGCCGGCGTGCCCGAGGCGGTGAGCATCTGGACGATCTCGTCGGGGACCAGCTTCGATGCCGCTTCGACCTGTTCGTGGGTGGCCGGCCAGGTGAGCACTTCGCCGACCTTGTCGAGGAGTGACTGGGGCACGCCAGACGCCTTCATGATGTGGGGCTGCTGGCCGAGGTATTGCGTGACCATCATGCGGGCCATGTCGAGCGCCGTCTTGCGGTCTTCGTGGACGGAGCACACGACGAGTTGCGGCCGATCCAGATCCATCGCGCGGCGACCGACCTTGGCGGCTCCCTTCTCCAATGCTTCCATCGCCCTGGCGTTGTAGTCCGGTGACACCAGATAATTGAGCACGACGCCGTCGGCGATTTCCCCGGTGAGTTCCATCATCTGCATACCGGTCGCCCCGATATAGATGGGCACCTCTTTCGGGCGACGGTCCTGATAGACGTAATCGAGCTCGATGCCGTCGACCTTCACGTAATGACCGTTGAACGTGACGGTCTCGTTGTTGAGCAGCGCTCGGCATACCGTGACAACTTCCTTCATCACCGTGAGCGGACGGGCGCGTTCGATACCGACCTTGGCCGCCAACGGATCCCACCACGCGCCGAGCCCGAGGATGATGCGGCCGGGCGCAAGATCGTCGAGCGTGGAGAACGTGGCTGCTAAGCGCGCTGGGTTTCTGCTCCAGCAGTCGGCGACGCCCGAGCCAACCTTGATGCGGTCGGTCACTGCCGCAAACGCCGCCATGGGCGGAATAGCATCACGAACAAGACGACTCTCGGCCTGCCACACCGCATGAAAGCCCTTCTCTTCGGCGTACCGAACAATGTCCATACCCTCCCGAATGGTGTGGGCGTCCTGGAGATAGAGGGCGACTTGTTGTGCCATGGGATTCCTTCAGTGAGCGGATGGTCGTTGGATGCAGTTAAGGACGAAGTACTTCGACCGCGGTCGCGCCAGCAACAAGATCGGCACGAATCTTGGTGTCGAATGTGGCGAGACTCCCGCCGTTCGACGCTGCGAGCGCGACCAGGTAGAGGTCGGTGATCTCGTTGGGCCGTGCCCCGGAGTCGGCGATCAGCATTCCCCGCAAGCTCACCGAGTCCGGCCAAAACTGGAATCCTGGCTCGGTGGCAACGGTGTCGAGAGCAGATCGGACAACGTCGATGTCACCCGGGCGATTGGGGTACGCCGCGCTCGAGGCAATTCGAAGAACGCCGTTCTCGACGATCGGGCAGGTCGCGAACGATGAGCGACCGGTCGATTGAAACCATCGCCAAGCCGCTTCGTGGTGCTCGTGCATCGAATCTATGAGGGCCAGGACCACGTTGACGTCGAGGAGATGAGGTCGCGTTCTGCCGGTCACGGCAACTCGTCCATCAGGCGCTTGACCAGCTCGCTGGTCACGATCGCGCCGGAATTCGAGGGCGGAAACAGCAGCAGTCCATCGCGCTCGACCAACGGCCGCGACACGGCCTGGCCACGCCTGATGAGGACGGAAGCGGCCGCGCCGGCTGACGTACCCGTCGCGGCGGCGACCTGCTTCACGAGAGTGAGCACGTCTTCATCGAGATCAAGGGTCGTTCGCATCAGTGATGAGGATAGCATCACGTCATCACGCTACAGCTGGGCGAAGAGTCGTTGGGCGGCTTCGGCAGCCTTGGCTCGGATCTCGGCAGCGTCGACGGTGGTGACGGCACCGTCGTAGAGGACAATGCGTCCGTCGATCACGACCTGGGTCGGACGCACTCCGGGCGAAAAGGCGAGATGCCACGGCTCCATGGTCGGATAGTTCCAGGTGACCTCGTCGGTGAGGGCTTCGGGGAACAACTCCCATGAGTTCGTCACCCACGACCACGCCGTGTCGGGCGTGGCGGTCACGTCGCTCTCGCGGTGGCGGGCGTAGGCCACGCGGAATTCGTCGAGCATGTCGGCCCCGATGCCATCGGTTCCGAGCACCACCCGGTTGGCGCGCCGGGCCGGGTTCGCATAGCCAACGGCATTGTTCATGTTTGAGCGCGGGTTGTGGGCAATCGTTCCGCGCAGCGCGCGGTCGAGGTGCACACAATGCACCGTGAGCCAATCGTCTGTGCACAGATGATCAAGACGAGACCCGGCGTCGGCATCGCCCGGTCCCTCGGCGACATGGACATGCACGCCCACCCCGAGGTCGGCAGCAAGACCAGCGGCCGCCTCCAGCGTCTCGTCGGAACACGTGAACGCCGCATGCACCCCAACCATGCCTCGGCCGCCAGACCGGATGAAACGCTCGCACTCGGCAAGACCCCGACGGGAGCCGTCGGTCATCCGAGACGGCCGGGGTCCCGATGCCGAAGGCTGCGGGTTAATCGCGATGCGCGCCGATGAATCCGGCGAATCATGACGATCAGTCACGCCGTAGGTCGTGTTGACCCGCACCCCGACCTCGGCGCACGCAGCGGCGATCACGTCGAGCGAACCCTCGATCGCGTTCGGCCCTTCATGATGATCGATGATGCACGTCGTCCCCGATTCAAGCGCCTCCAATGCCCCAAGCCGCGCCGACCACGCCAACGTGTCGAGATCAAGCGCGCAGTCCAGCCGCCACCAGATCTGCTCGAGAATCTCAGCAAAGTTCGTCGGCGACAAAGGCGGCGCCGGCATCCCCCGAGCCAACGCCGAATA
>JANLQX010000007.1:0-10932 GCA_031368095.1 Actinomycetes bacterium | reverse complement strand
CCGAGGTTTCTATCGTCGACCACTTGCCAGCCCGTCCTACTGCCGTCTGCGCGTTCGACGTGCTGACGCAAAGTGCGACGAGAAGCGATACCGAGAGCAGAAACAGAAATGCTCGCCGCGTTCGGATGACCCGATAACGAGAAGTCGTCTTCAACACCATCGTTCCTCCGGGTTCAGGGTCGCTTGAAGATGTCGTGCGTCCCGACCCGACGCCACACGATGTGCGCTTCGCCCGGTCGGACCTCATCGCCGTACGAGAACGTCGCTCGACCGTCGGGTGCGAACGTCATCTCGTAGACGCCCGAAGCCCCTTGAACACCCTTCACTCTGAGTCCCTTGCGGATGGCTCGACGATCGGAATCAAGGTCTTCGACAAACTCGGCGACGGCGGCGAGGAACGCCATCTGTTGTTCCGAGGTCATCGCCTCAAAGTCGGCCCGAAATCGCGCCAGCCATGCGTACGTCGGCACGACCCGTCAACGTTTCCGACGCGGCGCCGACTTCTTGGCAAGCGTTGCCAGTCCGTCGAGAAACGCGGCGCCCGACTCGAACGTTTCTACCCGTCCCGCCGCGGCGTCGGCGTCGGCGACACGCTCGCCCTCCTGCCATGTGGCGGTCCAGAACCAGGCCTGGGTTGCGTCGATCATTTTTTGCGGACGAAGCAGGATGCCATCCTCCGTGACGACGACATCGAGAAGGTCCCCTTCCTCGAGACGCGCGGCACTCCGGATGGCCTCCGGCAGCGTCAGTTGGCCCTTGGCACGAAGCGTCATCCGAGTCATCCCACAATCGTACAATCCGAAAGTCGGATCCTGTCGCGGTTCTCGTACGTCGTGTCTCGCCGGCGACACAAAAGCTACGAATACGACCTCAGAACCACTGCGACACCACGTGGAGCGCCACGCCAATCAGGCCACCGACGATGGTGCCGTTCATGCGGACGAACTGGAGGTCTCGGCCGATCTGGGTCTCAATGCGGTCGACGGTCTCGTCGGTGTCCCAGCCGTTCACCGTCGTCTCGATCAGCGTCGCCACCTCCGGGCCGGACGACTCGGCCACGCTCAACACAGCCCTCACCACGGCGTCGTCGACCTTCCCGGCGAGCGTGGCGTCCGTCGCCAGACGTGCGCCGGCACGACGGATGGCGTCGTCGAGCCGCACTCGCAGATCGCTCTCCCGATCGGCGAGGTCGGCCTCGACGGCGGCGCGCGCGTCGCGCCAGGCGCCACCGACCCATGCCGCCACTTCAGGACGGTCGAGGAGTTCGGCCTTCCACACCTCTCCCTTCGCAATCATCGCCGGATCGGTCTGCATATCGGCGAGCAGCTTGGTGATGCCGTGCTCGATCGACCGACGGACGGGATGCCCACGGTCATGACGGACGTCGGCCAGGAGTCGTTCCACGCCGTCAACGATGCGAGCAAAAACGCGGTTGTCGATCGACTCGGGGACCCACCACGGCGACTCCTGCTCGAACTGGGTTCGCAATGCCGGGAGCTGCACGCCGAGCATGTCGGCCAAGCGGTCGACGGTCGCGTCGAGGAGGACCTCCTGGCGGCCATCGGCGAGCGCCACGGTGAGAGCGCGACCGAGCACCGGAGCCGCCTCCACCTTGGCCAACCTGGCTCGCACCTGGGCGACAAGCAGGTCCTGAACATCGTCGTCACGTAACGCCCGTCCACCGGCGCGCACCGCCCGGGCCGCCAACTCGCCGACGCGATCAGCCGACGTCGGTTCGGCCGCCCACGTCGCCAGTCGTTCCGCGGGACGAAAGGCGCGCACGCGTTCTTCCAACACCGACGGCACGAGAAAGTTCGTGCGCACGAACTCACCGAGACCGCGACCGATCTCGTCCTTGCGTTTGGCAATGATCGCGGTGTGTGGAATCGGCAGTCGCAACGGATGCCGGAACAACGCGGTGACGGCGAACCAGTCCGCCAGGCCACCGACCATGGCCGCTTCGGCGAAGGCCCGCACGTAGCCCACCCACGCGCGACCGTCTTCAAACGATCTCGCAAGAATGAAGACAACGGCCGCCACGACGAGCATCGACAGCGCAACCGCCTTGATGCGCCGGAGAGCGGCGCGCTGGGCGTCGAGGGAGGGATCAGGCATGGTCCAACAAATGCCCGGCTTTGAGACGACGCTCCAACGTGTGCTCCAACGCCGTGGTCCCGAGCCGTTCCACCTCGTGCACCACCGCCGAGTCGGGCTCGCGCAATGCCGCGCTGAGCTGGCCACCGAGGACTCGCTTGAGCAGATCGAGCGCAGCCGGGGTGACGCGCGCTCCGAGCGAACAACCGCGACACGTGACTCCCCCGGCGGCGGCATCGAATCCGACCAGCAGGTCGGTGGCCCCGCAACGCACGCAGGAGTCGAGCGATGGTTCGTAACCCTCGTGGGAGAGCAGCTTCCAGTAGAACGCGCCGACGAGGAGCGGCGAGTCCGTCTCGCTCAACGAGCGCAGTCCACCGAGGAGCATCTTGAACAGACGCTCGTCGTGCTGCCCTTCCACTGCCACATGGTCGACGGCTTCCAACAACGCGGTCGCTTTCGTCAGCCGATCGAGATCTTCACGGATCGGACGGAAGGCCTCGATCGTGTCGGCCTGGCTCACAATGTCGAGATCGCCTCGCCCGGCGTACATGAGCACGGCCACGTGCGTGAGTGGCTCCAGGCGGGCGCCAATGCGGCTCTTTGTCTTGCGCACGCCCTTGGCCACACCGCGAACCTTGCCCTGAGTATCCGTAAGCATACTTATGATACGATCAGACTCACCAAGTTTATAAGTGCGCAGAACAATACCGCTACATCGGTAGAGGCTCACGGCCTACACCGGCTCGATGCCACCGAAGCGACGAGCCCGGCCCTGGTACTCCCGTACTGCGTCGTACATGTCTTCGCGACGGAAGTCCGGCCAGAGAACGTCGGTGAACACGAGCTCCGAGTAAGCCAGCTGCCACAGAAGGAAGTTCGAGGTACGGAACTCTCCCGACGTACGGATCATGAGCTCCGGATCGGGCATGTCGGGCGCGTAG
Source organism: Actinomycetes bacterium (assembly GCA_031368095.1). Classification (GTDB taxonomy): domain Bacteria; phylum Actinomycetota; class Acidimicrobiia; order Acidimicrobiales; family JANYDT01; genus JANLQX01. Next base: position 7,894 of record JANLQX010000007.1, on the reverse strand, counting down.
AGATACTTCGAGATGAGCTTCTCGTCGACGTCGCTCCCCCGCACGCCATCGTCGATCATTCGCGCGATGCCGTCGATGAGCTCGGCTCGTCCGCCGTAGTTGAAGGCGAAGGAGAGCGTCATACGGCGGTTGTTGAAGGTGAGCGCTTCAGCCTCTTCGATCTGGCGGATGAGTCGCTTCGGCACCCGCCAGTTGCGACGGCCGATGAACCGAACGCGGACCCCGAGGTCGTTCAGCTCGTCGCGTCGGCGCACGAGGATCGACTCGTTGAAGTTCATGAGGTAGCGGACTTCGTCGACCGGACGGCGCCAGTTCTCGGTGGAGAACGCATACACCGTGAACCACTTGGCGCCGAGGGTCAGCGCGCCATTGACGGCGTCAAACAGGGCCTCTTCACCGGCGCCGTGACCGTCGGTGCGGGGAAGGCCACGCCGGTTGGCCCAGCGGCCGTTGCCATCCATGATCGCGGCGATATGCACGGGAAGCCGCTCAGGGTCGATCCCGACGGGGAGCTCCGCCTCCGGAGCGGCGATGGGGTTCTGGGGACCACGAGTGCGCCTCACGACTGCCACCGTAACCGCCGCAGTTCGCCGTTCGAGGCCGTATGGCGGGCGGAGTTCCTGGCTCGGGGCTTCGGCTCGACCAGAATGAGCGGCCCCATGGAACCCGACCTGACTGCTGCGGTGCTTGTCCGCCCCGCCGCTGCCACCGATCTGGGCGACATCGTCCGGATCTACAACACGTCGATTCCGGGCCGCCTGGCGACGGCTGACCTGGAGCCGGTGTCGGTGGCCGATCGGGCCGGTTGGTTCGCCGCCCATAACGAAGCTCGACGTCCCATCTGGGTGGCCGAAGTCGACGGAGGAATCGTGGGGTGGCTGAGCTTCAGTGACTTTCATCCGCGAGCGGCCTACGGCGCCACGGCCGAAGTCAGCATCTATCTCGACCCAGCAGTGCACCGCCAGCAGTTAGGTCGTTTGTTGCTGTCGATGGCGGTCGACCGCGCTCCGTCGCTTGGTATCACGACGTTGATGGGGCTGATCTTCGGCCACAACGAACGCAGCCTCAAGCTGTTTGCGCTCTTCGGTTTCGAGACGTGGGGCACGTTGCCGCGCGTCTGCGTGCTCGACGGAATCGATCGCGATGTGGTCATCGTCGGCCGGCGGGTCACGCCGTGAGCGACGTGACCGACGCGCTCGCCCGCGTGACCGCGCAACTTCCCGGAGGCGGCGAAGTTCGTACGGGGCAGGCCGAGATGGCGGAGGCCGTCGCGTCGGCCATTCGCAAGAAGCGCCATCTCGTCGTGCAGGCCGGAACGGGCACCGGCAAGTCGCTCGGCTACCTCGTGCCGGCGCTGCTGTCGGGCTCGCGCGTTGTGGTGTCGACGGCGACGATTGCTCTGCAGGATCAGCTCGCCGCCAAAGACCTTCCGTTTCTGACCAAGACGCTCGGCATCCCGTTCGACTTCGCGCTGCTCAAAGGACGGAGCAACTACTTCTGTTTGCAGAAGGGCGCCGAGATGTTAGCGGCCAGCAAGCAGGGTGAGCTGTCGGTGTTCGACGAAGCGTCGACCGGAGCGCGTCGAACGCGAGAGAGCATCCTCACCGAGGTCACGGAGTTGGCCACGTGGTCGGCGACCACGACAACCGGCGACCGCGCCGAGTTATCGAAGGAACCGAGCGTGGCCGCGTGGTCGGCGGTAAGCGTGAGTGCTGGCGAGTGTCCAGGCGCGTCAAAGTGTCCGATCGGCGAAGCGTGTTTTGCCGAGAAGGCGCGTCAGCGGGCGTCGACGGCCGACGTGGTCATCGTCAACACGCACCTCTACGCCCAGCATGTGCGGACCGGCGGCTACGTGCTGCCCGATCACGACATCGTGATCTTCGACGAGGCGCACGAGGTCGAGGACATCATCGCCGACGGACTCGGCAGCGAGATTTCGTCGGGCCGATTCTCGTTCCTCGCCGGCCGCACCCGGCAGGTCATCTCCGACTTCGATGCGCTCGTGAATCTCGTCGATATCGGGACCCGCCTCGACGACGCGCTGGAACCGTTCGCCGGCAAGCGCCTCATCAAGGGGCCCGCCGCCGAGCCCCATGTTCGCGATGTACTTGTGGCGGCGATGGAGCGCGTCAACCGAACACTAAGCGCGCTTCGTAATGTACCGGACACCGATGCAGGGGGTGTCGGTGCCCGCAAGCAGCGCGCCATTCAGGCGGCGAGTGGCCTGCTCGACGAACTCACGATGGCCAGCGAAATGGGCGCCGTGCGCACGGCGCCAGCTCTGGCTTCATCGCCTCCTTCCGAGGACGCTGCGCCTTCCGGTGCATTCCTCGGCGAACGAGTGGCGTGGGTCGAAGCCTCCACGCCGACGCGTGGCCCGGTATTGCGCATCGCCCCGATCGAAGTAGCGCCGTCATTGGCGGCCACCGTGTTCAGCGAGCGGATCGCCATCCTCACCAGCGCCACGATTCCGGCCAACCTCGACGCCCGCCTCGGACTGACCAAGGACAAGACCGACAACCTCGATGTTGGCAGTCCGTTCGACTATCCGAACCAGGCGCTGCTGTATTGCGCCACGTCGCTCCCCGACCCACGGACCGAGCGCTACGAACCGGCCATGCACGACGAATTGGCTCGTCTACTCACCGCCGCCGGAGGGCGCACGCTCGCGTTGTTTACGAGCTGGCGCGCGATGCGAGCGGCGGCCGAAGCAATGAGCACTAGGTCGTTGCCGTTTCGCATCCTCACCCAATCCGAGTTACCCAAACCGATGCTCACGAAGGTGTTCTCCGAGGACGAAACGTCGTGCCTGTTCGCCACCATGGGCTTCTGGCAGGGCATCGACGTGCCCGGCCGAGCCCTGTCGATGGTGGTCATCGACAAGCTTCCCTTCGCCCGGCCCGACGAGCCGCTGCTGGTGGCCCGGCGCGAGAAGTTGGGCGACGCCGCCTTTCGTCTCCTCGACCTGCCTCGAGCGGCAATGCTGCTGGCCCAGGGATGCGGCCGGTTGATCCGCTCGTCGACGGATCGCGGCGTGGTCGCAGTGTTGGATCCACGCCTCAACACGGCGAAGTCGTATCGCTACGAGTTGCTACAAGCCCTCCCCCCGATGCGCCGCACCCGCCACCGAGGCGACGTCGAAGCCTTCCTGGCCGAGATCACCGGCTAACGGGCGGGCACCCCGGCAAACCGACCACGCTCAACCTGCAAACCGACCACGCTCGGCCCGCAAACCGACCACGCCGATTTCGGCGCATGCCCCGGGTCTTGTTGAAGTAGTTCGGTGGTGATCCCTCCTCGGCTCTGCCGTCTGGCAGGGTTCGAGGGTCCTCCAAGACACTCAACCCAGAGAAGGGAATCACCATGAAGAGAAGGTACCTGTCGTTCGTGTCGTCCGTCCTGATGTCACCGGTCTTATGCCGGGCATGCCGTCGGGGATAACAGTCGCGTTGGCATCGATCGCGGAAACGATGCGCGAGGGCCTGTTGGCGTTCACGACCGCCGCCGGGCTGGCCGTGTTCCGCACACTCCTCGACGAAGAACTGGCATCGAAGATCGGCCCGAAACACGTGAAGAACCCGGACCGCACCGGGAACTGGCACGGCACGACGACCGGCCAGGTCGTGCTGTGGCCGCAAGATCACCGTCGAGCGGCCCCGTGGCCGTCTCGTCGATGGTGGCGGTGAGATCGGTTCGGACACCTGGGACGTGTTCGCCGACGACGACTTGTTGCAGCAAGTCATCGTGGAGCGGATGCTCGCCGGGGTCGCCACCCGCCGCCACGTGCTCGTCGCCGAACCGGTCGGCGAGACGCTGAAAGCCCGGTCGGTGTCGAAATCGGCGGTGTCACGCCGGTTCATCGCCGCGACGGAGGCGGCGATGGCCGAACTGCTGTCGCGTGACCTATCGCAACTCGATGTGGCGGTGTTGATGATCGATGGTGTCCACTTCGCCGACGACGTGCTCGTGGTCGCCATGATCATCACCGCCGACGGGACGAAGATCCCGGTTGGACTGACCCACGGCGACACCGAAAACTCGACCGTCGTGAAACGGCGACTCGCTGATCTTGTCGCCCGTGGTCTTCGTTTCGAAGATGGACTACTCGTCGTCCTCGACGGTTCCAAAGCCTTGAGGAAGGCCGTGAACTCAGTCTTTGGAGGCCACGCCGTCGTGCAACGTTGCACGCTCCACAAGCGACGCAACGTGACCGACTATCTGCCGAAGGAGCAGCGTGCCACGATGGACCGGCGCCTCGCTGGCGTGTTCGCCGATCCCGATCCGAAGGCCGGGCTTCGCATGGCGAACTCGCCAAAGAACTCGAACTCGCCTACCCCGACGCCGCCGGATCGCTCCGGGAGGGACTCGAAGAGATGTCCAGAAGATCCGTGCACATATCAACCATCAAACCGAAACTGTCACACCACCCGAGTACGCGCACACCGCAGCCTGAAACACCGGGATCACCACCCGCACTTCAACAGACAACGGGACATCCTCAACAAACGAGAAGACACGCGGCTCCGCTTTGGTAGATGGTGGACAACTACGACCCGCGGCCACGGGCGGCAACAAAATAACTGAGCGCGCGTTCAGTTGTCCACTGGCAGCAGAAGTTCCGCTTCCTTGACTCGGTAACCTTGGAACCCATGCCTTCCGCCCTGCTGCCTTCTGGGATCACCATCGAATTCGACGTCACCGGCGACGCTGGCGCGCCTCCGCTCCTGCTGATCATGGGCTTCACGGCGCAGATGATCGACTGGCCCGAGGGATTCGTACAACGGCTCGCCAGCTTCGGCCGTCAGGTGATCCGCTTCGACAATCGCGACTGCGGGCTCTCCACCAAGCTCGACGGTGCCATGGTCGACATGGGCGCCATCGTCGCCGCCATGTTCGCCAACGACGCCCCCGCCGCGGCAGCGATCGCGCCGTACACACTGTCCGACATGGCCGCCGACGCCGTTGGTCTGCTCGATGCGTTGGGTATCGAGTCGGCCGACATCGTGGGCGCGTCGCTCGGCGGCATGGTGGCACAGACGATCGCCATCGAACATCCGACAAAGGTACGTACGCTTATCTCCATCATGTCATCGACCGGTGAGATCGAGTTCGGCATGGGCACCCCCCAGGCGATGACGGCACTGCTGACGCCCGGGCCGACGGATCGCGACGGCTACATCGACGCCTCGTCACGCTGGAAGGTGTGGCAGTCAAAGCGTTACGCGTCAGACGAGAACAATCGGGCCCGGGCAACCAAGAGCTTCGACCGGTCCTTCTATCCGCAGGGTGCGTCACGCCAACTCGCCGCGGTCGTGGCGTCGGGCTCTCGCGCCGATGCCCTGCGCGCATTGCAAACTCCGACGCTCGTGATCCACGGCCTCGACGACCAGCTCATCACGCCGTCGGGAGGTGAGCGCACTGCCGACCTCATCCCCGGTGCGAAGCTCGTTCTCGTTGACGACATGGGCCATGATTTGCCTGAACCACTGTGGGACACGATCGTCGGCGCCATCGGCGATCACGTGCACGCCACGGTCATGCGCTAGGCCGGACGACCTCACGGGTTCACTGAACTAGGCCGTTCGACGCATCAATGTGCCGGGCAGCTACGCCGATCAATAGACATTGCGATCCCGCCCGCTTCACCTCGTTGCCCGAAATCACGTCGCTGCGTGTTCGGCCTGGCCGTTGTGTTGTTGGCCTGCTCGTCCGGGTCGGCAACGGCGCAGTCGGCGACCACCACGGTGACCGTAGTGACCGCGCCAACGACAACCGCACCGCCGCGTGCTGCGGCGGAGGAATAGCCGGTTCTCGATCGGGTGAACGCCGCTTCTCCTGAGGCTGTCACCCCTTTCATTGACGGCACTCGCCTCATGGACGACGGCAACCTCACCGGGGCCGCCGACCGATTTGCCCAGGCCGCAGAACTGAGCGGCCAGCAACCCGACGTACTTCGGCGACTGGCGTGGGTTCGTCTCGGTCAGGGTCGCTACGAGGATGCTCGCGGTCTCGTCGAGAATGCCGTCCAGCGCGACCGATCGGCGTTGAATCTCGTCACCTACGGCACAGTTGCGCTCAGCCTCGCCGACGCCACCGGGATCGGCCGACCCTCGCTCGAAAAGCTCACTGCCCAGCAGCAAGCACTATTGCAGACCGCTCGAACGAACATGATCGAAGCGCAGCCATTGTTGGCAGCACTGGACGACGCCGAACTTCGAGACCAGTACGACGTCGTCGGCGCGGGGATCGACGAATGGCTCCGCGAGTACGGAAGCATGCTTGCCTTGATGCAGTCATTTGTGCAGCGCGCTCCGAACGATGTCGATCGACTCACGGAACTGGCCCGAGCTCAGATCGCCGCCGGACAGCGGGTTGAGGCCAGCGCAACGATTGACCGCGCGTTCTCTCTCGGCGCAACTGACGCCACCTTGGCGACGCACGGTCTGTTTCGGAAACCGAAACCAACGTCACCTATTGTTCCGTTTGCCACCGGGTTGGGGCTCGCCATTGGCGTGGTCGTGCTCCTTGTCGCCCTATTGCTCGCCATCGGGCAATTCCAGACGAAGCGAACGCTCGCCTGGCTCGAACAGCCCATCGGCGACGACTTCACCGAGGAGAGCAAAAACCGACTCGCATACCGAGTGATCGTTCGGATGGCCGGCGTGCTCTATGCGCTCATGCTCCCGGTCATCGTCGTCCTGGGTCTCGTCGTCGGCTGTGGGTTTGTACTTCTGATGCTTGCCGGGCGCCGGCACTGTTTGCCGCGCACAACCGAGTCAGCGTGATCGTGGGCACGTCACCTCCCGATGAGGTCCGCATGGTTCCACAGGCATCGGTTTCGGTACACGAGCGATTTGAGAAATCCGGACCCGTTCGTGTACTTACGATTGGCGCCGCCGCCCTTCAGGATCTTGAGCAGCAGGGGTTTCTTGCCGCTCTCGCCCACGAGCTCGGTCACCTCAAAGGCGGCGACACTCGGTCTGGCTGGTCCGCCACGCGGGTGAGCAACCACATGCGTCATCTGTGCTCGTCGCTCCCCAACGGCCTCTACGCCGTCGTCGTGTCTCGCCTCCTGAACATCCACTGGAAGATCCATCACCGCGTGACGAACGCGGCGGTTCGTTTTCAAGAGGTCATGGCCGACCGCGTTGCCGTGCGAGCGTTCGGCGCCGACGCCTTCGAGGAAGGCCTGACCCAGGTCGTCTGCAACGGCGTGGTCTTCTCCCACCTCGCCGACCGGGCCGTACACGATGGACGGACACTGGGCCGCGCTGCGTCGTTCTACGACGAGTCGCAGCTCAGCGATGCTGACCTTGCCGGCCTCGAAGCCAAGGCGCAAGCCGAACTTGACCGACCGACCACGATGTTCGATTCGCATCCGTCGCCGCGCGACCGATTTCGCTATGCGCGCATGATTACCTCGGAGCCGACCGAACGGGCCGAGGGCACTGCGTGGGATCTTTTCACCGACGCCGACGGGCTTCGAGCAGAAATGGAACAAGAACTCCGACGCCGGACCGGCATCGACGAGAAGATCCTGGCCCTGGCGGCGATCAGCTGAAATCTGTCATACCCCCTCCGGCACACTGAGCCGGTCACTTCCCCGGTGAAAACGTCGCCAAGGTCACCTCACCCCGGTGAGCCTGGCGCGCCCAACCGGGAAGGAGCCAACTCATGGCTCACCACACCACGCCGACCTCCTTCACGGCAATCGACACGCCCCACGACGCGGCGGCCGAGATCCTGCCGATCCTCCGTCCCATGTCGCGCGGAATTGCCCTGCTTCTCCTCGACGATGAACATCGGCCCCTCGTCGGGATCGCGATCAACGACGCGCCTCGCAACGAGTTCGAACCCGTCGTGCAGTTGCTCGCCGAACTGCAGGACCAGAGCG
>JANLQX010000492.1:0-2377 GCA_031368095.1 Actinomycetes bacterium | reverse complement strand
TGGGTACTTCGGGGATTCGTTGCGGGGATTCGTTGCGTGCTGTGACTCTGCGACCGTGGAGTCCCATCGGAACCCCGGCTAGCACTCAAGTGGTGCGAGTGCTAAGGCTACCGCATCACGGGACTGCGCTGGCAATCTCCGGTAGAGAGTGCCAATCGGGCAGAGGAGTCTGCTTCAGCAGCCGGCAAGGTGGTCGTGCACGATCCTGCGGACGCACTGGATGGGCTCGCCCCAGGCCGCTTCCTCGCCGAATCGGTCCACGAGCGACACGATCGCGCGCACGCTTCGGCGCAGGTGCTCGGGCACATCGAGCCCGAGTTCGACGTTGCCACCGATGATCAGCACGCCGACGCCGGCCTCGAGGGCCGCCTCGCACACCCCGCCCACGACCTTGCCGTTGAACGACTGCTGGTCGACGAAGCCCTCACCCGTCACGACAAGGTTCGCTCGGCCCAGTTTCTCGTGCAAGCCGGTCTCCTCGGCGACAAGAGCGAACCCGGACACGAGCCTCGCCCCGATCGACAGGAGCCCTCCGGCCAGGCCGCCAGCGGCGCCGGATCCGGGAACGTCTCGCACATCGATGCCGCGTTCGTCGCGGAACACGTCGGCGAGGCGTTGCAGTCGCCGCGTGAGCAGGTTCACCTGCAATGAGGACGCACCCTTCTGTGGGGCGAAGACAGCCGCGGCATCGACGAACCGGGTCTCGACGTCACAGGCGACCACGATCTCGGCCCCGCGGAAGCGCGGAAGCGGCTCCATGGCCCTGAGCGCACCGAAGCCCCCGTCCGTTGTGGCCGAGCCCCCGAGCAGAACGACAAGGCGCTTCGCACCCGTGCCGAGGGCGGCAACCATCAACTCGCCGGTACCGAAAGTCGAGGCGTCGAGCGCGTCATTGCCTTCGGCCCCACCCACAAGTTCGAGCCCCGAGGCACGGGCCATTTCAATGAACGCCGTCGAGCCCCGCAGCAGCCAGGCGGCTGAAACAGCATCGCCGAGGGGGCCGGACACTGTGGTCGTACGCAGAATGCCACCCTGCGCAGCGAGGGCCTCGAGCGTGCCCTCGCCACCGTCGCCCAACGGGACAGCGTCGAAGGACCAGCCCGCCTCCCAGGCGACGTCGCCGACTGAGGCGCACAAGTCGGCTGCCTTGGCGGTGTGACGGAACTTGTCGAACGCGGCGACGACGTGCCGCGTGGGGGCAGGCAGGCGAAACCCTGTCAGGCGGGAAGTGTTGTAGTGGCCGCGATCGTCGTCGCTGTTGCAGTCAACGACTGGTTGGCATATTTGGTCGCCAGGTCCTGGCCGACCATGATCTGCACGTCGAAGGCGGGCACGTCCGGAGGGGTTTTCACGGTCTGCTCCGACGGCAGCGGCCCAATGCTTCCGGGAGCCAGCCCGAGCAAACCGCCGATCAACGCCGCCTCGGTCTCGAACCCGGGTGTGTACGAAACTCGATCGGCGTAGTTCGTCGCCTTTGCGTCCCGAGGATCGACGAAGTCGTAGCCGCTCGTCGACAGGAAGGACTTGACCCGCGCCGCAGCCCGGTTCTTCCCAGAGCCGTTCACGATGAGGACCTTGACGAGGTTCGGGGCCCGCTGCACGAGTGTGGTGGTCGAGGCGATTGGTGTCCCACCGGCGACCGTCGTGTCCGACCCACCGGCGGCCGTTGTGTCCGACACGGCCCGCGTGTCAGCACCGGGCGGCGCCTTCGGGCCGTTGTCGACGTTCTGCAGCAGCACGACGCCGACGACGAGCGCGACGAGCAAGAGCAACGCGCCGCGCAGCACGGCGCCGCCGGCTGAACGACTTGGGGAATGTTCCGGTACTTGGCGACCATTGCTCATGGCAGGGCGTGCTCCTTCATGGCGGTGGACGGCGATGCTATCGACGCCGGGGGTGGGTCGGGCGGACATCGGCCGTTTTTGGATGCACCTACGGACGCGAGCGAGGGGCGCCGAAGCGCCCCTTGCGGGTCTTTACGTGCACTAACCGGGCATGCCGGTCGTTCAGCGGTTCTGACTCAGACGAGTTCGATACGGGCCATGGGCGCATTGTCGCCGTGACGGGTACCCAGCTTCAGGATGCGCAGGTAACCACCGTTGCGGTCGGTGTAGCGGGGGCCGATCTCCGCAAACAATTTCGCGGTCATGTCCTTGTCACGGATGAACGCAACGACCTGGCGCTGGTTATGTACGCCGCCCTTCTTGGCCTTGGTGATCATGCGCTCTGCCACCGGGCGCAGCGCCTTGGCCTTGGCCTCCGTGGTGACGACGTATTCGGCTGCGACGAGCGAGGCAACCAGGTTGCCGAGCATCGCCTTCTGATGCGAGGAATCACTGCCGAGGCGGTGACCCTTTCGGGGTGTCATGGGCACGAC
>JANLQX010000447.1:0-8148 GCA_031368095.1 Actinomycetes bacterium | reverse complement strand
TTGCCGTGGAAGCCATAGGGGATGCGCTGGGGCATGGTCACGGTGGCGACGGGACCTCGGGCCACGTCTTGGGCGTCGAGCACGACGAAGTTGGCCGCCGAGGCATCCTGGGCGTGGGTGAAGGTCACGAGCCAGCCGTCGTCCTCCGCCCCGTCACCGCCTTCGTCGGCACCTCGTGGAACGAACACGGGCTCGCCGGCGCCCCAACCGGGTCCCCAATTCCATGACGTGCGTTCGCCCGTCTTGAGGTCGTGCTTGATGGTGTCGCCCAGACGGTCCTGGCCGACGCCGGCAACGTAGCCATAGCGATGCTCGACCGTGCCGACCGAGTTGGCGGTGCGGGGGAACTCCTGCGGTGATTCGTCAATGATCGTGACCGAAATCTTACGAGAAGTCGGAGAGATCTCCCAGCGCTCCAATCGGGGAAGACAGTCGCCGAACGGTCCGAGTCGGTCGTGGTCGAAGATCTTGTCGTAGACGCAGAGATCAAGCACGATCGTCCCGTCGGCGCGGTCATACGCGTTGAGCGGATGGAACGAGTAGCAAATGGGCGCATCGATCCACACAATGTCGGTGGCCTCGCGCTCGCGGGGAAGCAGGCCGATGCGAGAGCCGTAGTCGGGTGTCCAGGAAATCGGGAATCGATCCCCGGCGAAGGCGCGGTTGAGGTCGACGATGGCCGGGAAGTCGAACACGATTGCGTAGCGCTCGGTGAGGGCCATGTCGTGGAGCATGCTCATGCCCATGGGGACGTCGACGGTGCGACGAACGCGACCGTCGGTGCCGACCACGATGTACTGCGTGTGGTCGAACCACTTGCCAGCGCCGTACGCCATGGCGTGGAGTTCACCACTCTTGGGGTCGTACTTGGGGTGAGCGGTGAAGGGACCGGGAAGGGTGCCGAAGAAGTCGTTTCGAGCCACCGTCTCAAGGTCGTAGGTCAGTTCCACGGGAGCGCCGCCGGCCTCGACCATGGCCCAGGTCGTTCGCGCGAAACCCCCGACGTTGGTGTTGGCTCCGCTGTCGCCGCCACTCCAGTTCGGTCCATCGATCGGACGGCCAAACTTCGCCGCGACGCGGTCGGAGCCGACGAACCTATTGCGGTACCACTCGGCCTTTCCGTCACGCAGACGGATGCCGTGCACCATGCCGTCACCGAGGAACCAGTGATGGGTGGAGGCGTCGACGTCGCCGAACGGATTCGGTCCGTTGCGGAGATATCGACCATTGAGCGACTTCGGAAGTTGACCGACGACCGGAAGGTCGAACGCCGTGACCTCATCGGCGACAGGGGCGAAGTTTTCGGACAGGTAGACGTTCACGGGAACTCCTCGGTGATGGGTCGTGCATAACGTTGTTACAGATATAACACTGCTATACGCTTTGTCCCGTGTCAAGTGTTTCGCGTATTGCCCGACCGGCCGGTGCCGACGATGACACCAAGGCCAACATCCTTGAGGCGGCGCTCCGGCTGTTGGCCGACGAAGGTCATGGCGCCCTCACCGTCCGTCGAGTCGCCACCGAGGCTGGGTGCTCGACCATCGGCGTCTACACGTGGTTCGGCGGCAAGGACGGACTCGTCGACGCCATCTGGACGCAGGGGTTCGGATCGTTCGCCGCGGCTTTGCGTCGGGCGAAACCGCTCGAATTGCCCCTCGGCCGGCTGCAGGCTCAGGCGCTTGCCTATCGACGGTGGGCGCTGCGTCACCCGAGGCACTACCGCGTGATGTTCCTGAACGCCGTCGTCGACCACGTGCCCAGCGACGCCGCGATCGTGGTGTCCCTGGCGGCGTTCACGGCACTGCAGGAAGCAGTGCGAGAGGCCTCCGATCGAGGCGAGCTCAATTCCGACGACCTCGACGCCGTTGCCATGGCGATGTGGGGCATGGCCCACGGGTTGGTGTCCATCGAACTCGCCGATGCCGCCCCGCCCTGTGTCGACCAACGAAAGCTCGCCGACCGGGCCTACGACCTGGCCATCTCGTCGATGGTCAGGGGCTTCACCAAGGAGCGGTCAGCCGCGCAACCGTTGGATCGTTGGCGACACGATGCCGTCGAAACGACGTCGCCAACGAGACAACGCGTCGCCAACGATCCAACCAACTAGCGGTCGGCGAGCGACCCCGGCACGCGCCGCGACGGCGCCGTGCGTGCGGGCCGCGCCGGCTTTGGCTTGGTTAGCGCGACCGCGTCCGACTTGGATGACTTGGACGACTTGGGGGGCGAGGCGACGGTTTTGGACGGTTTTGCCGCCTTGGCGGGCTTCTTCACTTTCGACGCACGACGATCACTGCCGGCGGCGATTGTCGTCGACGAGGACGGGGCGCGTCCGTCGGGCGTGGTTCGGGCCAGGTCCTCGGCGCTGACGACTCGGGCCACGCGGGACTCGGCCGGAAGGATCGCCATGATCGCCGCCATGACGGCCTCGGTGTCGGCCGTGGTCGAGGCGTCGGTGCGACGGAGACCGGGAACCGGCAGGCCCACGGTGACGAAGACTTCCGGGGGATCGGCAATCTGCAGAAGGTTCGGCACCTTGGCTGATCGTGGCCACACCTTTTCCGTGCCCCAGAGCCCAATCGGGATGATCGGCACGTCGGGCATCATGGCCGCCAGTCGGGCAACTCCGGTCCGGCCTCGCAGGATCGGGTCAAAAAAAGCTTCGCCTCGCGGAATGGTCCCTTCGGGCAGGATCACGATGATCTCACCGGCTTCCAAGCCATCGGCCGCCGCTCGCAGCGGGGCGTCAGAACCGGTCCCGCGATCGACTCGGATGCCGCCCATGGCCCGAGCGATCTGTCCGACGATTGGTGCGTCGAAGACTTCCTTCTTCCCGAGAAACCGCGGGTTTCGCCCGACCTTCCCGACGGCCAGTCCGATCACGACCGGATCGAAGTAGCTGCGATGGTTCACGGCGAGGATGGCGGGTCCTGACCTCGGAATGTTCTCGGTGCCCTCGAATCGGAACTTCACGCCGGGAAAGAACTCCGGGCGGGTCAACTGACGGAGGATGTCATACGGCTCGATCCCGATCACCGACGGCACGCCGACGGGGGTATCGAGCGAGCGGATGGGCCAGCGCCGAACAGCAGCGAGGGCTCGGAGCCGAACGTCGGGATTCACCGCCGTCGGCCGGCCTACGGCGCTCAGCAGAGGCGCGTCGAACACTGAATCGGAATAGGCCGCCGAGGCGCTGAGGTCCACGTCGTGATCCTTGGCCCACGCCGACACCGCCTTGAGCTTCCCGGGACCCCAGACAAACCCGCCGTCGAGCTCACCGGTGTAGATCCCCTCCAGTTCGGCGTAGCGGGTGGCTACCACGGCGTCGAAGCCGAGGCGCCGAGCCAGCGGTGACACGAGGTCATACGGCGAGGTCGTGGCGAGCACCAGCAGGTCACCGTTGTCACGATGAGACCGAAGCAGCGACGCCACGTAGGGCTGAACTTTGGGAAGCAGCACTTCGGCGGCGTGCTCAGCGGCTCCGGCGACGTCGGAGCGCCGTAGCCCCTTGACCCTCGACGACGCCCGCTTGGCCAGTTGCATGACGAGGTACGACTCGCCCACCAGGTCGAAGAAGCGAAACAGAAGCTCCTGGCCCGGCAGATGGGGCGTGGAAACGCCGAGGCTGGCGAAGGCCTCGGCAAACGCCGGACCGCTCGCTCCCGCCAGCAGCGTGCGATCAAGGTCGAAAAACGCAGCGGTGCGAGCCATCTCCTCAGTCTTGCCGGTCCGAGTTCCTCCGTCACCGGCTCGGGCCAGCTGGCTTCGATTTTTGGTGGGTTTGCTGGCCCAAGCGAGCCAGCTGGCCCACGTCGTGGGGATGAACCACAGCCTACCTACTAGTAGGTAGGCTGGATCCATGGCTTCGACCCATACTGACGTCCGTCCCGAAGACCGGGCGCTGCTCTCCGAACTTGTGCCCGTCGCCGAGTCGTTGCTGGAACGCCATATCGCCACGTCAAAGCCCTGGTACTCCCACGAAATTGTCCCGTGGTCGCTCGGCCGGGACTTCGTGGCCGACGAGGCATGGTCCCCCGACGACGTGTCACTCCCGGATTCGGTTCGTAGCGCCTTATTCGTGAACCTTCTGACGGAAGACAACCTGCCCTATTACTTTGAGACCATCAACCGGATGTTCGGCCGCAACGACATCTGGCGAACCTGGTCGCATCGTTGGACGGCCGAAGAAGCGCGTCACTCCATTGCCATTCGCGACTTTCTCGTCGTGACCCGGGCCATTGATCCGTGGGCGCTCGAAGACGCCCGTATGGGCCAGATGAGCGGCGGCGAAGTTCCTCAGCCCGAAACGGCCTGCGACGGATTCGTCTACGTGGCCCTGCAGGAACTGGCGACTCGTATCTCGCATCGCAACACCGGCAAGTTGCTGCAGACGGAGATGGAAGCGAGCGGGCATCCCGCCGCCCGAGCGGGCTATGACGTGATGGCTCGGGTCGCGGCCGACGAAAACTTCCACTACCTCTTCTACCGGGACCTCACTACGGCGGCCATCGCCGTCGATCCGTCGTCGGTCGTCTGCGCCATCGACCGCCAGATCTCCGATTTCGAGATGCCGGGTACCGGAATCGCCGGATTTGCCGAGCATTCCCGGGCGATCGCCACGGCCGGCATCTACAACCTGCCCATCCACTACTCGCAGATTCTTGCCCCGGTCGTCCTTCGCCACTGGGGGCTGGAGTCGATCGAAGGGCTGAACGACGAGGCCGAACTGGCGCGGGCCCGTACCGTGAAACTTTTGGGTCGGCTGGAAAAGGCGGCCGGTCGGATGGCGGAACGCGCCGACCGTCGGGCCGCCCGTGCAGTCGAGGCCGGAACCGCCACCACCTCGCTCGACCTACGCGACTCCGATACGGAACTCGCCAGCGTCTAGCGCATCGCTCCGGGCCCTGCTGGCCTGACCGATACGAGGAACGCGCCACCGTCTCGTTGGACGCTCCGGGCCCTGCTGCCCTGACCGATACGGTGGTGGCCGTGCCGTCCGAGACCATCGCGCCTGCGACCACGACCGAGGCGCTGGCGTTCACCTCACGAATCCGGGCCGGGCACAAAGGCATCGTCGCCGCCGGAATGACCACCCTCGACGGACGGCTCGGCGCCCGTGAGATCGTCGCCTTCGTGACCTCGCAGTCCGAGCGGGGCGGGGCGATGGACGCCGCCGATGGCGAAGTGCTGGCCGAGGCGGCGGCGGTGGCGCTCACGATGCGTCGCCCGATCGTCGGCATCCTGCATTCCACCGGAGTCGACGTGCATGCCGGACTGTCCGCCCTGCACGGTTGGGGTCGGGCCGCCAAAGCTCTCGCCGACTGTTCCGGCATTGTTCCGGTCACACTCATCGTCGACGGCCCGGCGGTATCTGGCGCCGCCCTGCTGCTTGGCCTGGCTGATCTGGTGGTGATGACCGAGTCGTCCTACGCCTTTGTCAGCGGTCCGTCGATGGTCGCCGATTTCACCGGCATGGTGCTCGACAACGAGACACTCGGCGGAGCCACGACCCATGCTCGACAGTCGGGCCTGCCGTCGGCGGTCGTGGCCGACGTGGACGGAGCCCTCGACGTCGTGGCGGCGCTGCTCGGCTACCTGCCCGACCACGGCGATGCGCTCGCCGAGGAGACGGGCACCGATGATCCCGGTGAACGTGACGCTCCCGAGCTCAACGAGATCATTCCGGCTTCATCGACGGGAAGCTACGACGTGCGTGCCGTTGCTCGGGCGATTTGTGACGACGACTCGGTGATGGAGGTGCGGGCCAAGTTCGCCCCGAACCTGGTGACGGCGTTTGCCACGATCGAAGGGCGTTCCATCGGCATCGTGGCCAATCAGCCACTGTCGCTCGCCGGCACGCTCGATATCCCGGCCGCCCAGAAGGGCGCGTGGTTCGTCGCCCTATGCGACTCGTTCAACCTTCCGATCCTGACCCTCGTCGATACCCCCGGCTACTTTCCGGGGAAGGACCTGGAATGGCGGGGCATGATCCGCCACGGCGCCCAGATGGCCTACGCCTACGCCGAGGCGACCGTGCCGCGGGTATGCGTGGTGTTGCGCAAGGCCTACGGCGGGGCCTTCATCGTCATGGACTGCAAGACCATGGGCAATGACCTTTGTCTGGCATGGCCGGTGGCCGAACTGGCGGTCATGGGAGCCAAAGGTGCGGTCCAAATTTTGTATCGACGGGAAAGTGACGGCGACCGCCTTACCCGGGAGTTGGACTATGCCGCGCAGTACCTCAATCCGTACGTTGCGGCTGAGCGGGGCTACGTCGACGCGGTGATTGAACCGTCGCAGACACGACGGCTGGTGGCCAGGTCATTTGACCTATTGCGAACCAAACAAGAGATGCTGTCCGGGAAGAAGCACGGCAACTCGCCACTTTAAGTCGGAATCTCACACAGAGTGCTTAAGTTCCCACGGTGAGTGGTCGAATTCTTTGGCGTGACCATCGCCTCCTCCGCCGCTCTGCGTCGACCAACTTGCCGGCGGCGTCGCACCGCCTTGAGCCTCGCGCTGACCCTGTCACTCGGCTTCAGCGGCATTTCTGCGGCGGTGCGGCCGGCCGTGGCGTATGCCCAGAGCGCTGACCGAGATGCCTCCGCGTTGGAGACGGAATTCATCGCCGGTGTCAACGCCCTGCGAGTGTCGCAAGGCCTCCAGGCATTCGTTGTCGATCCGGAGATCCGCGGCGTCGCCCTCGGCTGGACCCAGAAGATGGCCGACGCCGGTCGGATCTCGCACAACCCCAACCTCGGAACCGAAGTCACCGCATCGTGGCGCAAACTTGGCGAGAATGTCGGCACCGGTCCCGATGCCCCGACCATCGAAGAAGCGTTCGAGAACAGCCCCGGGCACCGCAGGAATCTGCTTGACCCGGAGTTCACCCATCTCGCCATCACCGTCGTTGTGCGAGGCGAGCGGATCTATGTGACGCAGCAGTTCCGGACCCCGACGGCCGTGGCACCCGCTCCGGCGTCCTCGGCGGGGGGAGCGCCCACGGCTCTCGCCCTCGTCAACGTTCCGGCCATCGTCAAGGCAAAGGCAACTGGTTCATCGAAGCGTCGTACTGTGCGGACGACGGCCGGCAAGCGGATCTGACATTCGAGGGCCGTCGGCCGGGGTGAACGGAGGAATTCGCCGCGCTCGGTTCTTCCTAAACTCCGAGCCATGACCCAGAAACTTTCCCGTTCCAGGCGCGCTCTGGCGGTCGCCGTGCCCGCCCTGCTGCTCGGCCTCTCCGCATGCAGTAGCGACAGTGCGGACACCACTGCTGCCCCCACCGAATCGGCGGCCGACACGACCGCCGCCGTTGGCGCCGACACCACGGCAGCCGCAGCGGCCGACACGACGGCCACGGCCGCGGCGGACACCACAGCAGCAGCCGCAGCGGCCGACACCAACGCAACTCCGGCGGCGGCAACCATGAGCGCGGCGTGCTCCAAGGACAAGCTCGTACTGAAGACCGGAGGCACGCTCACCATCGGGACCGACTCTCCGGCGTATCCGCCGTGGTTCTCCGACGACGATCCGACCAACGGCAAGGGCTTCGAAAGCGCGACGGCGTTCGCCGTGGCCGAGACCATGGGTTTCGCCAAGGAGGAAGTCAAGTGGATCAAGGTTCCCTTCAACTCGTCGTACGCCCCGGGTAAGAAGGACTTTGACTTCGACGTCAACCAGGTGTCGATCACGGCTGAGCGCAAAGCGGCCGTCGACTTTTCCGACGGATACTTCGACGTGAACCAGGCCGTAGTCGCCCTCAAGGACTCTCCGGCCATTTCGGCCAAGACGGTTGCCGATCTGTCGAAGTTGAAGTTCGGGGTGCAGCAGGGCACAACGAGCCTGCAGTTCGTTACCGATGTGGTGAAGCCGTCGAGTGAGCCGTTCGTCTATTCGACCAACAACGACGCGAAAGCCGCCCTGGCGGCCAAGCAGATCGATGCCATCGTCCTTGACCTTCCCACCGCGTTCTACGTGTCGGCGGCCGAAATCGAGGGCTCGGTCGTGGTCGGCCAGTTCCCCAGTCAGGGCGGCGGCGAGCAGTTCGGCTTGTTGTTCGAAAAGGGAAGCGCGCTTACTCCTTGTGTGAACGAAGCCCTCGCCGTGCTGAAGTCGTCCGGCAAGCTCGCCGCCATCCAACTGGCCGAG
>JANLQX010000438.1:0-1726 GCA_031368095.1 Actinomycetes bacterium | reverse complement strand
TAGAGCTGGAACGCGATGTCAGTCATCTCCACCGAAATCTTCGGGTCGACCGCCTCGTGGCCCGATACCCACGCGTCGTAGCTCACCCACCGGGGGTGGGTTCCGAGGGCGACGATGGTCGCAACACTTGTCAGTTCCGCTTCGATCGATTCCACGGCGGCAAAGAAATCCGCGCCAACGAACAACAGCTTCGCTTCGGAGTCGTTCACCGTGTAAAGGATTTCCGCCGGGGCGAGACGCCAGTTCACCGATACGTCGACGACGTTTGCCTTCGAACAGCCGTAGAGCACCTCGAAATATTCGACGCTGTTCTTTTCCAGAAACGCCACTCGCTCCTGGGGAAGTACGCCAGACGAAATAAGCCCCTGCGCGGCCCGACTCGACCGGTCGTCCATGTGGGCCCACGACACACTGACAGGGCCGAACTTGATCATTTCGACGTCGGGTTTCTCCGACGCATAGAACCTCACGATATCGGCGGCGCATCGGAAGGACGAACGATTGGTCATAGCGACTCCAGGTGATGGGACAACGGTCACATGCTAGCGAGAGCAGTGAACAAAGGAACCAGAACACACGAATTCCCGTTCCCGTCTTCGGGGGTTCGCCCGAAGTCGCACGAGCACCCCGCCAGCGTGTGAACTGGGGAGATGGTTCGCACTCCAAAAGACGGCAACGTCTTCGTCACAATTGAGATCCCCCGCGGTTCGCGCAACAAGTACGAGCTCGATCACGAGTCAGGTCACATCTTTTTGGACCGGCGCCTGTTCTCGGCCACCGTCTACCCGGCCGACTACGGATTCATCCCTGACACGCTCGGCGAAGATGGCGACGCCCTCGATGCGCTCGTGCTCCTGGAAGACCCCACCTACCCGGGCGTATGGGTCGAGGCCCGACCGGTCGGTGTCATGTGGATGCAGGATGAGGCCGGACCCGACGCCAAAATCATCTGCGTACCGCCCCGCGAGCCTCGCTGGCGCGGGGTGGAGGATCTCCGTGATCTTCCCGAAGAACTCCTCGAAGAGATCAAACACTTCTTCGACGTCTACAAGATGCTCGAGCCTGACAAGCGAAGTTCCACCGCCGGCTTCGAAGGGGCCCGCGCCGCATGGCGCGAAATCAACGCGTCGCGCGACCGGGTCAACGACCCGAACGCCAAACGCAACTGGGTCTAACTCCGAATCGGAGGAAGCCTTGACCTCCGAACCGAATATGCCGATACAACGGCGATGGCGCCCCGGCCCTCTCGTGACCTCACCCTCGCCGGCGAAGAGGTTTTCGACGCGCTCGAGCAAACAACGCACGAGCTTGGCCGGACCATCCGTCGGACTGGACCAGCTGTCATCATCGACCCGTTTGGCATCGGCGAGGCGTCAGCAGCCCTTGTCGGTTCCGACGCCGACGACGAGTTGCTTGACGCTCCCCTAGCCCCCGGCTGGATTCTCGCCGGCGATCCGCGGCCACGCATGAAGGTAACCGCCACGTCGGCGGGCGGCGCCATCAGTACCGGCGTCTGGTGCTGTCAACCGAGCCGGTTCACGTTCATCTACGACGTCGACGAATTCATCCACCTGGTCGAAGGGCAAGTCACGGTCGTGGCCGGACGCCATGTGCACCAGCTTGGGCCGGGGAGCACCGTTCTGTTCCCCAAGGGCCTGACGACCGAGTGGACCGTCCACGAAGCGGTGCGCAAGGTGTTCGTGTTGACCAACCCGCCACGCTGGCG
>JANLQX010000418.1:0-2266 GCA_031368095.1 Actinomycetes bacterium | reverse complement strand
CACAAGCGCGAACTCGTGTCCTCGGCCGAAGTCACCGACCTTCTGCTCGACGTTCGCTCACTGCTCGTGGAGCCCGCCGCCGCGAACTAAAGCGACCGACTGTCATCGAGCGCTGCCGACTACGGAATCGGCAGTATCGCCCGGGCGCTGAGACCGATCACGGTACCCACGGCCAGCCCACCGATCACGTCGCTTACGTGATGGATCTTCACGTGTACTCGGCTGGTGGCGACCACGCCAGCAATCGCCCACCACAACGGCGCTAGGGCGGGGTTCGAGTCGGTGAGCAGGATGGCGGCAGTCACCGCCGAGCTCGAATGGCCGCTCGGGAAGCTTGAAGTCTTGGGGCGGCGGAGGGGCATCGGACGATCCTGTTCCCACTCCGGACGAACCCGATTGAAGAGCGACTTGATGCCGACATTCACGATGACCGACTCCGCTCCGAGCACGGCGGCAATACGGAGAAAGTGCTTCGTCTGGATAGGCGCACCGATCGCGCCCTGCACGCCAGCCATGGCGATCCAGACCATGCCGAAGTCGCCGACTTCGCTGGCGGTATAGAAGAGCATGTCGACGGCTTTGTTGCCGCGCAGTCGCTCCCAGAGCTGACCTGCGCGCGCGTCGAACCGATCGACGGCGGGGTGAAGGGTGATGCGGCGCACAGGTGGAGCTCAGACGAGCGAGAGATCGGCGCCGAGGCGCAGATCGTCGGTTGCTTCGGCCGGGCTGAGGGCGGTGCTCGGGGCCGCGCTGGAAACCGATGCATGATTGCGGCTCGGGGCTAGGGCTGGATCGCCACCGAACGCCGGGCACCAGGCTTTGAACGAGCAGACATTGCACAGCCGTGATGGCTTCGGACGGAAGTCTTCGCGTTCGCACGCCCGCTCCACGGCCGTCCAGATGGCCTTTGCTCGCATCGTAAGTCCACGTATGGATTGGTCGGACGGCTCGTGGACGATAGCGACCGGCTCACTCAGATAGAGAAGCTGGACCTTGTCAGGACGACGGCCGAGCATCTGCTCGCAGAGATACGCGTAGAACTGCACACCACCCAACTTGCCCTGCTCATAGTTCACTCCGGGAACTTTGCCGGTCTTGTAGTCGGTGACGATCAGCTCGCCATCGGGACCGAGTTCAAGACGGTCGATGATGCCGCGCAGACGAAGGGTGCCGAGGCTGGCCTCCATGCGCAGCTCCAGACCAATCGGACGAATCTTGGTCGGGTCTTCGAGCTGGAAGTATTTGCGAACGAGCACATCGGCATCGGCCAAGAACTTGGCCCGTTCGTCCTCGGTCAACGGCAGCCCGGCGTATTCGGGCCCATCGAGAATCTCTGGCACGGCCACGGCGAGGCAATCAAGTGCCTTTTCGATGGTCCGGTCCGGGCCCCGCTCCAGCATGAGGAGTTCGAGGGCCCGGTGCACGAGTGTGCCCTTGGCCGCCGACGGCGACGGCGGCTCGGGGACCCGGTCGATGGCCGAGAAGCGGAACATCATGGCGCAGTCCTTGAATGACGCCACCTTGGACGGTGACAGCGATGCCGGGAGCGCAAGGGACATGCCCCCACGGTACCGGAGGGGGTACGACAGTCCGTGGCGCTGAGGGGTTCGCCGATCGTTCAGCCGCGGAGTGGGAGTTGGAGGTTGGGTGGTCGGCTCAGGTGTTGGATGCCTTCGGGGCCGGTGAACACGATGGTGTTGTTGGCGTTGCCGGTGGCGGTCCAGGCGTCTTTGTGGATCATGGTGTGGTGTCTTCGGCAGAGTAGGCAGCAGTTGTCGCGATTGGTGGGTCCGCCGCGGATCCAGTGTTTGAGGTGGTGCACGTCGGTGTAGGCGGCGGGCATGTCACAGCCGGGGAATCGACAGGTCCGGTCGCGTTTCGCTACGGCTTTGCGGAGGGCGGGCGAGACGACGCGGGTTTCGCGTCCGAGGTCGAGCACGATCGACGGTCCGGCGGTGAGGATCCGGGCGATAGAGGAGTCGCAGCAGGTTTGGACGACGGACCAGATGTCGATCCCGTTGATTGAGTACGGCGTTTCGGCGTGCCCGGTGAGGTGGGCGGTGGTGAGCCGGTCGAGGTCGACGGTGATGTTTACGTGGGCCCGGTTGGTCGACGCACCGGTGCCGTTGGTGATGGTGTCGTGGTGGTCGAGGAAGAACTGGGCGATCAACACCAACGCATCGGCGCGTTGCTGAGCCGGGGATCGCGAGTCTTTTGGTGCGTCTGCCTCTTTCGTGACGGCACCGTCTTCGAGGGTTTCGTTGTC
>JANLQX010000417.1:0-1714 GCA_031368095.1 Actinomycetes bacterium | reverse complement strand
CCGATGTCGACGAAGGCGGCTTCCATGCCCGGGAGCACGTTCTGCACGCGGCCGCAGTAGAGGTTGCCGTGGATCTGGGTGGCCTGGTCGGTCGGTCGACTCACGAAGTGTTCGATCAACGAACGTCCTTCGAGCACGGCGATCTGCGTCGCTTCCGCCCTCGTATGGACGCACATGAGGTAACGACCGAGTGGCTTCCCGATGCGGTCCCGACGGGCGACGCGGGCGGGCTCGATGACCACACCACGCCGGGTTACTACCCCATGACCGCGACGGCCACGGCCGCCCCCACCTTTGGCGTTCGGCTTGGCCGGGACCGCTTCGGCGGACTTCTCGGAGGTGGAAAGGGAGGCATCAGCCGCGCCAGCATCTGGTCGGGGAGTTCTTGTCCCCGACTTCGGTCCTCGTGGCCCCCTTGCTGCGCGCGTCGCGTCGGCGTCCGACGTGGTCCGCGGCTGGCCCTCCTGGGGAGGATCGGGCAGCTCCGGGTTGGCATCAAGCCCGTCGAGCCCGTCGGACTCGAGTGCGGCGGACGTGGCTGGTCGGCGACGGTTCTTGCCGCCCCGGTTGCCGCGTCGGCGCGTTCGGTTGGCATCGCCCGGCCCTCCCGTCAGCTCGGAGCCGTCAGGCGCGGACGGCCCCGATGGAGCGGGCCGAACGACTGGCGTGGCCGGGTCGGGACGCGAGGCGTCTGAGGGTGCGTCGGGGATGGTGGACATGGCGAGACCTTTCGCCGGAAGTCGGGACGCGACGACCGGTGGTGCTGGTGGCGGCGCCGAGCCCGGGGAAACCGGGAAAAGGCGCGCTGAGCGATAGGAAGGTGCTGGTCGGGCGGGCCACAAGACGGGCGAGCACGGCCAACAGGACGAGCGAAACGGCGAGAACCGTGGACCGTGCGGCCGCCGACGTCATCGGTCGGGTCGCGTGGTCAGGGGCACGGGGTGACCTTACCGCCGTCGGCGGCGGCGCCGCCGTATCCGGGCGTACCACCCAGCGCCACGGCCGTCGTTATCGAAAACGGCTCGCCGCTACGTTGAGCACGAGGCCGATGGCGAAAAACGCCGTGATCGTCGACGAACCGCCGTAGGTGAGAAACGGCAGGGGGATGCCGGTGACCGGCATGATGCCCATGGTCATCCCGATGTTCTCGAAGATCTGGAACACAAACATGGCCAGCACGCCGCCGCACAGAAGCATGCCCTCGGGATCCCGGGCGACAGCTGAAGCCCGCCAGATTCGCCAACACACCACGCCGAACAATCCGACCACGAGGATGGCGCCAACGAAACCGAGCTGCTCGCCCACCACCGAGAAGATGAAGTCGGTGTGACGGGCAGGAACCCACGAGCCCCGGGTTTGCGTGCCTTGAAACAGACCTTGCCCGGTGACGCCCCCGGCGCCGATAGCGATCTTGGACTGGAACACGTTGTAGGCCGCGTCCTGGGCGCTGGCACTGGCGTCGATGAAGGAGGTCAACCGCCGCACCTGATACGGCTTCAAGATCCCGAAGCGAATCATCAGCCAGGCGGTGGCGATCCCGGCGCCGATGAGGCCGACG
The DNA here is from genome assembly GCA_031368095.1 of Actinomycetes bacterium. Taxonomy (GTDB): domain Bacteria; phylum Actinomycetota; class Acidimicrobiia; order Acidimicrobiales; family JANYDT01; genus JANLQX01. The sequence continues at coordinate 156 of JANLQX010000417.1, read as the reverse complement.
ATGTGTTTTCCCTGCGCTCCCCCGAGCCACAACATCACCAGAACGATCGAGAGATAGACAAGCGCGGTGCCCAGGTCGGGGGCGAGGAACACCAGGAACGTCGGAACGGCGGCGATGGAGAGCGCCACGACAAAGCGTCGGAGATCGAGCTCGCTG
>JANLQX010000378.1:0-8230 GCA_031368095.1 Actinomycetes bacterium | reverse complement strand
GCCGAGGACACGAGTTCGCGCTTGTGCAGCGTGATGAGTTGCTTGTCGATAATGGCGAGAGCTTCGGTGATGCCGTCGCGTTCGAGGGTGTCCATATACGAAACCTAGTGCAACGGCCCGCGAATCCCGAGTGACATCCGTTCCGTGAAGGTTGCCGACTTGTGAACAGTTCGTCTGACCCATCTACGGTTCACCTATGGGAGTGCGCCTCGACCCGATCGACGAATACATGCACGAGCTCGGTCCCGAGCCGAACTTCAACGAGAGCATGTACTTCAACGCCTATGACCCCGAGCAACGGGTTGGCGGATGGTTCCGGATTGGGAACCGGGCCAACGAGGGTTCCTGCGAGATGACGGTCTGTCTGTACCTGCCCGACGGCCGGGTGGCCTTCATGTTCCAGCGGCCCAAGATCACCGACAACTCGGCGTTCAACGGCGGTGGCATGCGGATCGACGTAGTCACCCCGTTCGAAGAACTCAAGCTCTCCTACGACGGAAAAGTCGCCGTACTCGCCGACCCGCTGGCCATGGTCGACCCGAAAAAGGCATTCACCGAGAACCCTCGTGCGGCGTGCTCCGTTTCGCTGAGCATCCTCGGCCGTTCAGCGATGTTCGGCGGCGAACCCGACACTCCGCACGAAGCACCGGGTGAGGAGTTCGCCAAGGGTCACTACGAACAGCTCCTGGAAGCACGCGGCACGATCACCGTAGGCGAGCAGACCTGGACGATCACCGGGTACGGCCTCCGTGATCACTCGTGGGGACCTCGCTTTTGGCAAGCGCCGTACTACTACCGCTGGCTCACCGGCAACGTGGGGCCCGACTTCGGTTTCATGGGCAGCGTCGTCGTGAAACGCAACGGCCCCGGCTCCAAGGGTGGGTTTGTTTGGGAGGACGGTCAGATTCACCTTGTCGACGAATGCTCCGTGTCAACCACGTGGACCGGCGAGGACGCCTACCACCGGGGGGTCGTACTCACCCTGTCGTCCTCCCGCTCCTCCAGAACATGGACCATCAACGGCGACGCATTCAACCTCATCCCGTTGCGTAACCGTCGAACCGACCCCGAGGGCAACGATCTGCTCACCCGAATCAGCGAGGGCATGACCGAGTGGATGTTGCCCGACGGGCGCGTGGGCTACGGGTTGAGTGAATACCTGGACCAGATCGTCGACCACATGCCGGTCGGGTATGACGGTCCAGCGCGGGCCTGAGGGAGACTTGAAGAATGTCATCACGTTCATCACGCAGGGCTTCATCGGGTACGAAGGCGCCGGCGATTTCGCTTCCGTCCGGTCGCGGCGCCACATGGACCCTGGATGAAGCCCGGACCCACGGGCCTGTCATCCTCGTGTTCCTTCGAGGATTCTTCTGACCATTCTGCCGCCGGCACCTCGCGCAGTTGCGCGACTCCTACCCAGCACTCCAAGCCACCGGCGCATCGGTTGTCGCCATCGCGCCCCACTCCGTCGCCGACCTCGACGAGCACCTCGCCAAGAACAGCTATCCGTTCACCGTGGTCGCCGATGAGCCAGGAGCGGTGTTCGATGCGTACGACGTCACGAGTCGGATGATCTCGCTCGGCCAACAGCCGGCATGTTTCATCATCGACACCGAAGGCATCGTCCGCTTCGACGCCGTCGGCGCCCAGCAGTGGGATCTCGTCGGACCCGATGAACTCATCGAAAAGATCAACGCACTGAAGTCACGCTGAGGGCATCACGTTGAAGTCATAGGCCGAAGCGAGCGCGACGATCACCAGGGGGACGTCCATGAGGGTTGAACAGATTGCCTTTCCGGTTATTCGGCAAATTGCCAAGCGCACTCGGTTGGCCAAAGTGGTCTTCGGTCTGGTTGGCACCGACAACCCGTTCGAACCCGAGTTCTACAAAGACCCGTACCCGCGCTTGAACAGACTCTGGGAGAAGGGGCCGGTCTTTTATCACCGCATCTTTGGGCAATGGATCGTGATCGGCTACGACGAGGTGCACGAACTCCTTCGATCAGGCGACACTGCGGTCAGCCAGACGGTCGAAGTCTTGCTTTCTGTCCGGCCCTACTCGGCACTGTCGGACCAGGCGAAATCGAGTTTTCGTAGTTGGGTACTCGTCACCGATCCGCCGGATCACACTCGCCTACGGTCCCTCGTGAGTCGAGCGTTTACCCCCAAACGCACCGCAGGCTGGGAGCCGAGAGTCACTGAGGTGGCGAACGCACTGATTGAAGCGATGCGTGACGCGGCCGAACCCGAAGTCGTTGCGAACTTCACCACCAAGCTCCCGATCTACGTGATCGGTGACATTCTGGGACTTCCGCGTGATCGTTGGGACTGGCTCAAGGAGGCGTCCGATTCGATTGCCTGCCTCCTCGATCCGTTCTTGACGTTCGACCCGGTCGTCATGAACCGCCACTTCGCCGACCTGCATTCGTACTTCCTGGAAGTCGCCGCGCAACGTCGGGCCGAGCCGCAAGACGACTTGATCTCGGTTCTCGTCCAGGCCGCCGACGGTGATGCGCTGACCGACGATGAGCTCGTGGCGATGATCGAGATCCTGATGATCGCCGGGCATGAGACCACGACCGGCATGCTCGGCAACGCCATCGTGGCGCTGGCCGCGCACCCGGAGCAACGTGAGCTTTTCCGGAGCCGATCCGACCTACACGAGAACGCCATCGAGGAACTTATTCGTTTCGACTCGTCGGTCGCCTCTGGAATCCGTGTCGCAACGAAGGAGATGCAACTCGGGAACAAGACCATCAAAGCGGGCGCCCGTGTCGCCATCCTGTGGGGTGCGGCCAACCGAGACCCGCGCCGTTGGCCAGATGCCAATGAGTTGCACCTCGACCGGGACAACCCTCGTTCAATTTCGTTCGGTCATGGCATCCATCACTGCCTTGGGGCTGCGCTCGCCCGTTTGGAAATGCGAATCGGGCTCGGCGCGTTCATCGACGGATTCGGCGACTACACAATCGACACCTCAAGGGTCGAGTGGAAGAAGTCCGGCGCGCTCCGCGGCCCGGTCGTACTTCCGGTCCAGCGCGAACCCAACCCCGCGCTGACCGCTCAAGTTGAGGGCGCGAGTTCTCGGATGACCTGACGGAGGTCGAAAGGCGCCAGGGGCAGGATGGCCAAGGCCGCAGTAGTGATGCCGTTGTCCTGATACTTCTGTATGTGCGCTTTGCATTGCGCAGGCGAGCCATGGATCACGAGTTCGTCGACGATGTCATCGGGAATCGCCGCAAGGGCCGCCTTGCGATCGCCGGCTTTCCATGCGTCCCACATTCCCTGGAGTCGTGGGCCGTTGCCGAGCCACTCGTGGAACGCGGCGTAGACCGGCACGTTGAGATAAGCGGCGATAGCAAAGCGGGCACCGGCGCGGACGGCGTCGACGTCTTCCGATGGACAGACGAAGAGTCGAGCGATCATTTCTTTGGCGCTGCCGTCGGGGGATGCGCCCTGCACGATGTCGTTGACCTTGGCCACGTTGTTGGCCCCGAGCCAGTTGACGATGGCCCCGTCACTCTCGCGACCGGCAAGACGGAGCATGCCTTCGCGCAGCCCGGCGATCATGATCTTGGGCGCCTGATCAAGGCGGCGACCAAGCTTGAAACCTTTTACCGTGAATGTCTCGTAGGCGTGGTCAATTTTTTCGCCGGCGAACGCCGACTTCAGGAACTGCACGCTGTCTCGTACGCGCGCATACGGCTTGTCGAACGGAATGCCATTCCACTGGCCGACGATCACGTTCGACGAAGTACCGAGACCCATGATGAACCGGCCCGGCGCCGCTTCGGCCATGGTGGCCGCTGTCTGGGCCAGCAGCGCCGGGCCACGGGTGAAGGCCGGAATGATTGCCGTGCCGAGGCGCATGGAGGGCGCCCACTGCGACGCCAACGCCAGCGGCGTGATGCCATCACTGCCGTTGGCCTCGGCCGACCAGAGGTCGGAGTACCCCAGCGATTCCAGCTCACAGATCCAGTCGCGTTGTTGAGAGAGCGCGACGCCGTCGAAGGGAATGGTCATGCCGAGTCGTTGGTGCATGACGCCAGCGTAGAGCGATTTCCTTTGATGTGACGCGAGTCACATGACCGCTCCACCGAAACTGTCACACCCCCCTGAGCACACTGCATGCATGCGTACGAACCAGCTCGTCCTTCTCTCCGATGACCGCTCGGCCGATTTCAAGCTCGATGCGTCCACCCGTGAAGCCGGCCGCCGGGGAATTGCCGCCGCTCGTGAGGCGCTTCGCCTGGCCGCCGAGCGTCAGCTTGTCGACCGTCACGCCGCCTAATGGTCACGCCAACCTTGAGCGTATTCGCTCAAGGATCAGGCTCCGGCCGGCTGTCCATTGGCTCGAACGGCTTCCGGCAGCATCTCGGCGAACGAAGCGAGTTCTCCGACCGACGGTTCGGCTGCCAGCTCGGAGTAGAACCGGAATCGCGGGGCCGCCCACAGGGCAAACGTCTCGGCAAAGTCGCCGGCTCCGACCTGCAGGTCCGTGCATGCTTCGCAGGTCCACCACGGCGCAGCAGTGCGCGCCCGAAGGGCCAGGTAGTTCGTTCGAGCATCCTCGTCGTTGTACATCACGTCTGTCACGTGGCCCAGCTCGTGCGCAATGTCATGGGCCGTGCCTTCCAACGACCGATCAAGACGAACGTAGATCTCGACCCGTCGCTGGTCCACCAAGGTCATGCCCAGCAAACCTTGTCGAGCCGGCCGAAACGAGATCGTCCAGCCGGGAAAGAGGTCCGCGGGCCGAATCCGAAGCAACGCCAGCGCCGCTCGACCCCGCGTCGCCTCACGACCGGTCAACGCGGCGGCCCGCTCAACGGAGAATGGTCGCACGACCTGGACCCCAGCGCCGATCTCCGTCTGGGGCGGTACCAGGGCGCTAGCTCGGGACCTTGCGGACAGCGGACGAGTCGCAGCCTCGCCTTTCGCATCAAATCCAGCAACCACAACGATGGTTCCGAGAAGCACCGCAACCCCAACAGCATTGGACAATGGGTACGACCGAAGCCCTCGGCGAAGCGTGGCCCAACGATGGCCGTCGCTGGCGTTCCGTTGTGTCCGACGAGCCATGGGTCACTACCGTACGAGAACTCACGAGTGAACGACCACTCACCGTGGTTATTTGAGGATATGGGGAGCCCTGATAGGGCGAATGACCTATATCGTGCCAGAGAGCGAGAGCACCGCGTCGCCAACAATTCACGCCGATCTGCCTGCGTCGGCTTGTCGATGACCCGACGGTCCCCGTAGGTTCACGGCTATGTCCGACGTCGTCATCATCGAAGCAGTCCGCTCACCCATCGGTCGCCGGGGCGGGGGGCTATCCACCGTCCATCCAGCCGACCTCCTCGGGGCCGTGATGGCCGAGGCGTTGGCACGCGCCGGAATCGAACCGGGGCTCGTCGATCAGGTCGTTGGAGGAAACGTGTCCCAGGTGGGCGAGCAGTCCTTCAATATCGCCCGCACGGCCTGGCTTGCGGCTGGCCTTCCCCTTACCGTGGCCGCCACCACCATCGACAGCCAGTGTGGTTCCTCACAGCAGGCCGCCAGCATGGCCGCGGGCCTGATTGCGTCCGGGGCGTGTGACGTCGTGCTGGCCTGTGGCGTTGAGTCGATGAGCCGCATCCCGCTCGGGTCGAGCGTCAAAGCCGGTCCGGGGAAGTCGATTCCCAAGAGCTACTACTCGCACTACGAGATGACATCGCAGTTTGAGGGCGCGGAACGCATCGCCAAGAAGTGGGGTGTCACCCGTACCGATTCCGACACCTTCGGCCTTGAAAGCCAAAACCGAGCCGCTCGGGCTCGGGCTGAGGGACGCTTCGAACGGGAGATCGTCACCATCAACGCGCCGATCCTCGGCGAAGATGGGAAGCCGACGGGAGCCACCAATCCGGTCAGTGTCGACGAGGGCATCCGCGAAAGCTCGCTGGAAAAGCTGGCCACGCTCAAGCCGGTCCTGGAGCACGGAATTCACACCGCCGGAACGTCGTCGCAGATTTCTGACGGTGCATCCGCCGTCTTGATGATGTCGGCCGAGAAGGCGGCGTCGCTCGGACTCCGTGCCCGGGCCCGTCTCGTCTCGCATTGCCTTGTCGGCGTTGATCCAGTGCTGATGTTGACCGGACCGATCGATGCCACGCACCGGGTCCTGTCCCGGGCGTCCATGACCCTCGGCGATATCGATGTCGTCGAGATCAACGAAGCCTTTGCCTCGGTGGCGCTGGCCTGGGAGCGCGAACTTCGGGCCGACATGTCCCGGGTGAACCCCAGCGGTGGAGCCATCGCACTGGGCCATCCCGTCGGAAGCACCGGCGCTCGGCTCATCACCACTGCGCTCCACGAACTTGAGCGGACCGACTCGACCAACGCGCTCATCACCATGTGTTGTGGCGGTGGACTTGGCACGGGAACGATCATCGAACGCCTCTGATCCGCCCCGGGCGAGGCGGATCGTCGCAGTACTGGGCCTCATGGGAGCGGCCGTCGCGCTGAGCAGCGGTTGCGTTCGAGCACGCACGCCGACGGTGATCGCCGAGGCGTCGGAGACAACCGCAGTGCGGGCGCCGCTTTCCACCATCGATGGCCCGGTACGCCGTGGTCCGTTGGAGGCAAATGCCATCGTCCAACGCAACGTCGACGGCGACACCATCGAGGTGTCGCTCCTCCTCGCCTCGGGTCGCCCGGCCAAGAATCGCGAAAAGGTTCGGTTGATTGGCATCGATACGCCCGAGACCAAGCGTCCCGACACGCCGATCGAGTGTTTTGGGAAAAAGGCGTCGGCGGCCACGGCATCGCTCGTGCCGCCTTCCACGCCAGTGCGGCTCGAACGTGACGTGGAGGAACGTGACCGCTACGGGCGCCTTCTCGCCTACGTGTTCAGGTCCAGCGACGGACTCTTTATCAACCACGAACTCGTTCGCACTGGATTTGCGTCGTCGTATCCGTACCCACCGAACGTTGCCTACGCCGACGCCTTTCGTGATGCAGCAGCAGCCGCCCAAGCCGTCGGGGTCGGATTGTGGGGAGCGTGCGGCGACCCCCACGTTCCGGCCTGAGTGCCGCCGAGAGGCGCCATGGACACCCAACTAGCGTGTGCGCCTGTGAAGGAAACGCTGGAACGTCTCGGGCTCGACGTCGACACCCGGGCGGTGATCATCTCGTGCACGAACCTCGGTGAGCATCACGCCGCTACCAGCGCCGTGGTCCAACTCCAAGAGGCTCACCCGGCGGTGTCGGCCGGCCTAAAGGTGCCATGTCCCTGGGCTCGCCATGCGGCCGCGCTGCATCGGGGCGGCGACGTCGGCGTTCGCCTCACCATCAACGCCGAGCACGAAATCTACCGATGGGGTCCCATCACCCAAAGCCCGAGCTTGCTCGACGGCAACGGCGGATTTCCCATGACCCTCGAAGACCTCTGGGACCACGCCGATCTCGACGAGGTCCGCCGCGAATGTCGTGCCCAGGTCGAGCGCGCCATCCTGTGGGGCTTCGACATCACCCATCTTTCCTCGCATTTCGACGCGCTCCTCCTACGGCCAGAGTTCTTCGACGTGGCGCTCGATCTGGCTGTCGAATTCGACCTCCCCCTTGAGCTCCCGGACGAGGCCGTCTTGAACCGGGCCGGGTTTCGGCTGCGTGAGCTGGCGGCCGAAGAGAACCTGGTGTTTGCCGGCCGAGTCCTGGAGCTGGACCAAGAACTCGAAGTACCAAGGCATGCGTCGGGACGGACCGACGTCGTGGCTGCGTCCGAAGCGTTTCGAAACTTCCTCACCGACCTGCAACCTGGCGTCACGGTGCTTCGCATCAGTCCCGCCGTCGACACCCCCGAACACCGTGCCCTGACCACGAGCACCGCCGGAATTTCCATGTTCGAAACGGTGATGGCCATGCTGGCCAATATCCCCGTGGGCGGCGCTCCCGGTGGGCACGTTCGCCTCATCACCTACCGAGACCTCCGAACGATCCAACGTCAACGGACCTGACGAACGCAGCCTCGCATCGTCGGTACGATCGACGTTCAGGTCCGCACCGGACCGCAGGAAAGCGAGAGCATCACTATGGCGAAGTACCTGAGCCAGGAATGGCACGACAAGGCGAAAGAATTGGCCCAGACCTTCCCGGAACGTGCCGGGGCCACGGCTCGGATGGCCTACGTCGTGTCGGGAAGCCCCGAGGGGGACATCCAGTATCACCAGATCATCGAGAACGGGAAGGT
>JANLQX010000326.1:0-5092 GCA_031368095.1 Actinomycetes bacterium | reverse complement strand
CCTGGCGATCATCGATGGATCCTGGGTACCGACAGTTTGGGCCGTGACTTCTTCAAGCGCATCGTTCGTGGTATCGGCATCTCGCTGTCGTTGGCGGCCGGTGTCACCATCGCCACCACCCTGCTCGGCATGGTGCTCGGCGGCCTGGCCGGTTACCTCGGAGGATTTTTTGACACCGTCGTGAGTCGCGTCATTGATGCCGTCTACGCCATTCCGTATGTGCTGATCGGCATCTCACTCATTGCTATCTTCGGACGAAGCTTCTGGACGCTCCTCGGGGCATTGGTGGCCGTCGGTTGGCTCTCCACCGCCCGACTCTTTCGCGCCGCTGTGCTGCAGATTCGAGGGCAGGACTTCATCGAAGCAGCACGAGCAACTGGCGCTGATACAAGGCGAATACTGCTCAATCATGTGGTTCCCAATGCGCTGCCGCCGGTCATCGTGTCGATTGCGTTCACCATCGCCGGATCGATTCTCTCTGAGTCGGTTTATTCGTTCCTGGCTATCGGCTTCACCGAACCGCGCCCGGCGCTCGGCGTGATGCTCCTTGATGCCAAGAAGTCCGGCTTCGAAGTCGCGCCCCACATTTTGTTCGTGCCCGCCACGGTGTTGGTGCTGCTGACACTCTCCATCGCCATCATCGGCGACGCGTTGCGAGACGCCCTTGATCCGAAGTTGCGAGGCGCAAGCTGATGGCTGCTGGTTCGGAGCCGTTGCTCCAGGTAAAAGATCTGCGCACGTATTTCCATGTTGACGGTGCAGTCGTCAAGGCCGTCGACGGAGTGTCGTTCGACGTGAATGCAGGCGAAGTCGTTGGCATCGTCGGGGAGTCGGGCTCCGGCAAGTCCGTCACCGCCATGACGATTCTCGGGTTGTTACCGGTCCCTCCGGCCAAGATTGAAAGCGGGCAAATTCTGTGGAAGGGCAAGGATCTCCTCACGGCGAGCGAGAAGGAACTGCGCAAGATTCGTGGTGGTCAGATCGCCATGATCTTCCAGGACCCAATGTCGTCGCTCAACCCGGTATACACAATTGGCAATCAGGTCGAAGAGATGATCTCGACCCATCAACACGACCTTTCGAGGTCGCAGGTCAAGGCTCGGGCCGTCGAAATGCTCGGGTTGGTCGGAATTCCGCAACCGAAGGATCGCGTCGACGACTACCCGCATCAGTTCTCCGGCGGTATGCGTCAACGAGCGATGATCGCCATGGCACTGGCGTGCGAGCCGGAGCTTTTGATCTGCGACGAGCCGACCACGGCGCTCGACGTGACCGTGCAGGCGCAGGTGCTCGAAGTCATCGAGAACTCGGCCAAACAACTCGGTGCGGCGATTCTGCTGATTACCCACGACCTTGGCGTGGTGGCCGGTCTGACCGATCGAGTCCTAGTGATGTACGGCGGGCAGATCGTTGAGAAGGCCCACGTGGATGATCTCTTCTACTCACCCCGCATGCCCTACACATGGGGTCTACTCGGCTCCATCCCGAGGGTCGACGATGCCGCCGACCGCCGTCTCACGCCGATCCCCGGTGCGCCACCGTTGATGTCGAAACCACCGGCCGGTTGTCGATTCTCGCCTCGGTGTGTGTTTGCCGTGCCCGGGCTCTGCGACGCGGCCGTTCCCGACCTCGTCGACGTGGATGGCGCCGGTGCTGATCATGAGGCCCGTTGCGCCCGTCTTGGTGAGGAAGGCTTCGCCGCCAACGCCAACGTGTTCCTCGAAGGAATCGCATGAACGCCGCCGTGTCACCGCCGCTGTTGCAGATCACCGACCTGGTGAAACACTTTCCGGTGCAGCGAGGGTTGCTGAAACGCACCGTCGGCCAGGTTCGGGCGGTCGACGGAGTGTCGTACAGCGTGGCTGCGGGGGAGACGTTCGGTCTCGTTGGCGAATCGGGCTGCGGCAAGTCGACCACGGCGCGACTCGTGCTGCGTCTCATGGCGCCCACGTCGGGCACGATCATCTTCGACGGACAGGACATTTCGGCCGGCACGGAGATCGATACCAAGGCGTTGCGGAAGAAGCTGCAGATCGTGTTTCAGGATCCGTACGCGTCGCTCAACCCGCGCATGACGGTGCGCCAAATCATCGCCGAGCCGATGATCGTGCAAGGCGTGGGCAAAGACGAGGCGAATGCCCGCGTCGATGAATTGCTCACCACGTGCGGCCTCGCTCGGGAACACGGCGCCCGCTACCCGCACGAGTTTTCCGGCGGGCAGCGTCAACGCGTCGGAGTTGCCCGTGCCCTGGCCAACAAGCCGAAGCTGATCTTTCTCGACGAACCGGTAAGCGCGCTTGACGTTTCGATCCAGGCCCAGATCGTGAACCTGCTCGACGACCTGCAGGACCAGATGGGTCTCACCTACGTGTTCATCGCCCACGATCTGTCGGTGGTGTCGCATATCTCCGACAAGATCGCCGTGATGTACCTCGGCAAGATCGTCGAGTCGGGGACCAAGGACGAGGTCTTCGGTGGGCCGGGACATCCGTATACCAAGGCGTTGCTCTCGGCGGTGCCGCTGCCTGACCCACGGGCCGAGCGGGCGCGTAAACGTGATCGCATTGTGTTGCAGGGTGACCTTCCGTCGGCGGCCAATCCGCCGTCGGGCTGTCGGTTTCGGACGCGCTGTTGGAAGGCGACGGATCTTTGTGCCAACGAAGAGCCGGCGCTGATTGATCGTGGCGGGGGCCATCCCGTGGCCTGCCACTTTCCGGAGCAGTGACCGACTCGGTCTCGCCCGCGCCCACCCGGGCGTCCTACGTAGCGCGTGATGGAGCGGTGCTGTCGTACCTCTGTGCGGGACCTCCTTCGGGCCCCGGTGTGTTGCTTATCCATGGCAGCACGGAGACGGCGGCGTCGGACTGGTTCGAACACAGCGACGTTGGAACGCAATTAGCGAGGCTCGGCTACTTCGTCGTCGCTCCCGATTGTCGGGCCCACGGACAATCGTCGGTCACTCGAACCAGTGCCGGTGCCGTTGAGTATTCGTTCGAGCAAATGGCTGCCGACGGGGCCGAACTACTACGCGCGCTAGGTGTTCCTCGGGCATTCATATGTGGGCATAGCAATGGTGGAACGGCGGCATTATGCCTCGCCAAGTCCTTTCCTCTCCAGGTTCGTGCCGCGGTCGTACTGGCGGGAAATGCGTATGTGGACAGCCACGTTCGGACCCGTGTTCCGATTGGTATGGACGCTGATCGTGTTGATGCGGAGTCACCTGGCTGGCGTGACTCGATGGTGGCGTTGCACGACAGCATTCACGGCGCGGGCTACTGGCGTGAGTTGCTCGCCGCCACCGTGACCGAGACGATCGCGTACCCGAACTGGTCGGCCAAGGACCTCGCGTCGCTCGACGTGCCGGTGCTCGCTGTCCAGGGCACTGACGATTCCGTGAATACGCCGGGGGAGCACGCACAAACAATTTCGGCGTGGCTGCCTCGTGGTTCGCTGTGGTTGGCCGAGGGGCGAGGCCACTCGGTGCACTGGGAGTCGCCTGTCGAGTTCGTGGAGCGCATCACCACGTTCTTCGCCAGCGCCCCGTCGTAACTCTGGCGCCGCCTTCTTGACATGTTCTTGGGTGCTGGGTCAATGTGAGCCGACGACAACGACGTGAGGGGTCCGATGACAACGGCACATGACACCGCGGGCTTCCTTGCGGGTGGCGACTACGACATCGCCGACGTGACCTACGTAAGGGATCCGTTTCCTTCCTGGGCCGAGGCTCGTGGATGTCCGGTGCATTCCACGGAAAAGCGAGGCGGATCGCATCTTGTTATCGGCTACGACGCGGTGATGGAGGCAGCACACAAGACACCGGTGCTGAGTTCGTCGCTCGGAACATCGCTGTTCCCGACGTTGGAAGATCGGAGCGACCCGGGCTACCCGCGATCGATCATCTCGTCCGACGAGCCCGATCACACGCCGATTCGTCGCACGATGCTTCCGACCTTCGCACCGAATCGCGTCGCCGAATACGAGCCGATCACCCGTGGCTTGTGTGAGCGCTACCTCGACGAGCTGGGCGACCGAACGACCGTCGATGCTGCCGTCGAATATGCTCAGCGGATTCCGGCCCGGGTGATCGGGTTGATTCTCGGAGTCGACGAATCGATGACGGACTCGTTCGTCGGTTGGGTGCGTGACATCTTGGAAAACGTGGCCAGCAATCCGCAGCGTCGAGTCGAAGCCGGAATGGAATTGCAGGCGTACTTTCGGGCCGAGGTCGCCGACCGACGGAGGAACCCGACCGACGATCTCATGACGCTGTTGGTGAATGCCACGACCGACGACGGACAGCCGCTCGCTGAACGAGACATCCTGGGCAATCTCGCGCTGCTCCTGATTGCCGGGATCGACACCACGTGGTCGGCCATCGGTTCGTCGATCTGGCACCTAGCCCAGCACCCCGAGCAACGTGAACAGTTGCGCAACGATCCGTCACTCTGGCCGCAAGCGGTGGAGGAACTCTTGCGCGCCTATGCCCCGGTGACGATGGGGCGCATCACGCTGGAAGACACCGAGGTCGCTGGGTGTCCGATTCCGGCCGGTCGGCGGGTGATGCTCGCCTTCCCGGCGGCGAACCGGGATCCGAGTGCCTTCACTGATCCCGACGTCGTCGACTTCACCCGTGAGGCCAATCGCCACGTGGCCTTTGGCGTAGGCATCCACCGATGCGCGGGTTCCAACATTGCGCGGATGGAGCTGCGGGTGGCGCTGCAGGCGTGGATGGACCGCTTCCCGTTGTTCGCGCTGGCGCCGGGCTCGGTCACGACGTGGGCCGGAGGACAGGTGCGTGGTCCCCGGTCGGTTCCTGTCGTGCTTCATCGGTAGGGCGGGCCTCATTTCCGGGCGAAGTCGTCGGCCGGGCAGGTTGGCGTGCGGTAACGTCTAGAGCCCTCTTCGGGGGGTCCACGTCGACGTGGCGAAATGGCAGACGCACCAGCTTGAGGGGCTGGCGCCTTAACGGGCATGGGGGTTCAAGTCCCCCCGTCGACACGATTTGCGGTGCGCGTTTTGGGCGCGCGTGCGTGAGTTGTGGGAGTTCAAGTCCCCCCTTCGACACCAGTTTTGGGCAGTATTTCCGCAGGTC
>JANLQX010000319.1:0-5075 GCA_031368095.1 Actinomycetes bacterium | reverse complement strand
GGTCGAATCGAGTCACCGATCTGTAGTCCTTGGTCCTTGGCGGTCTTCTCGGCCAAGGCAACGGTGTTCGGCGCGGCCAACTTTTGCAGCGAGCCTTCGAGGCGGCCAACGTTGACGAGCTTGTCGAACTCGGCCGGATCGATGCCGCCGATAGTGCGCTCCCGGGCGGGGAATCCGAACTTCATCCGCTCGAACCGGAGACTCGACGTGGCTTCCACGCCAGGCACCGATCGAATCTCTTGTTGCACCGAGGCCGGAAACCCCGTGTCGGAGGCCGCGCTGGCCACCACGTAGTCGCCCCGCACGGCGTTGTCGACCGCCCCGCGAAACGTCTGGGTGAGCGACTGCGACAGCACGAGAATCGCACTCACCAGCGCCGTGCCAATGGTGAGCGCAAGGGCCGTTGCCGAGGTCCGGGTCGGGTTGCGAATGGTGTTCTCTCGGGCAATCCGGCCCGACGTGGTCCCCGCCGAACGACCGGTAAGGATCAAGTACCGACCGCAGATAACACAGAGACCGGCGAGAGCCAACAAGGGGCTCAACCGAGAAATACCGGCCAGGAATACGGTAGCCAGGATCGATCTCCACTCGTTTGGAAATACTTTCTCATCGACCTTCATGATCTTGCGATCGCGACGTTTCGCCCAAACGGTCCATACCCCAAAGGCCACGACGAAGGTGATCACGAGCCCACCGATGCCCTGTCCGAGCTCCTTCGACGACAGCTTTGTCAGGGCTTTCACGCCAAGAACCACGAGCGGGAGAGCACCGAGGCCAACAACGGCACCGAACACCACGATGACCCAACCAAACCAGGGCCGACCCAGCGCGCCGGCCAACGGCTTGGCCAGGATCGGCCCCAGAAAAACCACCGCGATCAAGGCGGCGGCGGCCGAGACGCCGACATTGAGGGGACCGTCGAAGGTGAGACCGAGGAACTTCCCGAGGACGGCGCCGTTCAGGCCGATGCCGAGGAACAGGAGGCTCACCGCCACCAGTACGAGCCCAGCACGAAGCCGAAACGACGACGAGTCGGCGCTATCGATCGACGTGTCGCGCAGCGCCGCCAACGGCTTGACCCGGCTCGATTTGATGGCCGGCGCAATCGCCGCCAGAACCGTGACGAGTGTGCCCACACCCAGCCCGAGTAGGACGGTTCGCGGCTTCAGTACCAAGCCGGCGCTGGGCAGACCGCCACCGCCGAAGGTCTCCAGCAACAGACGAATGAGCAGTGCTACGCCCAGCCCGGCCCCGACTCCGACGGCCGATGCCAAAACACCAACGCCCAGGGCTTCGACAAACGTCGATCCGAGAATTTGACCGCGAGAGGCGCCGAGTGTACGAAGCATTGCCATCTCTTTCGTGCGCTGGGCAACCACGATCGAGAAGGAGTTGGAGATGACGAAGATGCTCACAAACAGCGCCACTACGGCAAAGGCGGTGAAGAAGGTGTTGATGAATCCAAAAATGATGTTGACGAAGGAGAGCTGCTCGCTCTCGAGTTTCTTCCCGGTGATTGCTTCGACCTTGGTAAGCCCTTCGAAACTCACGCCCTGGAGCGAAGCGGCGACCGCTTTCGCAAGCGCTGCTTGGGACGTTCCCGGTTCGCCACGAATCAGGAACGACTGGGCGAATCCAGCCTTCAGCAGAAGCTCTTGACCAACCCGCTGATTGAAAAAGATGGCCGATGCGCCAAGCGCCGTGTCGGACGATCCAAACGTGACGTCGCCGACAAGTCGAAATGACCGAAGTCCGCTGACGGTATTGACCTTTATCGAGTCACCGAGTTTGAACTTTCCGGTCTTGGCGAGACCTTTATCGATGACGATCTCATCGTCGGCGACCGGAGCTTTCCCGCTGAACAGCCGATAGGCGCTGAGTTCAGAATCGTTGATCCACACATATCCGAAGTTCGGTGCCCCACCGCCCTTGATCAGCTTGCCCTTCTTGTTGAGCGCCTGGGCGTACCCCTCGATGCGGGGCT
Organism: Actinomycetes bacterium; assembly: GCA_031368095.1. Lineage (GTDB taxonomy): Bacteria > Actinomycetota > Acidimicrobiia > Acidimicrobiales > JANYDT01 > JANLQX01. Next base: position 3,091 of record JANLQX010000319.1, on the reverse strand, counting down.
CAGTGACGGCCACGCCGGGAACCTTGCGAACGGTGTCGAGCAGGCTCACGGGAAGTGGCGACCGTCCGTCGGCGTACGGTCCGTCGTCGGCCTCGCCTCCAAATGCTTTGGTCTGGCGCACCTGAACGTCGACGCCCTTGACCGCCGACGAGAACAGGTCCGAAAACAGTCCTTTCAGCGTGTCGGTGAAAACGAACGAGCCGCACAAGAAGGAGATTCCGAGCACGACAGAGAGCGCACTCGTAAGAAGGCGTTTCTTGTACGCCCAAAGATTTTTGAAGGCGAGTCGCAACATGGTGACCTTCCCTTACCGGCCGAAGCGCTTCATGCGCGAGAGAACCTGATCCTCATCGGGATCGAACATCTCGTCGACGACTTTCCCGTCGGCCAGGAACAGGACCCGATCGGCGTAGCTGGCGGCAACCGGGTCATGGGTGACCATCACGATCGTTTGTCCGTATTCGCTGACCGCCTTTTTCATGAAGGTAAGTATCTCGGCGCCGGTGGCCGAGTCCAGGTTGCCGGTCGGCTCGTCGGCGAAAATGATGCCGGGTTGACTGGCCAGTGCGCGGGCGACGGCCACCCGCTGTTGTTGGCCGCCGGAAAGTTCGCTCGGGCGATGCTTGAGGCGGTCCGCAAGGCCAACGGTGTCGACGACGGTCTTGATCCACGCTTCGTCGCCCTTGCGCCCGGCGAGCAACAGCGGGAGCGAAATGTTCTCGCCGGCACTGAGCGTGGGCACCAAGTTGTACGACTGGAAGATGAATCCGACGCGGTCACGACGGAGCAGGGTGAGGGCCTTCTCGTTGAGTCCGGAAATCTCCGTTTCGCCGATGAAAACCTGACCGCTGGTGACATCGTCGAGACCGGCGGCGCAGTGCATCAGCGTTGATTTGCCGGATCCGGACGGGCCCATGATTGCGGCGAACGCGCCCTGGGCGAAGTCCACCGTGACGTCGTCGAGGGCTCGAACTTCACTATCGCCGGAGCCGTAGATCTTCGAGACATTGCGAGTCGAGGCCGCGGAGGTTCGAGTCGAGGAGGTGCTGGGGGGCATGACATCTAGTCTCGCCGACCTCGTGTGACAGAACGGTCAGGGTGATCCCTGACCGGGCCCTGAGAACCCGGTGTGCTCAGCCGAGCAGCTTGGCGCCAGCAATTACCAGCCCGAACAATGTCATCTGCAGGGCGAGAAGTTGGAAGAGCAGGGCCCGATTGGCTGACGAAAACCGTTCCCGTAGCTCGCTCAGTTCCCGCCGAACGAGGGCAAACTCCGCGTTCATGTCGTGACGCACGTCAGCAAACTCGGAGCGCATCTCCGCCCGAACGTCGGCGAACTCGGACCGCATCTCGGCGCGAACAGCGGCGAACTCGGACCGCATGTCTTCGCGAACGGCGAGGATTTCGGTGCGAAGTTCGTCCCGTGAGGCCAACTGCCCGTCGAGATTCAATGCGGTGCTCAGCACTTCAGCCTCCTCTGCGCCTATTGCCTTGCTCAGCGACGTGACCATCTTCGCACGTTGTACTTCGGAAATCGATGCCATTGCGGTCCTCCAGAACTCTCATGACTGACGCACCGGGGAAGGCGAGATGTCACGGTACGCAGGCCGGTATGACAAAAACCGGTCAGACGGTGGTCACGCAGGATTCGTCGCCCTGGGCCCGGGAGGCGGCCAACAACGGGGCGGCGTCGCCGTAGAGGGTGGACAACATCCCGCGGACCATGCCCCGGTCCACTGCGCAGATCACCGGGTGCGTGGCCGAAAGTTCACCGAACGGACAGTGCCCGGCGACGATGGCGAGCCCCTCCTCACGAGCCTCGGTGTGGGCGGCAAAACCGTGGGCGGTAAGCGCGTCGGCTACGGCGTGCAGGGCCGACCGCATGGAGCGGTGGGAGTCGCCGGGGTGCATCTGGGCGGCGAGTTCACGGCCGTAGTGCTCGCCGACGTCTTCCGCCATTTTCGCCGCCACGTCGAACGGCAGGAGGTCGAGCGCTTTGGCCAGGAGGCTCACGACCAGGTCGTGCTTGCGGGCCCCGAACTCAAGGTCGATCGGTTTGCCGGATACGCGATAGCGCTTCGAGGGCCGCCCACTCCGACGCTCGCCCACCGAAGTGCCAACGGACACCACGTCGAGGTACCCGCCGGCGACGAGCTTGTCGAGATGGTGCCGGGCCACGTTTGGGTGCAGGTCAACGAGCGCTGCCGTTTCGGCCGACGTCACCCCATCGGTGGATTCCCGAACCAGCAGGTAGATCCGACGCCGGGTCGGATCGCCGAACATCGAGGTGGCAGCGGTGACCACAGAATTGAACTCGTGGTCGCTCGGCGGGCCGTGCGCCTCGGGGGCGAGTGTTCCACGCCGGACTGACGGTGGTGTGCCAAGGCGCACCGGACGGGGCGTCACCAGTGCGTTGGCCATCCTCCTAGCGTAGAAGACATGCCCCTTAGTGGAACGGCCCTTGAGGCCGCCATCGTTTCCGCGCTCCAAAACGTCCAGGAACCGGAGATCCGTCGCAGCATCGTCGAGCTCGACATGGTCCGTTCCGTCGATGTCGACGGCACCCACGCCCGGGTCGTGATCGCCTGCAAGGCCGAAGACGACCCCATCGCCGCTGAGCTGGCCGAATCCGTCCGACTCGCGACCGCTAACGCCGGCGCGGCCCGGGGCGACGTGCACGTCACGTGGATGTCCGAAGAAGAGCGGGCACTGCTTCGGGCCCGTCTTACCGCCGACGACGTGGACCACGAGAACGCCGGGCAGGGCGGCCACGGCCATGCCGCCGGGCCGACCCGGGCCCCGAAGTTCATGCAGACCGGCTCGAAGACCCGCATTCTGGGCATGACGTCGGGCAAGGGCGGCGTCGGCAAGTCATCGACGACCGTCAACGTGGCCATCGCCCTCGCCCAGCGCGGTTTGCGAGTTGGTGTGCTCGATGCCGATGTTTACGGGTTCTCGATCCCGAAGATGATGGGTATCGAACAGGTGCCAACGATCGTCGATGGGCTCATCATTCCGCCCGTTCGCCATGGGGTGGCCGCAATGTCCATTGGCTTCATGGTCGAAGAGGATCGGGCCTTCATCTGGCGCG
>JANLQX010000308.1:0-5717 GCA_031368095.1 Actinomycetes bacterium | reverse complement strand
CCCGAAGCCACCGCTCGTGTCCTGACCGCCGACGGCTGGCTGAAGACCGGTGACATCGCCGTTGCTGACAGCGACGGACAGCTGACCATCGTCGACCGCGCCAAGGACTTGATCATCGTGTCGGGCTTCAACGTGTACCCGGCCGAGGTCGAGGAAGTCCTTGCGACCCATCCCGACGTGGTGGAAGCCGCCGTCGTTGGCATGCCCCATCCCCATAGCGGGGAGACGGTCAAAGCTTTCGTGGTGGCCCGCCCCGGAGCGGTCATCGAAGCCGACGCACTTATCGCCTTCTCCATGCGTCAACTGGCCCGGTACAAATGCCCAACTTCGGTCGACGTGGTCGCCTCACTCCCGAAGGGCCTTCAGGGCAAGGTCCTACGCCGCGCCCTCGCCTGACCGGCAGCGATCCAGTTCGCCATTCTCTGCTTGACGGTTGCGGGACCTGCGAAGCTGGGGTGATGCGAACGCCGTCGCGCCGATCGGGCCGAAGGGAGACCCTGTCACGGGAAGTTCTCGATGCGTCCGTACTGGTCGATCGGGTTAGCTACGTAGGTAGCTCGGAACACAAAGCCTATCCATCGGAAGCCGGACCTCCAAGGTTGCGATCAGACGCCACCAAGTGCGATCCAGAGTTGCATGGGGACTTCCAACAACTCACGGCCATGCTCCGCAACGGCCTTGAACTCCAGCAAGTCGGCGGACCGGTCGAAGGCGATTTCCCCCGGTATGTCTGGTCGAATGACGGTTCTCGGTGGTACGAGGCGCGCTTAGTCAATAGTGGCGCTGGAACCTACAAAGGCTACGAGATCCGGAAAGATGAGCTTCCAGCTGGGCTCAGGAGGCAATCATGACGTTTGCCTTTCATGTTGAGTGGGAGACGCCTCCAAGGTCGGTTCGCTCCGACGAAATTCGTGCCACGTGGGCGCGTTTGGAGGTCGTCGCGAATGGTCGGTGCCTGACTCAGGCAGACGACAAGGACACTCGGAGCGTTCGCCGATCAATCTCGGTTTCGCTGTATCCGCTCGCCGAATGGATCGCCTATAACTGGTGGTTGCTCGCGTCCGATTCACGAAAGCCTCTGGCCAACGGTCGGATTGATCGGAGAAACATGCGGTCGGCCGGTGACGGGTTCGTCTGGCCGAACATTGAATTTGTTCCAACGGGTTCGGTCACGCTGGTGTCGGCACGAGCGGTCGAACCCCTGGAAGGGCAGTCGCTTCGGTTCCAAGGCTCGGAAGAGTTCTGGGTGGACTCGGCTGAGTTACGAAAAGCGTTCAGCGGTCTTGTGGACATGGTTATTCGCCGCCTTGATACCGAGAAGGTCTTTGGCTCGCATCTGGTCGAGGAGTGGAAGCGTTTGGCGGCTCTCGACCAGGACGAGGCAACGTTTTGCGAGATAGCGGCCCGCTTGGGCCTCGACCCCTTCTCGGAGGGAATCGACATTGCCGAGAGCATCGAAGAAGCATTTTCCCTTCTGGAACCCGACGTCATGGGCGACTTCTTTGATGCCGTGGCGACTTCGAGCTTCAAGAACGACGCAGAGTGGGTCGGCGAAACGCTGGTTGCAATTCGAGCCGACGGGGTTGTTTCGAACGATGATCAGTTCGCAGTAGTCGCCTCATCGATCAACGAGGAGCGAGTGCGCCACCCGAACTCGAGTCCGTCCGAGGTCGGATACGCAGGTGCTCGAAAGGCCCGAGAACGGTTGGAAGTGGCGGCCGGTGAACGTGTGGGCGACATCCCGGGGCGAGTAGTAAGCGCGCAACCAAATACGACCTTTGCTGGCGCCGGGCTCGTTCTTTCGGGGCACTCTCCACTCACGGCTATTCCGCGGGATGCTCCGCCGAACCGGTTGCGATTTACTTCTGCGAGAGCGCTGTGGCACGGTTCGATCCCGAAAGGTGGGGCGTTCCTTCTTTCCAAGTCTTCTGCCGTGATGCAGCAGGCCGGCCGAGCGTTCGCCGCCGAGTTCCTCGCGCCAGCGGAGGGACTCGAACTTCTTGTTGAGAAGTTCGGGCCGGATGGTCTTGAGGAACTCGCTGGCCACTACGGCGTGTCGACTTGGGTTATCGACTACCAGATTCGTAATCACCGACTCTGGTGATAGTTGGTCGCTTCCGGCCTTCCGTTCCGGTCGAAGTGGTCGCCCAGTTCACCGACGATGATGACGGCCGAGCCGAGGTGGCGCTGGTCAGGAGGAAGCCGGCGAACAGGAACACGATGCCCACCGTGAGGGTGATGGAGAAGGCCCGCATCTCCCCGAAACGGGCGTTGAGGGTGCCGCTGGCCGACAGCGTGGCGGTGCCCAGGGCGAGTAGGCCGAGGCCGCTGGCGCGACGGGCCGAACCCGGACTGGTGCGGCCCGACCGCCTGGCCCGCAACACGGCCACCACACCCACGACGGTGCCGACGAAGACGACCACGGCGGAGATTCCCGAACCGAGCGCGGCGAACAGGCGCGGCCCGACCGGGAACACCTCTTTGCCCCGGGGAAGTTCGCCACCGGAGACCGGCGCGGTGAACGGTGCGGCGAACACCACCCCGACGGCGACGGCCGAGAACAGCGACGCGCACCACAGCACCGTGGCGGCATAGCGCCTCGGGAGCTGAAGCTGGAGCTGACCAGCGGCGAGGAAGGGCACGTTGATGACGGCACCGGCGGCATAGAAAACCCGGAACGTGACGCCGTCCCACCCGGCCATGGCCCCGTAGGCAAGGGCCAGCGCACCAATCGCGAACAGGGCCAGCGAGATCGACCAGGACAGGTCCTGAGGTCGACGTCGGACGATCCACCGCTCAAAGGTCGACGCCCCGAAAGCCACTGCGACGAGCGCTGCGGCGACAGCGAGGGCGGTGGTCAGCACGCACGCATTCTCGCCCGCCGATGACCTGTTCGTCGACGTGCCCGACGACCGTGGGTCAACGCTTGTGAATTTGTGCACAAGCGGCCTACCGTGGAGACGTCGGTCGAACGAAGGAGTTTCCGTGTCGAAGGACGTGCGCCGGATCCCCGACGCGACTATTGCTCGCCTACCCCGGTACCACCGGGCGTTGCTGGAGCTCGTCGCCACCAAAGCGTCGACCGTGTCGTCGGACGAACTCGCCGACCTGGCCGGCTTCAATGCCGCCAAGGTCCGCAAGGACTTGAGCTACCTCGGCACCTATGGCACCCGGGGCGTCGGCTACGACGTCGACAACCTCCGACGCCAGATCGGCCGGGAGCTCGGTCTCACCGAGAGTTGGCCGGTCGTGATCGTTGGTATCGGCAACCTCGGCCGGGCCCTGGCGACCTACAGCGGGTTCGCCACCCGGGGTTTTCGGATCGCCGCACTGCTCGACGCCGACCCATCCAAAGCCGGTTCCCCGGTCGGGTCCCTGGCCGTTCGACCGACCTCGGAACTGGTCGCCATCGTGGAGGCCGAGCAGGTCGCCATCGGCATCATCGCCACGCCGGGCGCGGCGGCGCAGGACGTGGCCGACCAACTCGTGGCGGCGGGCGTCAAGTCGATCCTGAACTTTTCTCCCGCTGTGCTCAGCGTTCCCGACGGCGTGGCCGTGCGTGGCGTCGACCTGGCCGTGGAACTCCAGGTGCTGAGCTATTACCAGCATCATCGTGACGATCTGGTCGTGTCGGCGTGACCGGGGTCGCTCGTTTCTGCGGTCCTGCGGTTTCCCTGGCTGCCTCTGATGCGAAAGACTTGTCCGTTGTGCAGTCCCTGATCGTGTTCGACGGAGCCGTGAGCTGATGTCGCTCGTCGTCGTTGGTCTGCACCATCGCACCGCTCCCATCGAGGTGTTGGAGCGCGTCACCATCCCGCCGGCCGGTCTGGCCAAGGCTCTGGCCCATGTGCGTAGCGGTGACGACATCGCCGAGGCCGTCATCGTGTCGACGTGCAATCGCACCGAGATCTATGCGGTTTGTGAGACGTTCCACGGTGCGCTCGCTCAGCTCCATCGTTTCCTGACTGATTGCTCGGGACTGCCGCTCGACGCCATTGCCCCGCACCTCACTACGGCCTACGACGACGCCGTGATCCGCCATCTCTTCACTGTCACCTCGGGCCTCGATTCGGCCGTCGTCGGTGAGACGGAGATCCTCGGTCAGGTGAAGACGGCCTTCGAAACCGCACTCGGCGAGCAGAGCGCCGGGCCGCACCTCTCGGCGCTCTTCCGTCACTCGCTCGAAGCGGGCAAGCGTGCTCGCACGGAGACGGCGATCTCGCGAGGCACAGCGTCGGTTTCCCATGCTGCGGTGGAACTGGCGGCCGATCGGCTCGGTTCGCTGACCGGTCGTTCGGTGCTGGTTCTTGGTGCCGGCGAAATCGGTGTCTCCATGGCCACCTCGCTGCAGCTGGCCGGAGTCGGCGACGTGTTCGTGGCCAACCGCACCCGGCAAAAGGCCGCCACATTGGCGGCGCGGATCGGGGCCACCTCGGTGCCGCTGCACGAGTTGCCGGCGGCGTTAGAGCGCGTCGACGTGCTTCTCACCGCCACGTCGTCGGAAACATCCGTTCTCGGTCGCGACGACATGGTGGCCGTGATGGCGGCCCGGCAAGGGCGGCCGTTGCTGATCGTCGATACCGGCCTGCCTCGTGACGTGGAGCCGAGCGCGGCGTCGGTCGACGGCGTTACCCTGCTCGACCTCGACGCTATTCGGGCCTTTGTCGAGATCGGTCTCGACGGCCGTCGGCGCGAAATCGATCACGTACGAGAAATCGTCACTCAGGAAGTCGACCGGTACCGAGCGAGCGCATCGGCTCGGCTCGTGGCGCCGGTGCTGGTGTCGATGCGCCATCACTTCGAGGCGGTGCGCGTCGCTGAGCTCGACCATATAGAGCCTCGCCTCTCGCAGCTGGCCCCGGCCGATCGTGAAATGGTCGAGGCGCTCACTCGTCGGCTGGTCGCCAAGATCGCCCACACGCCCACGGTGCGGCTCAAGGACACAGCCGGCACCATTCGGGGCACCCGTATGGCCGACGCGCTCCGGCTGTTGTTCGATCTCGACGGCGACACCTCCGACCCGTCGTCCGATACGCCACCGTCCTAGATGGCCCGCCCCGTGCTCCGGGCGGCCACGCGACCTAGTCCGCTGGCTCGCTGGCAGACCGCCTTCGTCGCATCACACCTGGCGGCCATCGGTATCGACGTGACCCCGGTTCTCGTCGACACCCTTGGTGATCGGACCCAAGCGGCGAACACCCCGCTCCATTCGATCGGCGGGCAGGGTGTCTTCGTCAAGGAGGTCCAGGCGGCGGTCCTGTCCGGCCACGCCGACCTTGCCGTGCATTCGGCCAAGGACCTTCCCGCAATCACCCCTGACGGTCTGGTTCTGGCGAGTATTCCCGGCCGTGGCGAGGTACGTGACATGTTGATCGGCTCCACCCTCGACGCGCTTCGCGTCGGTGCGGTGATCGGTACCGGTTCGGTCCGGCGTCGAGCTCAGCTCCTTCATAGGCGCCCTGACCTTGTGTTCGCCGAGGTGCGGGGAAACGTGGGGACCCGTCTCGCCAAGGCCTCGCAGTTCGACGCCATCGTGCTCGCCCGGGTGCCCCTCGAACGTCTTGAACTGCTTGACGGCCTTCAGGGCGAACTGCTCTCGACGACGGTGATGTTGCCGATGATTGCGCAGGGAGCGATCGCCGTCGAGTGCCGGGCCGACGATGAGGCGACCCAGGAAGCTTTGGGTTTGATCGACGACGCCATCGCCCATGCGGCCG
>JANLQX010000286.1:0-3886 GCA_031368095.1 Actinomycetes bacterium | reverse complement strand
GCGTGGCCGTGCAGGCGCACACATCTTGCCGCCCAACGCGCACATCGGCACCCCCAACGCACACATCGCTCGGAAACAGCCCCGGCAGCACCAAAACGTCCCGAGGTGCCTCTATTCAGTCGAAGGTGCGCGCTGCGGATCAGCAGCTGCGCGGCATGCGAGCTATGCACCGATCGGAGAAGACCTTCATATGTTTCACGTGAAACGTCCGAAGCTGATCGATCGATCAGAAGAGTGGCGACTTCGCCGGGATACCAACCGCTCGGGGAAACGTCGACGGGCAGAGGCTCTTCTGGCATGCCGCGAAAAAGCGATACGGTTCCGCCGCAACCGGAGAACGCTTCATACCCAGGCGGGCGAGACCACGGTCTGACCACCGGTCGGGACCAGTCGGTGGCTCAGACACGATGAGCACACCACCTACGGCAAGGAACCCGGCGGCGCACTCGGCAGTAATGGCCGGGGCGGCAAACCCGCGGGCGACCACAGCATCAGCCGACCCCCGGAGCGAATGTATCCGAGCGGTATCTTCGGCGCGTCCAACTCGAATCTCGCAGCGGGACTCCCAGCCGAGGTCGGCGAGAACCTGGGCCAACGTTGCCATGCGGCGCTGATGGCTGTCGACGAAGACCCAACTTGACGAGGGCCAAAGATCAGCCAGCACAAGGCCTGGAATGCCGCCACCCGAACCAAGGTCGACCACCAGCAGATCGGTAGTCAGTTCCACCAAGGCGGTCGGATCTGTCTCCTCTCTCGGGGCACCTCTGCGAGCCGCCAGCAGCGTCCGACCGAACGCCATCGCCTGGTCCACATGGACTTGCAGCGGACCCGGGCCTAGATAGCCGAACGCCCTCGCCTGAGCGAGGGCATTGGCGACTCCGGGCGACACGCCGCGCAGTGGTTCTTCGCGATTCACTTGGAGCCGACCTTGATGGACAAGTGTCTCGTGTTGCGAGCAGTGAAGCGAAGCGGAACAGCGCCGCACCAAAGGAACAGATTCACTTTCGGGCTGCCCTTCGGAAGTCGGTGCCAGGGCACCGACTCAGTCACGCCGGGGCAAGAACAACACAGCGGTAAGGGTCTTCGCCCTCGCTGTGGCTCAGAACTCCGTCGATTGATCCGGCCGTGTCATGAACAACTTTGCGATCCATTGCACTCATCGGCTCAAGGACCCGGCGTTCGCCGCTCGACTGGACCTCGGTGGCGACCTTGTGGGTGAACGCCTCCAGAGCGATCCGGCGTCGTTCGCGATACCCCGCCACATCGAGAAGGACTCGTACCGACGATTCGCCCACCTGGTGGAAGATCACGGTCCGAAGGAGTTCCTGCACCGCTTGCAGGGTCTGGGCCTTTGGTCCAATCAGGACACCCAGGCCAGACGGGTCGCCCTCGATCCGGAATTCGAGATACGGACCCTGCGAACCGGTCGTCACCGACGCCGCCACACCGAATGCCTCTACCAGACCGGTAAGAAACGTTGTTCCGGCGGCGATGACGGCATCGTCGTCGGGCGATCCCGCAGCATCTCTTGCTACTGCTGGAAGGCGACGGCGAGGCGCTCGCTCGACGCGCTCGGTCGACTCAGCAGATCCAGCAACGGCCGCCCGCGGGGTCCGCGCTCGGCCCCGAGGACCTTCGGCCTTCGGTCGAGGTGTCGTGGGCTTGATCCGAGCGCGAACTCGCGACTCGCCACGAACACGCCCAAACAGACCGGCCTTCGCCTCTTCGAGAATCTCGATCTCGGCTTCGTCTTCACCGATGCCGAGTTGCTCAAGCGCCGCAGTGGTGGCGTCCTCGATCGACTTTCCCGTGACTTCTACCCATTCCATGGTCAACGACCCTTCCTCTGTTTGGTCGGCGCTTTGGATGCGCCTTTCGATTGTGCTTTCGCCGATTTTGTTGGTGCGGTTGGCGGCGACTGACGACTCCGGATCCCCGACCTTGCCGACGCCGTCGAACCCGTATCCGCTTTCGTCGCCGCCGCATTCGTTGACGTTGCGGGGTTCGGGGTTTGCTTTCCGCCGACTTCCGGCCGGCCCGATGCCCGTGACGAGCGGTCAGATGCGGCCTTGGTCATCAGGGCAGGGCGTCGAGCCGTTCCACCGGCCGGAGTCGATGCTTCGATCGCCGTCGCTTTGGAGAGGGCCTTGGTGCCCCTCGCCGCTTTGACATACGGCGCTGGCGCGTCGGCGAGCACCGGCTTTGGGTTGGTCTTGTTCAGAACTTCTTGCTGGACCAGCGTCCACAGGTTCGATGCCAGCCAGTACACAACCAATCCGGCCTGCGCCTGGAAGCAGAACAGAGCAAACCCAACCGGCAGGATCTTCATGATCTGCTGCATCTGGGCCGCCTGCGCAGTCGTGGCCGGATTGAGCTTGTTGGCCCGAATCTGTTGCGCGAACCCCGTAGCGGCGATGGCCAGAACCATCAGTAGGTAGGGGAGGCGGCTCCCGAAGCCACCGGTGACACTGGACGCCGTCTCCGCCAGGTTCAGACCGAAAGACTTGAGCTTGCCGCCGTCGTTGATGATGGCCCGATACATCTCGGAATTCTTGGCCAGGTGGCGCGGAGCAGAGACCTGCACCTGCATCCAGGACATCGCGCCGGTGTTGGTCAAGCCACGAATCACTTGGTAGAGGCCGAAAAAGACGGGCAACTGGAGCAACAGCGGGAGGCAGCCCGCAGCTGGGTTGATCTTCTCCCGGCGATACAGTTCCATCATCTCGGCGTTCAGCTTCTGCTTGTCCTGGCCGTGCTCGGCCTGAAGCTTTTTTACTTCCGGCTGCAACCGCGCCATCCCCTGCATCGAGCGGGTCTGCTTCAGCGTGAGGGGAAACAGCAGCAGGCGCACCAAGACGGTGAGCAAAATGATTGCCAAACCGTACGAATTGGTGATCTGGAAGAAAAAGGACAGGACAGTGCCCAGTGCGTCAATCACGACGCCCTCCTTGTTGAATAGGCGACGGAGAAGCGATGCAGAACGGGCCGAACGGCGAACATGGACTCATCGAGCGGTCCCGGCCGAATGAGGGGAATGGTTGACATGGTGATCTCGCTCGCCCACCGGGACCGGGTCGTAGCCCCGTCCGCCCCCCGGCCGACAGCGACCGATCCGCCGCGCGGTCAGCCAGGACCCTCGAAGAGCGCCGTGTATGGTGACTGCATCAACGGCGTAGGCCGAACATGTCGGTTCGAAACGGCACGGGGAGGGTCGCCCAGCAAAGACCCGCCGATAGCCCCGAATCAGCAGCAGAAGCAGACGCGCCGAAACACTCGGCCGGATCGGAGTCATCGGCTCGTTCCATCACTGGAAGAAAGTTCCAGAGCAAGGTGCTGGCGACGACGAGAGAGATCGGATCCGATGGACGCGGTGGCCACCTGCAACACCGACCACGTGCAGTTCTGACCAGCGCCAACGACACGCACCAGGAGGTCCCCGGAGGGGAAGTGGTCCGATGACTGGGCAACGATCGCTCGGAGCCGGCGGCGGACCGTATTTCGGACGACTGCGTTTCCCACCGAGGTGGGAATGGCGAAGGCGACACTCAGGGCTGAGCCGTGCGGGGCCCAGCTCACCCGAAGAGGGCCGCTCCGTGCTCGCAATGGGGCACTACGGAGGGCCCGAAAGCGGCGAGGACTGCTCACTCGTTGCAGCTTTTGGCGCGAAAGCGGGCTCGCCGAATTCCCGTCGCTATCCGGACGGGACAATGACACATCTACGCCAGACACTGTCCGGCTCCTTCGGGTGACGGACGTCTTCAGGCCGACAGCTTGGACCGGCCCTTGGCCCGTCGCGCTTTCAGAATGGCGCGGCCGCTCGCCGTGGCCATGCGGGCGCGGAAGCCGTGCTTCTTGGCGCGCTGCAAATTATTTGGCTGAAAGGTGC
>JANLQX010000281.1:0-2004 GCA_031368095.1 Actinomycetes bacterium | reverse complement strand
CCACGGAGCGCAGGGAACGGAGACGGGTGGCGAGCATGGCGGTCATACCTTCTGCACGGCAGTACGACCGAGGAGGCCCTGCGGTCGGAACATCAGGACGAGGAACAGCAGCAGAAACGGGATGGCGTCCTTTGCTGCCGTTGGAAACACGGTGGAGAGCAGCGGGATCTTGTAGGCCCCCACGATTGCCTGGGCGATGCCGATGACGAATCCAGCCAGGACGGCACCGGGGATGTCCCCGAGCCCGCCGAGGATGATCACCGCCAGACCGATCAACCCAAAGTTGGCACCCATATAGGGACCGGAGATCCCGAAGTTGACGCTGACCATGGTGCCGGCGATCGCCGCCACAAACCCGCACAAGCCGAACGTGATCATGATGAGGCGGTCGGTCGAGATTCCAAGCAGGTTCGAGGTGGTGGCGTCTTCGCTGATCGCCTTCAGAGCCTTGCCGGTCTTCGTGCGGTTCAGGAGATACCAAAGGCCGATCATCACGATCACGGCGACAACAAACACGATGATACGTACGCTTTGTATCGTGGCACCGCCGATGGTGACCGCCGGTTTCAGATTCTTGATCGGCTCAGGAGCAGGAAGGGGGTCAGCACCGACCACGTTCTGGATGAGGTTCGACAACATGATGCTCACTCCGAGCGAGGAGACAAGGGTGAGCAGGGTGTCAGACCCACGTCTGCGAAGCGGCCGAAATGCCAGTCGCTCCAGGCCAACGTTCAGCAGCCCGGTCAGGACGGCTGACACCAGCATGGCGACCCAGAAGTTCAACGCGAACGGAAGTCTGGAGTTGGAAAAGACGTAGTCACCACCGCCAAACGGCTTGCCCATGAGCGCGTACGTCAGGTAGGCGCCAACCGTGAACACGGCGCCGTGGGCGAAGTTGATGATGCGAAGGATGGAGAACACCAGCGTGTAGCCGAGGGCGAACAGCGCATAGATGCTCCCGATGGCAAGGCCGTTCAACAGGTTCTGCAGCAAGGCAGTCAACGAAACCGTCCAGGAGTGGCGAGGCGGGGGAATTGGGATACGAACAGACGCAAGCGAGCGAGCGGCCGGAGCCAGGAGGGGGGTCAGACTCCAGCCGCAACGCGGGGTTCCCGCTAAAACTTCACGTAGGCGAACTTGCCCGAGAAGATGTCGCTGGCCTCGCCGCGGATCATCTTGATCTGGGCCACGTAGAAGCTCTTCTGCAGGATCTCGCCTTCTTTGTCGAAGGAGATTTCACCGAGTGGTGTGTCGTACTTCCCGGCCAGGATCTGCTTGTTGAGGTCTTGGCGGATCTGCTCGACGGATCCGCCGAGCTTGGCGTCCTTGTCGAGTTGGGTCAGCGCGTCGACGAACACCTGCACGCCGGTAAAGGCCTGCGCTGCGATCTGGCCCGGCTCCCGCTTCTGCTGGGCCGAGAAGGCCTTGCGGAACTCCACGTTGATGCCGTCGTCGGGAAGCTCGGGCGAGTACGCCTGGGCCACCACGAGACCGTCACACTGCTGCTTGCACACGGAGAACGTCTGCACCACATTCAGTCCGTTGCCGCCGACGATCACACCGCCGAAGCCAAGGTCACGGAGCTGCTTGACGAGGTTGCCGGCCGGGGCCAGGCCGGAGATGACCACGAGGTCCGGCTTGTTCAACTGAACGAAAGCGGTCTGCGTGGTGAAGTCGGTATCGGCCACGTTGAACGTCTGCGGGGGGAGCAGTTCGATGCCGTTGGCCTTCACCGCGTCCTGGAACACCGCAGTCTCCGACCTGGAGAACGCGTCGTCCTGGGCAAAGAACACTGCGGCCTTCGACAGTGGTCGTATGCGCGCTGCGTACTTGATGGCGTTCCCGGCATAGTTGGCCACGCCGGCCGAGACGCGGGCGATGTAGTCACCGATCTGCGGAATGCCGGCCGCGGTGTTCGACGGAGCAAGCACCGGGACCTTTTTGCGCTCGGCAATCGGATCAGCGGCGAAGGCCTGCTGGGAAAGCGTCGGTCCGACGATGCCG
>JANLQX010000265.1:0-2148 GCA_031368095.1 Actinomycetes bacterium | reverse complement strand
GTCGTGGTCTCTATCACGAACATCTGAGCGGTGACCTTCGACCGCGACAGCCAAGGATGAATCGAGACTGCTGACAAACAAGCCGATCGTCATCTTGACGATCTCGGAGACGTTGGCGCGATCCTGCCTGCCCCACAGACGCTTCGCCAGAGTCCGCTCAAGCGAGTCGACGAGCGCCTCGTACGAGGCTTCGCCCTGCACGACGAGCGCCGTCCAAGTCTCCTCGCGTTCGTACCACTGACGGTAACGGCGCCCCGTATGTTGGCCGGCCGCCTTTTCGACGTCCTTCGTGAGCCGACGAGCGTTGCTACCGTGGAGCACTCGATCTACACCACGGGAATACGCTTCCGGCAGCGCGACTTGGCCAACGAGGAATAGGGCAAAGCCCGTCAACGGATCCATCGAGAACCACCGCACGCCGTCGGCCAGCAGGTCCCATTCTCACCGATCCAACAGACGCTGCCCATCCTCGTCAATTGGTCACGAAGACAGGGAAACCGCTGGTTGTAAGTCAATCGCATCGAATGGCTCGTAAGCAACGGGCCATCTCGCGGTTAGGCGGCAGAGAACGCGCATGTGCGGTGCAACATCGACACCGTTGACGTGCTCAACCGTAACGACGGGATCCGCGTCGTTGAGGTCGCGTAGGTCGTGAAGGTGATCGACCAAGTAGTCGGGAACCCATCCAATAGGAACCTCGCGAGGACCGGCTAGAAGCATGGCATGACCGTTCACCTGATTGTCGGGCTCGTCAATCAAAGTGAGATGGTCACCCGTCCGGATCTCATTGACCGCATCCAATGCGCCTGGAAGACGCCGAATTCCGCGAACGAAAAACAGAGAACTTGCTTCGCCGCTCGACGTACGTTGAGGCGCCGCAAACACTTCGATGCGATCCGTCACGCGGGCGCCTGCGCTGCGCTGCAATACCTCGAACGGATCAGAATCCGGAGCGAGGTCCAACCCAGAAAGGTACTCGGGATAGTCAGGACGCTCACGCGGCATAATCCGATTAGCGAACACCGGAAACAGCGATCGCGAGTCGTATCGTCTATGTAAGTCCGGAAGGCCGGGTAACGGATGAAAGCCTTCAAGCGTCTCGGCAATCTTGAGGTAGACGAACGTATAACCCGGCGCGCCGGACTCGTTGCTTTGGAGGAGTAGACCGACCGGGATGATCTGTCGTGAATCAGGATTGCGCCACGCGACGAAGAGACGTCGGGGCACCTGATGGTCGGGCACGTCGCTCATGTGGCCATGGTACGTGGGGGGTACGACAAGATGCGCCTGCGATTCGCCTCGGCGACCCGGAGGGCGAACTCCCGGGCAGGGCTACTCATCCTGTCGGCCGGCACCTGCGCGACCAGCCGCTCGAAATCGAGTGGCTCGATGCGGGCCGTCCATGGAGCAACGATTCCGTGCCGGACCAAAGCGTCGGCGGACCGGGCGACTTCGATCGGGTGCGGGTGGCCTTCGAACCGAGTCCGGGCACGGTCCGCCCACGCTTCCGGCGTCTGGTTCCGATCACGGCTCGTCAGCATCTGCACGCGTTGTCGATCGTTGAGAAGAAACCCAAGGCTCGAAGCGTGATCGAAACTGGGCGCCAGCCGCCGGTTGCCTCCAGCGTCTGCGATCACCGCCCAGTTCTCCTGATGCCGATCCGTGTTGCCTGCGAGCGCGTCCAACATCAGATACCCAGCGAAGCAATGGAACGCCGACACTCCATCCAGACCACCGTCGAGACCCGAAAGAACCTGCTGAACGGCCTCAACGGTGTACCCGGCACGGTCGTGAGGGTCGACCCCCACGACGCCGAGCTCCGCGAGGAGTTCGTTTCCGTGCACAAGGCTCTCCGAATCCGGGTCGACCACCGAAAGACTCACCGTGCCTGGCTGACCCGCTCGCATCGCCAGCTCCGTCATGGCCACAGGCAGACCGAGCTGCCGCGCGATCTCCGTCACTATGCGCTCGGCCCAATCGTCACCCTTTGCGTGGCGGCCAGCCGCGGAGAGATTGGTGGTTGCGGCCTTCCACAACCAAAGCCGATCGCTATCGTCCCGCAACCACTGCTTTGGCTTCGTGCCGAGTTGCTCGACACCCGCCGCCCGCCAACTACTGACATCCAGAGATACAAAGGGCTCGCTCGTC
>JANLQX010000234.1:0-2254 GCA_031368095.1 Actinomycetes bacterium | reverse complement strand
CGTTCTTGTCGACACTCGAGGCAGTCATGCCAAGCGGATCAAAAATGTGATGCTGCAGGTAGTCCGCCCAGCTCTCTCCGCTGACCTTCTCCACCACCCGTCCGGCGACGGTGAAGCCAAGGTTTGAGTACTTCCAGCGCGTGGCCGGGGCGAACGCCGCCTGGCGTTCCGCATACAGATGCTCGAATTCCGCGGCCGTCGGGAAGTTGAGCGACTCCCAATGGTCTCCGGCTTCGCGTTGCAGGCCGGAGCTATGCGACAGCAGTTGCTCGATGGTGACCGGGCCGTCGTCATCGCCCGCCGGCTTGGTCTTGAACCAGGGCAGGTATTGCGCGACCGGGTCGTCGAGCCTGAGTTTGCCCGCCTCCCTCAGCTGCATGATGGCGATCGCCGTGAACAGCTTGCTGTGCGATGCCATGCGGAACTTCGTCTGCGCCGTCATCGGGAGCTTCGCCTTCACGTCGGCGAATCCGAATCCGCTCGACCAGACCAGCTGCTGGTCACTGACGACGCCGACCGCAATACCGGGGAGTCCGCGATAGGCGACCTGACCGTCCATCCACGCCGAGAACAGGCGTTCGGCGCCGTGGACATCGGGGTCGTTTGCGACAGTCGTCGTGGCGGCACGCGGCTGTGGCGTCTGCGCTCCGGCCGCGAGTGCAAGTGAAAGCGTTGCGGACATCAGGAAGACGGTGACGCAATGCGGGCGCACGGTCGGCCGCGCGGGGAGAGCGCACGTCATGACAGCTCCTGGGAATGTGTGGGCGGGAGTGTCATTAGTAGTCACCGGCCGTGCATGGGAACAGGGCGGCGTCGGCACACGCCGACCGCGGTGCGCCATGACCGGGGCTTTGCAGCAGCATCGCTCCCAGCCCCGACACCGCGAGAGCATACGTGCCTCGATACTCCGCGATCGTGATCGGGAACGCCGTCTTCGCCTCCTTCTCCACGCGCTCGTACGGAGGCGTTCCATCCGGCATCGAGAACCGGCCCTTCCACCGCTCGAGATTTTCGGACATCATGGCGGAGGCGAGCAGTGCAGTGCGAAGATGCGAGGCTCGCACTCACACGGTAGCTTCGCCGAATGACGATACGCCCTCTGTGCCTGCTGCCGCTGTTCCTGCTGCCGCGTGCGGTTGCCGCGCAGGTCACCACCGCCACCGAGCGCGCAGCGTCGTGGCGCCAGCATCAGGCGCTGGCAGCGGCGTCACCGTTCCGCGCGCTCACCTGGCGGCCCGTCGGTCCGGTGAAGATCGGCGCACGTGTCGAAGCACTCGCCATACCAAC
This sequence comes from Actinomycetes bacterium, assembly GCA_031368095.1. Taxonomy (GTDB): domain Bacteria; phylum Actinomycetota; class Acidimicrobiia; order Acidimicrobiales; family JANYDT01; genus JANLQX01. The sequence goes on along the minus strand of JANLQX010000234.1, from coordinate 967 downwards.
AGGGAATACCGGCACGATCTACGCTGGCGTCGGAACCGGCAATCTCTGGAAGACGGTCGACAACGGAATCACCTGGCGCCCCATCTTCGAGCAGCAGTCGGCATTTGCGATCGGCGATGTCGCGGTCGCACCGAGCGATGCGAAAACCATCTGGGTTGGCACGGGTGAAGCGCAGCCGCGCTATGCCGGATATGCGTATCCAGGAAGCGGCGTGTTCAAGTCGAGCGACGCCGGCGCGACCTGGACAGCGATGGGCCTCGCCGAGACGCATCACATCGCGAAAGTCCTGATTCATCCCACCAAACCGGACATCGTGTTCGTGGCCGCGATGGGACATCAATGGTCGCACAACTCAGAGCGCGGTGTCTTCCGCACCACGGATGGCGGACGGCACTGGGAACACGTGCTCCGCATCGACGACTCGACGGGTGTGATCGACCTCTCCATCGATCCCGTGAATCCGCTGCTGCTCTACGCCTGGGGCTGGACGATCGAATCCGGCACCAGCGGTGGGCTTTTCAAGTCGAGCAACGGCGGCAGGACGTGGCGGCGCATCACACGCGGACTGCCCAGTGGTCGACTCGGTCGCGCAGGGATCGACGTCAATGCGACGACGCCGAACGTCCTGCACATCTTCGTCGACAACCGCAATCCGTCGCCGGTGCCAACGCGACCACATGTCGGTGCCGAGTTGTACCGCTCGGAGGATCGTGGTGAGTCGTGGAAAAAGGTGAATCAGCAGGATCTGTATGGCGTGTTCACCGTCTACGGCTGGAAATTCACCGACGTGCGCAGCGATCCGCGCAACGCCAATCATCTCTACATCCTCGGCAACACGGCCTGGCAGTCGTTCGACGGCGGTCGGACCTTCCGCCGTCTCGGTGATCGGATTCTGCGACTGCACGACACCGACGGCCGTGCGCTGCACCTCGATCATCATGAACTGGTGATCGACCCGACCAACCCG
>JANLQX010000224.1:0-2467 GCA_031368095.1 Actinomycetes bacterium | reverse complement strand
CCACCTCGGCGACAGCCGGGTCCGCTTCTTCGTTCCCAACAGAGATCAGGTCACCCAGGGCGATCGACACGCCGTCGGAAAGGTCATTCACGCTGGCGTGCGTCAGCCCGCCACCATCCCGGCGGGATAGTCGATCCACAGATCCCAGCTCACGATGTCGACGCTAGATCCAGGATGCGCAAAGCCCGGCGGCTCCTCAAACGGGGGAGAACACCGGCCTCACTTCCGACGCCTACTGGCTCCGGCCGCACTAGCTTCGGCGGTGTCGGCCCGACGGTCAAGCGAATTTCAATTGCCGATCTGCGGTAGACACGGCAGGCTTTGCCCGTCTGACCGGTTCAGAGTCGCTTGCCGGATAGCGGCCGTAGCGGCCTTGCCGTTCGTCCCGCCAGAAATCGGTTTACGAACGCTCAGATTCCCGCCATACTTGATTTGTCCGTTCCACGAGGAGCGGAAAGTGAACCCAGCGAGCTCTCCGGACGGTGAGTAGCTGGGTTTCGCGCTTTCAGGGCTCGATTCGGCGGACGTCGACGATCGGAGCCGACCGACGCTTCCAGTCCCCTCCTGCCCCGTAGGCCCAAAGAGCGACATCGACGACCCAGAGCAGCGGCTCCTCGTGGGACGGGCGATGATCGAACACTGCCTCCACTCCAGCACCGTGCAGCTGCAACTCGTCGCGACGCATCTGGGATTCCTCGATGTTGTCAAGCACCCAGAACCTCGACGATCGTTCGGCCACCAGTTCTGCCGCCACAGACAGAAGCATCGCTCGCACCTCCGGTCGAGTCACGCCGTTCGGACGTCGCAGCTCAAGCACGGTCACTGGTAGTTCGAGCGCAACGACGGCATCAAGAATGATCCGGCGCCGACGAGCCCCTTCCTTCACCATGTGGACCCGGCGTTGGCCCGGCAGGAGCAGGGAGCGGAGTTGTTTCCGCAATTCATACGTGCGCTGAGCTTCTACAAAGACGGTGCCGAACAGCATTCGGTCGGCTCGCTCTGATTCGTCGCTGAACGCCCAGCTCATGCGTCTCCCTCCAGCGCCGCACCAACCGAATCAGCGACAGCTCGGTCGGACTTCGCAAACGCGTGTGCATAGACCCGCAACGTCATTGCCGCATTCGCATGGCCGAGTCGATCGGCGACGGTCTTCACGTCGTGGCCCGCAGCGATCGCAACCGACGCTGACCAGTGGCGCAGGTCGTGCAAACGCCACTTGGCGTCGAGCCCGGCCTTGTCCCGGGCCAAGCGCCACCAGTAACCGATACGGTCCGGGTTCGGCGGTTCGTCGCCCACGTTGAACATCCACGGCCCATATGGCTCCAGCTCGGCCTGCTGCGCCGCCACAACATCAAGCGTCGCCGCGTCCAATGTGAGCCTCCGTTGGTTCGCTGTCTTCGTTGGCGCGTCGGACAGCACGGTACGGCCTGAACGCCGATCGGTCTCGATGGCCGAGTCGACCGTAAGCACACTGTCCACCACGTCCGTCCATTGCAACGCCGCCAGCTCCGACCGCCTGGCGCCAGTCACCGCAGCAAGTCGAAGCATCAACCCGACCTCTGCGCCGATCTCATCGCCCACGGCGATCACCCGTCGCACATCGGCCACGGACATGACTCCGCGCGGTGCGACCTTTCTCGACGACAACTCCGCCAGCGACGCTACGTTGCGCGTCACCCAGCCCCATCGCACCGCTTGCGTGAGCGCGGCACGCAGCACGCCATGGAGGTTGCGGATCGATACATCAGCAAGCCCGGAGTCTCGTAAGCGCGCATGCCATCGCTCGACGTCTTCGATCGTGAGCCGCGCCACCGACACCCGAGCGATGCGGTCAGCGTTGATCCGTGCAACGCGCGACAACTGATCACGACGCGATGCCGGAGCCCAAGTCGCATCATGCTTGCGCACCCATGCTTCCAATACATCGGAAACCGATCGACCAGCGGCCCGACCAGCGGGAGCAATGGTCAGCTCCGCCGCAACGCGCAGCGCGTCCTTCTTGGTGCCTCGAACGGTTCGCGAAACTTGGGTTGGCGAACCGTCGGCGCCGCGCCCCGTGAAGGCGCGGATCTCCCACACCCCAGGCTTGCGTTCGCGAATCGTCGCCACACCCAAAAGTGTAGCGACGATGTGAGACAGTAGGGATGGGAGTAGGGATGACCGGGCGGACTAGCCGATACTCGACGGACAGAAACTACTCAATCCTCAAGCCAGATATGGCTCGTGCGATCACGAGCTGCTGGATCTCCGACGTCCCTTCGAAGATCGTGTGGATCTTCGCATCACGGTGCCACCGCTCTACCGGATACTCACGCGTGTACCCGTATCCGCCCAGGATCTGGATCGCGTCTTCTGTCACTCGAACTGCCACTTCTGAAGCCTTGTACTTCGACATCGAACCTTCGCCATTGTGGAAGCCGCCGTTCTTCGCGAGCCACGCGGCGCGCCAGATCAGCAGACGCGAGGC
>JANLQX010000200.1:0-1597 GCA_031368095.1 Actinomycetes bacterium | reverse complement strand
GACAATCAGTTAATCGGTTTGGTGACTGTCCGGCGCGTCAAACGCGACTGCGCGTGGCGCCAGCAGGCGAATTCCGGAACATGTTCTCCGCATCGAAACCAATACGAACGTCGGGGACAATTTCGATGACGACGCGATCGGGTGTGTCGAGATGATGGACAAACGCGGACTGCTGGTCGATGTCCCCTGGCCGCACGCGTGCAGCCAGCGATGCAAAAAGCCACGCCTTCACCACCTCGTCGTCGTGCACGATGGCATTGCCTTTGTAAGTGACTGTTTGGCTGACGCCGATGTCGGTGCCCCGACTCGAGATGGCGATTGCCACACGAGGGCGAGCCACGATGGCCGGGACCCGCTTCCGGCGACGAGTGCAAGTGAGCCAGAATCGGCCTTCATGGGCCACGAAGTTCATGATGACCCCAACCGGGTCACCCTCTTTGGTTGACCACATGAAGCAGCACTCGGTTTGTGTGTTGAGCAGCGTCTGCTCGCGTTCGCTATCGAGCGAGAAACTCGATACGTCTGCATAGGAGTCGGTGTAGGCCTTGTCTGCACTCATGACCGTGTGACCTCCGGTTGGTATCGCCGGAGTCTGTCACGTCGCAGTCATACTCCGCCGAGCGGAACGTGTATTCCACCCCATCGGAGCGCGGCAGATCGGCACACGGTGCGAACGCCCATTGTGTCCATTCGTACAAGTTGTGCATTTCGAGGGCTGTTCTGCATTCTCCGTGGCCGAAAGCAGGTTCCGTTCGTGCCGATGTGCCGCGCTCAAACGTTCGTTGCTCGGTGGAGCTCTCCCGCTGTGCCGTGTCGGTGTCGGCTCGTGGATTGCGTCGATTGGAGCGGGTCGCTGAACCGTCTGGCAGTCTTCGACGTAGAAACCAGCCAACAGGTGCATTCCAACCGCAAAGACGAGGTGTTCCTGAGGGTCGGCGATGAGAACCGTCGTCTCAGTTTCTCCCAGCGTCAGGAGTTGCAGTTCGACAAGGGCCAATCAACCTATGAAAGTTCCTTGGTGAACGACGCAGAACTCAGCGACCTGGATGACGGACTGCTGTGGACGTATGCCAACGCCGTGAAACACCCTGACCCAAAAAGGTTGTTGTCGGCACGGGGCCTCATCAGTCAATCCGGTGAGCTCACCGTGGCTGCCGTGCTGCTGTTTGCCAACGAACCCCAACGGTGGTTCCCCGAGGCCAGCGTTCGCGTGTTGCGCTATCGGGGAACTGAACGCGGAACAGGGTCGCGACAGCAACTGCTACACGACCGCCGGATTGACGGGCCAATTCCCACTCAGCTCGGACTCGCCCGCCTTGAGATCATCGACCAGCTACCGACCCGGCGGGCGCTGGGTCGTAACGGCCGCTTCGAGAAGCTAGGACTCGTACCCCAAGACGCATGGTTGGAAGGCGTGGTCAATGCCGTGGTCCATCGCTCCTACAGCGTCAGCGGAGATCACATCCGCGTCGAGATCTTCGATGATCGCATCGAGGTTGAGAGCCCGGGACGCTTTCCCGGTATCGCAAACACGACCGACCCGCTCCACGTCCCCCGGTTCGCCCGCAACCCACGCATAGCGCGGGTATGCGCCGAC
>JANLQX010000114.1:0-2519 GCA_031368095.1 Actinomycetes bacterium | reverse complement strand
CCATGGTGGCGAGACCTTCGGTGAGGGCATGAACCATCTGCGCCGCGTCACGGTCGGCCCCCACGCCGAGTGCGTTCGTGGCCCGTGACACAAGGGAATCCAGGCGGCCGAACGTCTGTGCAGCGACCGCGTCGAACGCTGGGCCCAGTACGAGATCAGGGACGACGCGAAGGAACACCAGGCTGTAGAGCGACGAGTGTTCCAACGCAACTCGTCGGAACCCCGCTATTGAGGCCGTCACGACATCGGCGACGGGGTCGTCGGACAGTTCGACCGCGTCGATCGCCGCGCCAAGCTCGTCGAACAAGCGGATCGCGAGCGCTTCGAGCAGGCCGGCCTTCGAGCCGAACACGCTGTACACGGCGCGCGTGGTCGTGCCGACGTCGTCGGCAACTGCGCGCACCGACAGCGCAGTGGGCCCACCGGCATCGACTAACCGTTCCGCAGCCAGAAGCAGTGCGGCGCGGACGGTCTCGTCGTGTTCTTTCGGTCGACCCATGCTTGACATCATAACGATACAACGTTACGATACGACGTATCAAAATGAACGGAGTCCCATGAGCACCGCCTCTCTCAGAACGCCGACGCTGATGGCCGCGACCATCACCCTTGGTTTCGTCGCTGGAGTATTCACCTTCTATGCGCACACGATCATGCCCGGATTGCATCGCACCGACGACCGCACCTTTGTTGGCGCGTTCCAATCGATCGACCGCGCCATCATCAATCCGTGGTTTATCGGCGGCACATTCCTCGGAGCGCTAGCCCTCACCGCACTCGCCGCTATTGCGAATCGCGGCCAACGCGCCTTCCCGTGGATTGTCTACGCACTCGTCGCCTACCTCATCGCCGTTGCCATCACCATCTCCGTGCACGTCCCGCTCAACGACGCCATCAAGTCCGCCGGCGACCCCAACCACATCGCCAATGTCGCGCTCGTCCGCGCCGCGTTCAACGAAACCAAATGGGCCACCTGGAACCTCGTTCGCGTGGCAACCTCCACCAGTGCGTTTGCAAGCTGCGCCTGGGCACTCGTCCTCCATGGCCGATCCACCGCTTGAGAGTCGATCTTCCGGGTTTGCGGAGGGCGCACGACGGCCCGTTCTTGGAGCTTGGCCAATACTCCGCCGACACGCAACGTCACCTGGAAGACCACCACGCCAAAGGCGCATCCCAGATGGCGCCGGCGCTCGACGCAGAGACTCAGGGCTCGTCTATTGCCGACCGCTAGGACGTCTCCGGCGAGCCAACGGCGTCAGCGTTTCCCGCCCGCGCGCTTCTCCGGGATCGGGCGTCGCGAGTGGCCACGATCCGGATCACTGCGAGCACGGCCACGACCGACACGCCCATGACCATCAGCCACCCGAAGGTCCTTACACCGGCATCGGTCCCGGCCTGGATCCCGTGGACTGTGCATGCCACAAAGAGCGGGAAGGCGAGGTAGTGAGTGGCGCGCCATAGGCGGCGCGGGAGCCGGCTGCGAACGAGGGAGGTGAGCTCGATGGCGAGGAGCAGGTAGAGCGCGACGACACCCCATGCCACTGCGCCCGGTCGGTACTTCGAGGCCATCGGGACGAGGATGTCCCCCCATCCGACGTGCAGCCAGTTGTCGCCCACCAGTCCGGCGATATGGACCAGGGTGAGCACGATCGACAGCGCACCGAAGTAGCGGTGGAGGTCAAGGAGCCACCCGGGCGCGGTGTGGCGGTTGAGAACTCGGGCCGAGAGCACGAGTCCCCAGATCACCGACGCGGCGTGCAGCAACCAGCTGTCGATGCCGCTCGAACGGGCGATGTACCAACTGAGTTTCGGGGTGAGGCTTCCGAGGATCGGGAGCATCAACAGGTGCTGCGCAGTTGCCCACGGTGGCTGAACGGGCGCAGGCCTTCACTACTCGCGACGTATCCGTCTTCACGAACCGTGAGGGCGTGGGCTCCCTCGCCAATGTGGTCCAGCACCGCGAATGCGTCCGTGGCCCCGGCCACCAGCATCGCCTTCGTCAACACCTCGGCCCACCAGCCCGCCCCTGCGAGCACAGCAACGCAGCACAGGCCGCTCGTAGTCGGGCGCCCCGTGGCTGGATCGACGATGTGATGGGAGTCGCCGAGTGGTCCGCTCCAGCGGCGTGAGCGCGTGCAACTGACGGCGACCGCGCCGTCGACGATTCGGAGCAGGTCAATCGTCCGTCGCGCATCGTGCGGGTCCTCGATGCGGATGACCCATGTGTCTTCCGGCGGCGCGCCGCATACGCGGACGTCGCCGCCGATGTTGACCAGCGCGCCGGTCGCCCCGTTCTCGACCAGGTCGCTGGCCACCAGGTCTGCCGCATAGCCCTTCCCGATTCCCCCGAGGTCGAGCGCGACGCCTCGCGGAAGGCGGATTGCGCTGCCCACCACGTCAACAGTGATCCCCGCACAACCCGGAGCCGGCGGCGGCACCGGCCGTTTGACCGACCCGTCCCACAGCCGGTTCTCGTTGGCGTCGATGTCCCGGAAGTTGCGGTCATAGCCGTGGGCGCT
>JANLQX010000101.1:0-9824 GCA_031368095.1 Actinomycetes bacterium | reverse complement strand
CGAATCCGTACCCATCGCGCTCCTCAACGGCAAGTGGCGCGTGACCGAGACCTATGTGCCCGACGGCGCCGACCTGTACGTCCTTGGTTCCACCTCATACGACGAAACAACGGGTGCGGCATCCTTCGTGAAACAGAAGGATCGGCCTCTCTACGTGTACTGCGGCACCGAATCCCAACTCACCACGAACGCCCGTCGAATCTTGGTCGTGAGCACGCTTGCAATGTTGGTATTGGCCTATGTCACCGTGGCTGTCTTCTTCGGTGCGACCGACAAGAAGTTCGACGGCAAGACCAGCGTTCACCCCAATTGGAGTTGCGGCCCCATCGGTCCCACCGTGGTGCTGTTGGCCATGTTCGTCATCCAGATCATCAGGATTCGCAATCGCATCATCACGGTACGAGAGCAACGTGATGCTGGCCGCCGTCTTGTTGACATTGCCGAGAAGAAGCGGGCCACGCTCGTCCCGCAACTCACGGCCGTCGTCCAGGCGGCGGCGAACCACGAGCGGAGCCTGCAGGAATCACTCGCCTCGTTCCGGGGAGCCGAGGTCAACGCCGACTCCCTCGTGGCCCTCCGAGAAGCGAGCCCCACGTTACGGGCCGACGCCAACTTCCGTCAGCTCCAACACGCCTTGGTCGGCGTGGAAAATGACATGGCCGTGGCCCGCGGGTTCGAGGCCGAAGCCGAGGCCGTGCTCCGGACTCGCGTGCAGTCGTTCCCCGACTCGTTCGTCGCCCCATGGCTCGGGATCAAACCGCAAGCCTGACCTCGAAACGAGCCAAGCCCTAGCGCTGGTCCTGGTCGAAGAACCGGTTGGCGGTGTCGTCGGCGTCGGTGTCGTTGGTGGCGCTGAGCGAGCCGTTGAGACCGCTGAGCGGGTTTGGGCCGTTGGACTCGGCGGCGACCTGTTGGAGACGGTCACGCCCGGCCTTGACGGTCTTCACCGTGCGGTCGAGAACAATCTCGAAGCGGGCGAGATGTTGATCACACCAGTCCTCCGTCTCTCGCTTCCTGTGCCGCGATTCGGCCTCGGCTTCATCGACGAGCTTCTGCGCCGTGGACTTGGCCGACCGGACGATTTCTTGGCGCGACACAAGTCGCTCGGCGCGGGTACGGGCCTCGTCGAGGATCTCGTCGCCTTCCCGACTGACCTTGTCGAGGAATTCCTTGCGTTCCTTGAGGAGCCAACGCGCCTGTCGAAGTTCCTCGGGAAGCTGCGCCACTGCTGCTTCCAACAGGTCGAGCACCTCGGCCGGTTCGATACGAACGGAACTCGAGGCAAACATTGGCTTGGCCGACGAGATGGCGTCGATGGCGCGCCGAATCAAGGCGACGGATTCGTGCTCGTCGGCGGTCTCGAAGACCGGGTCGTCGTCGATCACACTCATGAGAAACAGAGCTGGCGCTGAGACATCGGGGGCTCCTTGGGGAAGTGGAGTTACTGCGGAGGCTGCCCCGCCGACCAACCGCTTTTACGGCTGATTTTGACGGGCTCGTTCGACCAGACGGCGGTTGGCCGCTTCCGGCACCATCGTCGAGACATCTCCACCATACCGGGCCACCTCCCGAAGAAGCCGGGACGCCAAAAAGGAATGGCGTGACACGGTCGGCACGAACAGGGTGACAATGCCCGAAAGTCGCTCGTTCATCTGGGCCATCTGGAGCTCGGCGTCGAAGTCGGTGACGGCCCGGAGACCCTTCACGATGGCATTGCACTGGTGATCGGCGGCAAAGTTCACGAGGAGGCCCGAGAAAAAGCCGATCTCGATGTTCGGCAGGTGCGAGGTGGATTCGGCGATCATCTCCTTGCGCTCTTCGAGCGAGAACATCGCTTCGGATTTTTGCGGATTACGGATGGCCGCCACGAGGACGGTGTCAAAAAGCGACGAGGCCCGTTCGATCACATCGAGGTGACCGTTGTGGATCGGGTCGAACGATCCGGGGACAAGGCACTTCCTCATGATTCATCCTCTGCTTCTGCTTCGTCGTTTCTAGTTACTGATTGTTGGTCGGTCGGTTCGGCGGGGGTGAGCGTGGGGGTGAGCATGGTGACGACGGTCCCTCCGTATCGCTGCGCGCGCGACACGTCCCAACCAGCAATGTCGGGCAGCGGACCGCCGGTTTCCACGACGGCACAGTGGACGCTCGTGGGCAGGGCCGCGAAGAGGTGCGGCCACTGCGACCACTCATAGGGCGGGTCGACCAGTACGAGCGTGGGTTGCAGAGTGCCCGCACCTCCCCCGTCGAGCCAGCGAGTCACGTCACTGCGAACGATCCGGACCTGGGTGCCGAAGCCCAGGCCGATGGCGTTGTCTCGAGCCACGTTCACGGCCGCCCGGTCAGCCTCGACCAGCGTGACCGAGGTGGCGCCCCGGGAGAGTGCTTCGAGGCCGAGCGCCCCTGATCCGCCGAAGAGATCGAGCACAACGGCGTCTCGGACGAGGTCGCGAGCCTCGAGGGCATTGAAGATCGCCTGTCGAACTCGGTCGAGGGTGGGGCGGGTCGTTCGGCCCTCAGGCGCAACGATCCGTCGCCCCCGGGCGGTCCCGGCCACAATGCGCACGGAGGCACCGTACTAAACGCCAGCGAACCGGCGAGTACCTTCGACGGTCCCATGGCGCTTTCCCCGGCTGACGACGACCCGCGCAAGCCCCACGACCTCGACTTCACGTGGGCCAAGGGCCAACGCAATGAGCTCGTCACCTGTGTCGCCACCTTCGTCCCCAAGACCCACCACCGAGGGATGCCCGGGTTTCTTCATGGCGGCTTGGCGGCTACCGCGCTCGACGAAACCATGGCGTCGATCGGGCTCGTGCTCCACGATCAACGATGCCTTACCGCCACCCTGGAGCTGCGGTACCGGCGGGCTGTGGCCCTCGACGGCCGTCCCGTCACCGTCGAGGCCTGGCGGGCCGACGAGCGGGGCGGATCGCGTCGCTACCACGTGGTCGGCGAACTCCGCGACGCAGATCGTGCTGTTTGCGTTTCGGCCAAGGGTCTCTTTCTCGCGATTACCCCTGCGACCTGGGACGGGCTGGCGGCGGGGGGCGCGTCGTGAGTGAGTTCCTCGGCAGCGAAGACGTTCCGTTGGTCATCACCTGTATCGATTGTGGCGGCCGGGCCCATTTGCTGACGATCGTGACGGATGAGCAGCCCCTTTTTCCCGGTGACATCACGACCTATCGGTGTGAGGACTGCCTCGACCGTTGGGACCTCGTGATCCCCGGCGCCGAAGACACCGAGGACCCCGACTGGTAGCGCTCTTCCGGCCAGTTGGCTTTGCTGGGTTGGCTCAGTTTGCTGGGTCAGCTCAGTCGCATGAGGGCGACGGTGCGGACCCAACAAATGGAGCGGACCCAAAAGGCGTTAGCCGACGACGAGGCGGACCGTGATGAGTAGGCAGATCACGCCGGTGGCGATCACGGCGCGCGTCATCCAGGCTGGCCACGTGCTCGAGTCGTTTGGGTCGGGAGGCGTGGCGTCTGGCACGACTCCAGTGTGGCAGTGCGCCACGGCGCCGTCAGTGGCGGCGGGCCAACTGGTCGCCGACCACTCGGGCCCATCCGCCGATCTCCACCGATCGACGCGCTGCTTCAAGCACGGCACCGGCGGCAAGGGTGTTGGCCTCGTCGAAGGGCGACGTGAACCGACCGCTCCGAAGCGCGGCAGCGAGGTCGCCAAGATGACGGCAACGAAGCTCGGTCGATGTCGTACGCGCGCATACCGGTTCCCATCCAAGACCGCAATGACGAGCAAGGCCGTTGGCATCGAGCCGCAGCGCGCCAACCGTGCCTTCCACGAGAACGTCCCAGCCGGCTTCGAGCGCCGAGTCCGCGGACAGCACCACGCTCACGCTGGCATCGTCGTCGGTACGGACCAATAGCTGAGCGGTCGTCGTACGGGCGTCGGACACGTCAGCCGCATCGGCCGTGACGTACAGAACATCGCCGACGAGTGTTCGGACAAGATCGATGGCGATCGTTCCGAGTTCGCGAAGGATCCCCGACGCGGCCGGACGATCGCTGCGAAGGTGGACCCGCATCATCCGCAGTTCACCGAGTTGTCCGGTGGCAATCAGGTCGCTGGCGGCCGCCACCTCGTCGCTACGTCGATGGTCCAAGGCAATCAGCAGTGGCGCTTTCGACGCATGCGCGGTGTCGAAGATCATGCGGGCCGACGGACGACTCGGAGCGAGCGGTGGGTGGCATAGAACGCCGATCCCTGCATCGAGGAGCGCGGTGATCAACGGAACATGAGCATTTGTCGGTGCACAGACGATCGCGGCGCGAAGCCCGAGACCAGGACCGATGTCGACGAGGTCATGCACCGATGTCGAAGGGTGAGTGACCACCCGGCATCCGGGCAGGAGTGCACGAGCCCGGTCGACCTTCGGATCGACGACGGCCACCAGGTCGAACCGGGGGTCGGCAACAAGACAGTCCGCATACGAACGACCGGCTGAACCGGCTCCGACAATGGCGACCGGGAACGGCGCCAGCGCGCTGCGCGGGATTCCGTCAGGACCCGAATGGTGGTTCATGCCGCGTTCTTTCGACACGATGGGTCCAACACTGAAGGCCAATTCAGTTCTGCCAGCCTTTGCGCACCGAGCTGAGGGGTTTGCGGCTAGCTCTTGAAGAGGAACTCAGCTTCTTCGGGGTCGACGAACAGTTCGATCTCGTCGCGCAGCTCCGGATTGGTCATCAACTCGGGGTCGGACCCGACGATGGCGATGGCGGTGACGCGCGCCGAGACCACGAGGTCTTTGTCCTTTCGGAGCGACGCCAGCTTCAGGTCGCTGCGGCCCTTCTGGCGGGTGCCGAGGATGGTCCCTTCGCCCCGCAGTTCGAGATCGACCTCGGCCAGTTCAAACCCGTCGGTCGATCGTTCGATGGCTTCGAGGCGGGCTTCACCGTCGGGAGTCTTCGGTTCGGCAATCAGGTAGCAGAACGACTTGGCCGCGCCTCGTCCGACGCGGCCTCGTAACTGATGCAGCTGGGCGATGCCGAACCGGTCGGCGTCGAGGATGCACATGATCGTGGCGTTGGGCACGTCGACGCCGACCTCGATCACCGTGGTGGCCACGAGCACGTCGATGTCTCGGGCGCGGAACGATGCCATCACGCTCTCCTTCTCGGTCGACGGCAGCTGGCCGTGGAGCAGACCGAGACGAAGGCCGTGCAGCTCGCCGCCGGAAAGTTCTTCCAACGTCTCGGTGGCTGACCGAGCCTGGATCTTTTCGGAGCCCTCGACCAGCGGGCAGACGACGTAGACCTGCCGACCAGACGCCACTTCATCTCGTATGTGTGCATACGCCGCCGATTCTTCGAGCTCGGTGCGGCACCAATGGGTGACGATGGGCGTTCGGCCGGGCGGCAGTTCGTCGAGGATCGTGGTGTCGAGGTCGCCGTAGACGGTCATCGCCGCAGTACGCGGAATCGGCGTGGCCGTCATGACGAGCACATCAGGATCGCGACCGTTGCCCTTGGCCCGCAGCGCAGCGCGTTGCTCCACCCCGAAGCGATGCTGCTCGTCGATCACGACCATGCCAAGCGATTTGAACTCGACGTGTTCGCCGATGAGCGCATGGGTGCCGATCAAGAAGTCGACGGTGCCACTCTTCAGCGCGCTGAACAATTCTCGACGCTCGGCCGCCGTCGTTCGATTGGTCAACAGCTTCACGGTGACGGGCCGCTCCCCCATGAGCGAACCTTCCTCGGTCACCGTCAGAGTCGCCGCTTCGATGAGACTGCGGATGCCGATGTAGTGCTGCTCGGCGAGCACTTCGGTCGGGGCCATGAGAGCGGCCTGGTGACCGTCTTGAATGGCCATCAGTGCGGCCGTTACGGCGACCAGGGTCTTGCCCGAACCAACGTCACCCTGCAGCAGGCGATGCATCGGCAGTGGCGACGCGAGGTCCTTGGCGATCTCCGCGTTGGCCCGACGCTGCGCACCCGTGAGCGGGAACGGGAGCGACGCATGGAATGCCGACACGAACGGACCATGACCGTCGAGGGCGGCCGACGCGTGCACGATGCCGATCGAGTCGCGTTCGACAGCGCGCTTACGAATGACCAACACGAGTTGTAGCCGCAAGAGTTCGTCGAAGGCCAAACGCTTGCGGGCCGCATGCGTGGCCCCGATCGCTTCGGGCTCATGGATCTGGTGCATCGCCCAGTCGCGGCCAACAAGGTCGAGTTCGTCCCGGTAGCGATTCGGCAATGGATCAGCAAACCGTCCGGCGCGACGTAGTGCCTCGCCGACCCAACCGCCCATCTCGCCAGTAGTGAGGCCGGACTTCTCGGACTGCGGATACAACGGCACGATCTTGCCGGTCTTGTCTCCTCCCACGAGATCGACCACGGGATTGGTCATGCGACGCTGCCCGTTGAACACCTCCATCCGTCCGAACATCGCCACTTCCGTACCGGCCGTCAGTTGCTTGGCCCGCCACGGCTGGTTGAAGAACGTGGCCTTCAGGTAACCCGACCCATCGAACACGTCGACCTCGACGAACGTGCGGCCCTGCCGACTCCGCCTGGCCTCGCTGCGCTTCACCGTGGCCAGGACGAGCGCTTCCTCGCCCGGCAACATGTCGCGGATCGGCTTCTGCGCGGTGCGGTCGATATAGCGACGGGGAAACGTGGTGAGAAGATCAAGGACGGTGTCGATCCCCTGGTCACGAAGGGCCGCCAGCTTCTTGGCGCCCACCCCTTCGAGGCGTTCCACGCCGATCGAGGCCAATTGGCGCAGCCGCCGACCACTCTCCGTCCCCTCCCCACTCACGCCCGAGAGCGTAGGCGGCACCCTCTGACAGCCGGTTCGGCCACCGACTTGGGTCAGCTCCATTTGTTGGGTCAGCACAGTCCCACGGATGCGACGGAGCTGACCCAGAACGCTGAGCTGACCTAGAACCGGCGTCTGTTGGGTAACACTGGGGAGGTGAGTGCAACGGTCGACGCGGCCCGGGGCGTGCTCAAGCGGGTATTTGGCTACGACTCGTTCCGGGGTGATCAGGAGGCGATCGTCGCCCACGTGATCAACGGCGGCGATGCCCTCGTCCTGATGCCGACGGGCGGGGGCAAGTCACTCTGCTACCAGGTGCCCGCCCTCGTTCGCGAAGGTACCGGCGTGGTCATCTCGCCCCTCATTGCGTTGATGCAGGACCAGGTCGACGCGCTCCGCGCGGTAGGAGCACGGGCCGCGTTCCTCAACTCGACGCAGGGACCGGAGGAGCGCCTGGAAGTGGAACGCGACTTCCTCGCCGGTCGACTGGATTTGCTCTACCTTGCGCCGGAACGGCTGCGGGTTGAGTCGACGATCCGTCTCTTGGAGCGCGGCACGATCGCCCTGTTTGCCATCGACGAAGCGCACTGCGTGTCGCAGTGGGGCCATGACTTCCGTCCTGAGTACCTGATGCTCTCGGACCTCCACGACCGATGGCCGAATGTGCCCCGCATCGCGCTCACGGCCACCGCCACCAAGGCCACCCACGCCGAGATCACGTCTCGACTCCAGCTCGGCGATGCGAAGCACTTCGTCGCCAGTTTCGACCGGCCGAACATCCAGTACCGCGTCGTCGGCAAGGACAATCCGAACCGGCAGCTGCTCACCCTGCTGCGGGCCGAGCACGTCGGCGATGCGGGCATCGTCTACTGCCTATCCCGGGCTTCGGTAGAGAAGACCGCAGAGTTCCTCAACGACAACGGGATCGCCGCCGTTCCCTATCACGCCGGTCTCGACAACCGCGTGCGGGCCAAGAACCAAGCGCGCTTTCTTCGTGAAGACGGCCTCATCGTTGTGGCCACCATCGCCTTCGGTATGGGTATCGACAAGCCCGACGTTCGCTTCGTCGCCCATCTCGATCTGCCCAAGTCGGTGGAGGGGTACTACCAGGAGACTGGTCGAGCCGGTCGCGACGGGCTGCCGTCAACCGCATGGTTGGCCTATGGACTCCAAGACGTTGTCCAACAACGTCGCATGATCGATACGTCCGAAGGTGATGCGGCCCATCGACGTCGTCTCGGTGAACATCTCGACGCCATGCTGTCTCTGTGCGAGACGGTGCAATGCCGACGCGTGCAGCTCCTCAACTACTTCGGCCAGTCCAGTGAGCCGTGCGGCAACTGCGACACCTGTCTCAGCCCGGCGTCGCAGTGGGACGGCACCGTCGAAGCGCAGAAGATTCTGTCGACGGTGTCTCGTCTTCAACGCGAGCGCAACCAGAAGTTTGGCGCCGGGCAGATCATCGACATCCTGACTGGTAAGCGCACAGATAAAGTGGCACAACACCGTCACGACCAACTCACCGTGTTCGGCATCGGGGCCGACCGCAAGGACCCGGAGTGGCGCAGCGTGATTCGTCAACTCCTGGCCCAAGGTTTGGTGAGCGTCGAAGGTGACTACGGCACGCTCGTGTTGACCAACGCCAGCGCCGACGTGTTGGCCAAGAAGCGCATCGTCATGATGCGCGCCGAGACCGCACGGCCGGCGAAATCCGCAAGCGCTCGCAGCGGGACGAAACCAGCCGTCGCCGACCTGTCACCCGACGCCGCCGACCGATTCGAACAACTGCGAGCGTGGCGGGCCGTCGCCGCCAAGGAACAGGGCGTCCCGGCCTATGTGGTTTTCCACGATGCCACGCTGCGCGAGATTGCCACGAAGCATCCACGCACGCGAGCGGAGTTGGCCACCGTGACCGGTGTGGGTGAAACCAAGCTCGACCGCTACGGCGACGGTGTGCTCGAGGTGCTCCTCAGCGAGCAGTGAGCGTTCCCGTCAACTCGATTTCGCCAAGAGCGCCCGGGCGAGGTCCGGACGAGACGTATAGATGCCGTCAACGCCGAGCGCGATGGCCGTCTGCAACGTGGTCCGGTCATCGGCCGTCCAGGTGTACACGGCCATGCCGTGATCGTGACTCCACCGAACCCGTTCGGCATCAAGGCGTCGATCACCACGCCGGAGCGCCGGCTGACCGATCGGGGCCGGTGAGCACCATGGCGCTCCCGAGTCCCGGGCCCGGCGCATGTCGACCACGAGCGCTTCGGTCACGGTCGTCACGACTTCCGGACAGCTGAGATTGACCTCGTCGACACCGGCATCACCCTCTGAGCTCACGTACACATCGCCGGTTCGTTTCGTGGAGCGCAACAAGGCGCAAAGGCGACTACCACCACCAGCAACCTTGAACTCGAACGAGAAACGTGTCTTGGGGAACGCCGTGAGCAACGAATCGATGGTTGGTACGCGCGCATGTGATGAACGGAAGGGGAAGTCCTTCTTCGGTCCGGGCCATACCGCCCCCAGGTCGAGGCGTAAAATGTCAGCCAGCGTGGAGCGAGCGATCGAAAGCTTCGTGGTTCCGACCGAAACGACATCGTCGTGTGAGGCAACAAGCACGCCGTCTTTGGTAACTCGCACATCGGCGTCGAGCACATCGGCGCCCGCCCGACGCGCCGCCCGCATCATCTCAATCGTGTTCGGTGGACCGAAGTAGTCACCGCTGGCGTGGGCGATGATGACTGGTGGCGTAGACCTGAACGCACTCGTTGCGCACGCGGTGATGGCGGCCGACGATGGCGGTGCGGTGAATAGCAGCGCCGTCGCCACCCCAAGTGTCACCGATCGCTTCACGAGTTCCATGCTCGATCATGCCCCGCTTTGGCGACGAACCGCGAGCGTGATGGCCCTAGGCCAGGCACAGACCCGATACGACCGTCTCCACCCGCAAGAGCGCGCCGACCGACATTCCGAGGACCAGGCCGGCGCACAACAGCGTCAGGAGCGGACGCGATTTGCGGTGCGGCAGCACCACCGCCAGC
>JANLQX010000099.1:0-6374 GCA_031368095.1 Actinomycetes bacterium | reverse complement strand
ATCCATTCCACGGCAAAGCCGAAATCGAACTCGCCTTTGGCCATGGTGCGGGCCCGATGGTCCATCTGCCACGACTGGGCGGCCCCCTTGCCGATGGTGTCGACGACCAGATCGGGGTCGAGCCCGGCACGCTGGGCAAAGTTGACCGCCTCGGCCAGGCCCTGCACGAGTCCCGCGATACAGATCTGATTCACCATCTTGGTCAGCTGTCCGGCGCCCGACGGGCCGAGCAGGGTCACCGCTTTGGCATAGGACCGGATGGCCGGTTCGACCGCATCGAACACCTTCTGGTCACCGCCACACATCACCGTGAGCACGCCGTTTTCGGCTCCCGCCTGGCCACCCGAGACGGGCGCGTCGATGAAGCCGAGGCCAAGGTTACCGGCCGCACCAGCCAGTTCTCGGGCGATGGTGGCCGATGCTGTGGTGTGGTCCACGAAGACCGATCCCGGTGCCATCGAAGAAAATGCGCCGCTCGGGCCGAGGCACACCGACCGCAGGTCGTCGTCATTGCCGACACAGGCGAACACCATTTCCTGACCAGCCGCCGCGGACGCCGGAGTTGGTTGGTGTCGCCCGCCATGGGCATCGACCCACGCCTGCGCCTTCGACGAAGTGCGGTTGTAGACGGTGACGGTGTGACCATGCGCGGCGAGGTGTCGAGCCATCGGCGAACCCATCACGCCGAGTCCGAGAAAGGCAACAGAAGTCATAGTTCCAGTCTGCTCGGAAAGGTTCGCGGTGCGGTGTTGGCTCAGTGACGTTCCGCTCGGTCGGTTTGGCCCGTAGTCTCACGGCCATGTTGATTGGCGCCCACGTCCGGGAGAACGAGCCGCTCGGAGCGGCCCTCGAAACGGGGTCCGGCTGCATCCAGCTGTTCTGCGGTGATCCGCAGAGTTGGAAACCGTGGACCCCCCGTCCCGACTCCGAGGCGCTCAAGGCTTCGGGCATCCCGGTTTTCGTCCACGCGCCGTACATCGTGAACCTGGCTTCGGCCGACAACAAGATTCGCATTCCGTCGCGCAAGTCGCTGCAGGCGGCATGTGATTGCGCGAGCGCCGCTGGTGCTCGCGCCGTGGTCGTTCACGGCGGGCACGTGCGCTCCGACGACGACATCGCCGAGGGCATCGTCCGATGGAAAAAGGGGCTCGACTCGATCGAGACCGATGTCCCGATTCTGTTGGAGAACACCGCCGGTGGAGACCACGCCATGGCTCGTAGGTGGGACACCCTGGCCCGACTATGGGACGCCATTGCCGGTGACTCGCGCATCGGTTTTTGTCTCGACACCTGCCATACGTATGCGTCCGGTGAGGAATTGGCCGAGAGCGTCGATCGCATCGTCGCCATTACCGGGCGGATCGATCTCGTGCACTGCAACGGCTCTCGTGACGCCGAAGGGAGCGGGCGAGACCGGCATCAGAACTTCTCCGTTCTCGGCACCGACAACACGGTGTCGCCCAAGATGCTCGTCGATATCGTCCGGAAGGCCGACGCTCCGGTTATCTGCGAGACCCCCGAGCAGGGCCTGGCCTCCGACGTGAGCTTTCTTCGTGATGCTCTGGCGGCCAACGCGTGAGGATCGCTGAGCACCGATCATCTCACCGGTTCCTCACCGATTGCCGGTAGACCGTCGGGCATGGCCTCCCGCCTGCTCATTGCTGAGGACGATCGATCTGTTCGGACGTCGTTGGCGCGCGCCCTCGAACTCGACGGCTACACGGTGGAAGTGGCCGAGAACGGGGAGGTCGCGCTGGCCGCCATTGCCGCCGAGGAACCGGACCTGGTCATTGCTGACTGGATGATGCCCTACCTCGACGGAGTCACGCTGTGTCGGCGGCTTCGGGCCAGCCGGTCCCGCCTGCCGATCCTTATGCTCACGGCGCGCACCGAGCTAGGCGATCGCGTCGCCGCCCTCGATGCCGGGGCCGACGATTTTCTCGCCAAGCCATTTGCGCTTGAGGAGTTGTTAGCGCGGGTTCGGGCTCTCCTTCGTCGCTCGGCGTACGACGGAAGTGATGGAACGGGGGATGACACCGTTGCCGTCTCGGATGTTCGGCTCGATCTGGCCGCCCGGCGTGCCTGGCGAGGAGATCGAGAGATTTCCTTCACCAAGACGGAGTTCGATCTCGTCGAGGCGTTAGTCCGCCAGTCACCGACGGTGTGTACACCGACAATGTTGTACGACATGGTCTGGAACTACGACTTCGGACCGGAATCGAAAACCCTCGCCGTGTTCATCGGCTACGTCCGGCGCAAACTCGAACATGTCGGGGAGCCCCCGATTTTGCACACTGTCCGAGGTGTTGGCTACACCCTTCGGGCGAATTGAACGGCACGGATGCGAACTCGTTTGACGTTTTTCTTTGCGTTGTTGGCCGCTCTGTCGGTTCTCGCCGCGGCGATCGTTGGGTATCGCAGCACGTCGAGCCGAGTGCTCGCCGAGATCGACGGTACCCTGCGCGACGCGGCGGCAAGATCAATCGGTCCCGGCGCTGACGGTCGGATCTGTCGAGGCGCGGTACCTCGCACACCACCGGCCAACCAACCAGGTGGAGCGGAAACGACGTCGGGTTCGGGGGGTGTCGGCCCGCGAGCATTTGGCGACGGCTCGGCGATTGCCCAATGCCTCACGGTCGATGGAACGGCGCTGGTGTTTCCCCGATTCGGCGCCGACTCCGAAATGTATTTGCCCGTCGACGACGCCGACCGTGCCGTCGCCAGACTTCGGATCGACGACGTCGTTGAGCCGGCCAACCCAGGACGGAATCGGGATCGCCGGATTGCTGTTGGTCCAGACCAGATCGGCCGCTTCGGCGACGCCGTCCGGATTCGTGGGGTGTCCGTTGACGGACTATCGTTCCGCGTTGCCACCGCCCCAATCGCTGGCGGCGGAGCGGTGATGCTGGGGCGGGATCTTGACGAGAGTGAGCGGATTCTCCGTGCCCTGCGAGACCGTTTTGCACTCATCGGTCTCGTGGTGACGTTGCTAGCTGCAGTCTTGGGCTCAATGGTGGCCAGGGCCCTGGCGCAACCGGTTCGATCTCTTACGGCTGTGACCGAGACGATTGCCGCCGAGGGAGCGTTGTCGGAACACACCGTGATCGACCCGGCCATCACCGGTCGCCGTGATGAACTCGGCCGGCTCGCCGGTAGTTTCGCGTCGATGCTGTCGTCGCTGCGAGCGTCGCGTCAACAACAGCGTCAGCTCGCTCAGGATGCCGGTCATGAACTGAGAACGCCGTTGACGACCTTGCGGACCAACGTTGAAGTCCTGGCCAAATATCCAGGGTTATCGGTGGAAAAGCGAGCCACGATTTTGGCGGAAATGGACGCCGAGCTTCGGGAACTCTCGGTCTTGACCGACGAGTTGCTAGTGCTCGCCACCGATGCCGCCCCCGACGACCCGGTGGTTCCGGTGGATCTCGCCGAGTTGGCGCGAAGGTCGCTGGAGCGGTTCGAACGGCGCACCGGTCGTGGTGTTCAGGCGTCGTTGTCGTCCACCACGATCCGAGGTCGACGACTCCAACTCTCGAGGGCGGTGGACAACCTTTTGGCCAACGCAGCCAAATTCGATCCGTCGGATGCTCCGATCGAGCTGCGTGTCGGTGACCGACGCCTGGTGGTCCGCGATCACGGCCCCGGGTTCGCCGCCGCCGACCTTTCTCGCGTCTTCGACCGCTTCTTCCGGTCCGACGGCGCTCGAACATTGCCCGGCACCGGACTGGGCCTGGCGATCGTTGCTGATGCCGCCGCCGCCCATCACGGAACGGCGACGGCCTCGAACGCCACCGATGGTGGGGGTGTCGTCACCCTGAAGCTGGCCGACGCTGACGCCGAGGCCGACACGTAGCCAGCACATGAACAGCAATACTGAGCGGGCCTATGTCGAATCAGTTCCACGAGCCACAACCCACCTCGGTCCGGCTCAGTTCGTACAGTCACGGCGCTGGTTGAGCCGGCAAGCTCGGTCCTTCCGAGCTGGCGCAGGTTCTGCGCCACGTGCCTGTTCCATCTGCTCCTGATCTCCTGGTGGGAACCGCCACCGGTGACGATGCCGCCGTTTGGCGCATCGCCGAAGGTCGCGCCCTCGTTTCCACGGTGGACTTCTTCACTCCCGTCGTTGACGACGCCCGCACCTGGGGAATGATCGCTGCTGCCAACTCGGCATCGGACGTGTACGCCATGGGCGGACGACCCCTGTTCGCGCTCAACGTGGCCGGCTGGCCTAGAGACCTCCTGCCCCTGGATCTCCTCGGTGAAGCGCTGGCGGGGGCATCAGAGGTGGCGGCTCGGGGCGGTTGGGTGGTTACGGGAGGTCACACCGTCGACGCCCCCGAGCCGTTCCTCGGACAAGCGGTAACCGGCGAGGTCCACCCCGGCCGGATGATCACCAACGACGCCGCCCGTCCGGGCGACGTCCTTATTCTCACCAAGGCCATTGGAACCGGGCTTGTCACCACGGCGTTGAAACGCCTCCCGGCCGCGGCAATCGCCGAGGGCGGCGTGCTCGCCGACGCTTATAAGGCCGCCGTGGCCTCGATGACCACGCTGAACGACGTCGGCGCGGAGGTTGCCGTCCGCCACGGGGTGCGATGCGGCACGGATATCACCGGGTTCGGGCTCCTCGGTCACCTGCACAAGCTCGCCCTTGGCAGCGCGATCTCGCTGGAACTCGACGTCGCCAACATTCCGCTCCTTCCCGATGTGGAGGCGCTTCGAGACGAAGGTTTCGTGCCCGGCGGTACCGCCCGGAATCTCGAATTCGTTGAGACGTTTGTTGACTGGGTCGCCGGCCGCGCTCGATGGGAAAGCGTCCTCGCCGACCCGCAGACGTCGGGTGGCCTCGTTCTGTGTATCGCCGCCGAGCGCACCGATGCCTTTTTGATGTCGGCGGTCGACGCCGGACTGCGGCCCGCGGTCATCGGTTCCGTACGCACCGGTCGACCGGGCGCAATCACCGTCCGCTAGGCGAGGCAGGCTGGCCTCAAGGGCGGTAGCCGCGCGACGATCGTGGGGTGGGAGCCATCGTCGCCGTCGTCAACCAAAAAGGTGGCGTGGGCAAGACGACCATCACGCTCGGCCTGGCCTCGGCCGCGATGGCGAGAGGAGACCGGGTGCTCGTGGTCGACGCCGACCCCCAGGCCAACGCCACATGGGCCCTCGGGCTCGAACCGCACGACGTCCTGTACGGGACGGCGGAAGCGATCGAGGCCGACGAGAGTGGTGCGGCGAGCCAGGGTGTGGCTCCGTCGACCTGGAGTCCGCTCGTTGATGTACTTCCGGCTTCACGGGCGCTCCAGGAACGTGACGCCGACGTCGGGAAGAAGGGACTGGCTCGACGACTTCGGCGCGCCCTGAGTGGCGTCTCCGATTCCTACGAACTCGTCATCGTCGACTGCTCGCCGGCGCTCGGCTCACTTACGACGAACGCACTCGCCGCGGCCGACCTGGCGTTGATGGTGGTCGAGCCGGCGGCGCTCTCGGCCCGAGGCGTGGCGGGCGTCAGCGATCTCATCGATTCCGTATGGGAGCAGTACAACGATCGGCTGGACATTGCCGGAGTCATCGTCAACCGCGTTCCGCCGGTGTCTCACGAAGCTGACCGCCAGAACGAACTCCTGGTGCGAATGCTCGGGCGGTCCACCGTCTGGATGCCGGAGATTCCTCAGCGAGTCATCGTCACCGAGGCGCTCAGTCAGCGGATGCCCATTCATCTGAGTGGCGTGCGTGGTGCCGAGACTGCGTCGATGTTCGACGTGCACTACGCCAAACTTCGACGGGCCGGGCGCAAGGCCGTGGCTGGCCGCTAGCGGCGAAGATGGGTGCGCCAAACCGATTGGAAGGTCCGGTCGAAATCCTCGTAGCGATCACGTAGCCGGTGGCCGGGCCAGTGCGACGTCAGGAGGCTGGTCGGAAGAAGCGGGTCGGACTGCAGGTGCCGCAGGACATCGGCGTTGAGCACGAATGCGGCAGCCAGAGCGCCGCCGTCGTTCGGTTGTCTTGCCGGTTTCGGGGCCGGGTCCAGGGCGCGTTGCATCCGGCGAACGTCGTCGACGAGGACCAGCGCATGTTCGGACCATGTTTTCACCGCGAACAAGTCGGTCGCCAGTGCCTTTGGGTGCGGCGGTCGACAACCCGAAACGAACTCGCACGACGTTGGCTCAACCGCCTTCCCGGAGTCGAGATTGTCTGGGCGAGCCCAGACTCCTTCGCGCCACTCAGCGAATCGATGCTGGGCCAGGATACGCCGGAGTTCGGCCCGGTCCGCTGCCGATCGGGCCTCTCCAGTCACGATGCCTAGACGCCACGTGCCGTCCCACGCGCCATTGCCGTCGAGGCCGCGTCGGCTGCGGTCCTGGCGTCGTTGGCGG
>JANLQX010000090.1:0-4174 GCA_031368095.1 Actinomycetes bacterium | reverse complement strand
GTCGTTCGAGTTCGGCTTCGATCAAACGGGAGAGGGCCACGTCGAGAAGCTCCGATACCGACGCCGTCGGGAGCAGCTGCCTGGCCTGATCCAACGTGTCTGGGTCAAGCGATACCGAGATCTTGCTTTTGGCCACGATGGCAGCGTACCATTCGTCGTACTATCGGTAGCACCCTTTCGGGAGGCTACAGAGCAGGTGGGCCCCAGTAGCCGATGACCTTCCAGCCTTCGTCGGGAAAGCCCGACGCGTCGGCCACTTTTGCCGACGCGTGATTGTCGGGCGCATGGAGGTAGGTCGCGATGGCTCCGTCGGCGGCGATACGACGCGCCGCGGTGGCGACCAGCCGGCGGGCGATGCCGCGGCCCCGCAGCGCCTCTTCGGTCCCGACGGAGATCTCATGACCAAAACTGTCGTGCCGCTTACGGCCGACGCCCGCGCCGTAGTTCCCCTCGTCGTCCCAGGCGATCAGGACGTCGCCGTTGAACGGCTTCAGCCATTCTGGAACCCGCGCGTCATCGGTGGGGATCCACTCACCCACATCATCACCGTGGGGAAGTTCGTGGGCCCACCGGAAGAAGCCACGCCCCATTCGACCGGTACGTCCAAGTGCATTCGGAAGCGCGTCCGACGCGCCGAGCGCGTCGAGCATGTGGTGGAGCGTGCCGGGCTCCAGCGCGGCGACTGCGTCGGTGAGCGAATCGACCGCGTTTGGTGGGACGGAGAGAACGGCCGAGGTCGGGGTGGCGACGCCGAGGAAGTCGTGCACATGGCCGTCCCATCCGGGTTGGGTGCGAAGCGGCGAACCAACGACCGTGATGCCTTCTGCGGATGGTGGCCAGGCGCCGAGCCACGCGTGAAGGTGGGTGGTGAGGCGCTCGGATTGCATCGAGGCCAGCGTAGGGGAGTCGTTTCGCTCTCAGCCTCTCGTGGCGCGGGTCATCGACGTGATGCAAGTTCGGCCCGGCTGGCGACGCCGAGTTTGGTGAACACGTGCGACAGGTGCGTCTTCGCCGTGGCCCGACCCATGAGGAGATCCTCAAGCAGGCGGGCCCCTTCGACGTGATGGCCGAGCAGGGCGGCGCAACCGCCGATGCCTTCGAGCGCCGTCAGCTCATAGAGCTTCCAACCACGCTCGCAAGCGAACGCCTCGGCGTCGTCGTAGAGGAGCGCGGCGATGATCCCGGCGGGGAACTCGGCGAGGGGAATTGGGTTGAGCCTCTGTCGATCCCTGCGGGCGATCGCCTCGATATCAGCCGAGCGTTGCGGTTGCTTCGTCACGATCACGCTGAAGGAAGGCAAGGTGGTTCCGCAAGTTGATCACGATGCTGCGTTGTGCGGTTCGGTCTCCATCGGGATCGCCCGTAGCGCCTCAGACGCTTTGCAGATACTTTCGGTAGAAGGTCAGCGGCCAAATCCAAACGCCCGCCCATACCGATCGGACTTGCTAGGCGAGAAGCAACTGGAAAAGCTTTGTCGGAGCCGGACATCTCAATGCGCGATGTTCTGTGTGCTTACGGCCCACACCAACGCAGCCCGGAGTTCGCGACTCCGCACTTCGACCGACGCGAGGAGCGTCTGCTGACGCGGGAGCACCTCGGCGATGGCGGGTGCGTTGGCATCGGTGACCGATCGGTTCGCCGTCTCGCAGGCTAAGAACTGGCGACGGCAACGACAGCACGCGCCACACCACCTCGCCCGGGACGGACAGCGCCTCACGCGAAGTGGCAAGAACAGTCACATTGGGGTTGGCGTTGAGGAGCGTGTCGACAAGATCAGCACACGTAGCAATCACGTGTTCGCAGTCGTCGAGGATGACCAAGCTCGGGGTGTCGCCGAGCACCATCGCAATCTGGTCGATGGTCGGCGCTGCGGATCTTCACGCCCGCCGGTGGCGGCGAGCACGGTGGCGGCGATGGCTAACGCGTCGTGCACCGGAGCGAGCTCGGCCCACCACACGCCGCCGGGATAGCGATCGAGCACCTCGGCCCCGACGGCCAATGCGAGGCGGGTCTTACCCACCCCACCCGACCCGGCCAGCGTCACCAGCCGACCGGCCCGGAGCTCACGACGACCGCCGCCAGTTCGCTCTGTCGGCCGACGAGTGGGGTCAATCGGCCGGGCAGGTTGTGACGGAACGCATCGAGGGACAGGAGCGCCGGAAACGACGATGCCAGGTCTCGATGGCGCAGTTGCCACACCCGTTCGGAGCGGATCACCGTTTGCCCGAAGTAGTTGCCGTCGTTGCGAAGTTGTGTCTCGCCGGTATGGATCGCCATCCGGACCCGAGTTCGCGTTGACTAGGCGACGAGCAGGGGGAGTTGGAGGTTCGGCGGTCGGCTTCGGTGCTCGCGGCCGTCGGGTCCGGTGAAGATGAGTGTGCCGTTGGGGTCGCCGGTGATGGTCCAACCGCCTTTATGGACGGCGGTGTGGTGTCTTCGACAGAGCAGGCAGCAGTTGTTTCGGTCGGTCGATCCGCCGCGCGTCCAGTGGCGGACGTGGTGCACGTCGGTGAATGCGGCGGGCATGTCGCAGTCGGGGTGGCGGCAGGTCCGGTCGCGGGTGGTGACGGCTTTGCGGAGGGTGGGCGAGATAACTCGCGTTTCGCGGCCGATGTCGAGGGCGAGTGACTGGCCGGCGAGGAGGATGCGGGTGATGGAGGCGTCGCAGCACGTTTGCAGGACCGAGGCCATCTCGATGCCGTTCACGGAGTACGGGGTCTCAGCAATGCCAGTGAGGTGGGCGCTGGTGAGTTGATCCAAGTTGACGTGGATGCTCACGTGAGCCCGGCCGATCGACCCACCGTGGTGATCGACGTGTTCATGGTGGTCGAGGAAGAACTGGGCGATGAGCACCAGTGCGTCGGCGCGCTTTTGCGCTGGGCTGCGTGGGTCTGCTGGCGCCTTCGGTCCGGTGGTTCCGTCGGTTGCGTCTTCGAGGGTTTCGTTGTCGCCGCTCGGCTCTGGGTTGCCGAGTCGTTGGGCGGCGGCGAGGGCAGTGCGAAGGACTACCGCATCGGCGGCGTTGAGGGTGCCTTCGATGATGGTGTCACCGTCGAGATTTCGCCGATGCGAAGCTCAGAGATCGTTGGTTCGGGCGGCGGCGGCAGGGTTTCGCCGGCGGCGACGGCTTCGGCGTCAACCCGGGCGGCCCAGTGTCCCGCCACGATCCGACATTGGGCCACGGTCAACGGTGCGATGTGGTCGATAAGCATCTCGCAGTCGCGTTCGATGTAGGCAGCGCGTGCCGAGGTGAACACGTGGAGGAGTTGGTCGGCCTGGTCGGTCCGGGCGCCATCGATGAGATGGGCGTCGGCGCGATCCCATTCGCCGACGATGTCGAGCAGGTTCACTCGGGAAACTTGTAGTGAGTGCGCTGCGTCGTAGACCGCATCACGCGTGTCGGTCGGTCGGAAGTGGGCAGCCGCATCGTGCGCACGCCCGAAGCCTTTGTGCACGCACAGCCGCTTGTCGCGTAGTTCGTCTGGTCGGTCGTCGAGCCACCTGTCGGTCCCGCCTATCTCGCTCCGGCGGACCGTATTCGCGACGTTCGAAGGCGATTTGCGTCGTCGATAGCGGCCAGCAGACGGTCCGTGGTCGCCGATGAAGCGTTGGTCATCGGCGCGCGGAGGTTCGGCGTCGCGATCTCGCGGAGACGATGAAGTGCCCCCTTCCATCCCGCCGGGTTTGGCTCGGCCATCCCGGCAGCCACGACGGGAAGCAGAGCCTCGGCCAATTCACGCGATCGGTCAACGCGGCAGGCGAGCGCGGCCTCGATCATCTCCACGAACATCGGCGTGCACACGTGGGCGGCCGCCGCAATGGCCCCGTGGCCTCCCATCAAGATTGTCGGCACGATAAACGCGTCATCGCCGGAGAACACATGAAACTCCGGAGGGGCCACCCTCAGAACCTCGAGGGTGTCGACGTCCAGAGCGGCCACAGATTGCTTCACGCCGACGATGTTGGCCATAGCCGCGATCTCCAACAGCTCGCTTGCACCAAGACCGCGTCCCGTTCGATAGGGAATGTTGTAGGCCACGACTGGGACGGGACTCTCCTCGGCGGCAACCCGGTAGTGCTCCACGATCCCGGAGGGCGAGGGGCGGGTGTAATACGGCACGACGACAAGGGCGGCGACGACTCCGGGAAGACCTTCGAGGTCGCGCAGCGCATC
>JANLQX010000054.1:0-1602 GCA_031368095.1 Actinomycetes bacterium | reverse complement strand
CTCGCCGCCCCACTCGTTGTCGTCGGGCGCCATCTCGCTGGTGCCGTCGCCGTCCCAGCTCTGCGCGTCGGCGGCGGCCAGAGGCGTGACTTCGTCGTCGTTCGACGAAGCGCCCGTGTCGGATGCGTAGTCGCCGGTGGTGGCCGCCGTCGAAAGCTCGGCTTCCCGGTCCGCCTGGCGCACCGGTGTATCGACTTGGTCCACCCCGAATTCCTCACGCACCGGCTGGTCCTCGGTGACCTCCAGAAACGGGTTGTCGTCGAGCATCTGGCTCACTTCCTGACTCAGCTCCAGCGTGGACAGCTGCAGCAGCCGGATCGACTGTTGCAGCTGTGGCGTGAGCGCCAGGTGTTGCGAGACGCGAAGCGATAAACCCGGCTTCATCTACATCTTGAAATGTTCACCCAGGTACACCCGGCGCACATCGGCGTTGTCGACGATCTCCGACGGGGTACCCTGGGCCAGCACGTTGCCGTCGCTGAGGATGTAGGCATGGTCGCAGATACCCAGCGTCTCACGCACGTTGTGGTCGGTGATCAACACGCCGATACCGCGTGACTTGAGAAAATTGATGATGCGCTGAATCTCGATCACGGCGATCGGATCGATACCGGCGAATGGTTCGTCGAGCAGGATGAAGCGCGGCTGGGTCGCCAGCGCCCGCGCGATCTCGACCCGCCGGCGTTCACCGCCGGACAGGGCCAGCGCCGGCGACTGACGCAGATGCTCCACCCGCAAGTCCTGCAGCAGCCCGGTCAGGCGCCCTTCGATCACGGCCGGGGCCAGCCCCTGGCCGGATCGGTCGGTCTGCAGCTCCAGCACCGCACGCACGTTGTCCTCGACATTGAGCTTGCGGAAGATCGACGCCTCCTGCGGCAGGTAACTCAGGCCCAGGCGCGCGCGCCGGTGAATCGGCATGTGTTCGACCGACTTCCCGTCGATCAGGATATCGCCCGCGCTGGCCCGCACCAGCCCGACGATCATGTAGAACGAGGTGGTCTTGCCCGCGCCGTTGGGGCCCAGCAAACCGACCACCTCGCCTTTGCCAACGACCAGCGACACGTCCTTGACCACGGTCCGGCTGCCGTAGGACTTTTTCAGGTGACGCGCCTCCAGCCGGCTGGCCGACGCCGACGCCGACGCCGACGATTTTTCCGGGGTCGGCGCGCCCGGCGCCGAAGCCCTTGCCTCGATCACCGGGGCCTGACTCACTTCTTGACGCCGCCGATGTCGGTCGAGCGGCGCAATGCGGGTGCAGGTGCCGCAGCAGCGGCAGCCGATGCGGCCGCTCCTGGGCCGCCGGGGCGCGACGCGTCGAGCCTCGGGGTGAGCATGGTGCGCACCCGCGGCGTACTGCCGTCCGCCGCAGGTTTGGGCACGCCACCGTCCACCGTGAGAATGCTGGTGCTGTTGTCGTACACGATTTCAACCCCGCTCATCTCGTCGTTGAGTGCGGTTCCGATATACCTGCGCATCTGGGCACGGCGGTGAAACTTGACCACGTCGGCCTTGCCGTCATAGTCGATGACCTCGCCTTCGCCTTCCATGAACTCATCCGGCGTGCCGGGTTTGGTCTCACGCTTTTGCCGGAAAAACGCCAGC
>JANLQX010000033.1:0-1591 GCA_031368095.1 Actinomycetes bacterium | reverse complement strand
TCGCCACCGCCAGGCCGGGGCTTTTCCAGTCCTGTGCGGCCTTGGTGATGTAGGCGTCGAAACCAGGATACGGTTCGGTCGCCTGTGCGAGCGCGGGTTGCGTCAGCGCGAGCAGCGCGACACCGGTGCAGCACGAACGTGTGGCTTTCCGGCTTAGCGTCATGGTCTTCATGGAATGAGGGGGTGGCTTGGTCACGACGGGCACCGCGATGAACGTCGCCTGAGCTGTTCTACAGCTGCACGCATGCTTCTCTTAGGTTGCCGTTTGTCATCCTGGGTGAACCGAAGGCCCTGCTTCCGCAGGTCCGTCGCTGCTCGCAGGACGACCACTGGTCTATTGCCGTCGCCGAACGAACGTCACGCCGAAGGCACGCACGGCGTTGATGCTGCCATTCCCGTCGGATTGGAATGCCAGCGCCGTCGCGTCGTCCAGCGGCGTCTTCGGGCTGCTGCGAAAGACGTCGTAGTCCCAGTGATCGAGGACCCCGACGTCGATCTTGTCGTATCGCGCCGAGAGCACCCCGTTCGCGCTGGTGACGATGATGCTTCCGTAGGCCGGGTCCGCGAAGGTGCCGGTGTACTTCTCCAGCGGCACTGACGGCCCGCCGACGGCCACGTGCGGTGCAGCCGGGATTGTGGGACGTGGCGGACGCTTCGACGCGAACAGTGCCAGGAGATCGGCGCTCCAGTCGCGCTTCGGCCCGTCGCCGTAAAGGTCGAACGCCGCGTACATGAGTGCATGGCGGAGCTCGATGTGATCGAGGTTGCCGAGCATGAACACCCCGACGCGCTGCGCCGGCATGAGGCCGATGATGGCGCTCATGCCGTCGATGCTGCCCGTATGCATCCACACGGTCTGGCCATGATAGTCCTGCACGAACCAGCCGAGGGCGTAGCTGAAGACGTGCGGGGACGACAGCGCGAGTGCCGGATACTGGTCCATCGGCACACGCATCTGTGGGGCGACCAGCTCGCGAAAGTTCGCTTCGCTGATGAGTCGCTTCGTGCCCACGCGCCCGCTGTCGAGCACGAAGCGCATCCACTTCGACATGTCCGAGACACTCGACCACACCGAGCCCGCCGGCGCGACGAGATCCGTGCTCCGCATGGGGACGACGCGCACCGTGTCGCGAATGTCCGCGTGGGGAACGGCGACGTTGCCCTTGCCCCGGATCTGTGAGACGAGCGCTTCCGACTCGTTCATCCCGAGTGGCGCAAAGATGCGGGAGCGAATGAAGGCGTCCCACGACATGCCGGACGCTCGCTCGACGAGCGTTCCACCAATGGCATAGACCACGTTCTGGTAGTTCCACGTGGAGCGGAACGACGTGCTCGGTGGAATGAACCGGAGCCGATGAATGACCTCCGGGAACGTGATCTCGTTTTCACCGACCGCCCAGAACAGGTCCGTGGCGGGCAATCCGGTGCGGTGCGTGAGCAGGTCACGGATCGTCACCTCGTGCGAGGCGTACGGGTCGTACAGCCGAAGCTCCGGGACGTAGTCGGTGACCCGGTCATCCCAGCGCAGCTTGCCTTCGTCGACGAGCATCGCGAGTGCCGCCGACGTCATCGCCTTCGTCGTCGACCCGAT
>JANLQX010000022.1:0-7621 GCA_031368095.1 Actinomycetes bacterium | reverse complement strand
CTCGTTGAGCCACTCCAACGCTGGACCGACCGATCCCAAACTGACATCAGCAGATGTTGAGATCTCCCGGTATGACCCATTCAGCAGCTGCGGTTCGACCAGTGCAAGAAGGCCGACGTGCACCGCCGCCGCTGTCCAACCGAGTAGCGCGCTGATTGGCGGTTGTGGATGTCCGAAGCCGAACGCAACGCGCCGTCGCAGAAATGGGCACTCACGTTCCAACGGTCGTCGAAGTCAGCGTGGTGTCGAGAAGTCCGACAGTTCAGTGAACGTACCGCCTGATTCAAAGTAGGGAATTGCGGCCCGAGCCACCCACAGACAACGCGGTTATGGTGAGCCGAGCCAGTCGGCAAACGTCGACGACAAAGGAGACGACGTGAAAAAGGCACTTGCTTTCGCCATCATCGGTTCGCTCGGCCCGCTGGCTTTCGGAGTGGTCGCCGTAGCGGTCACCCCGACGCCGGTAGCTGTTACTTCCACGAGTCCGTATGTGAACGGCTGCGAGGGCGCGCCCACGGCGGCCGCGTACGCAGGGGCCGAAGTGGAGCCGTTCGTCGCCAGCGATCCAGTGGTGCCGGGCCATCTCATCGGCGTGTGGCAACAGGACCGTTTCCCGAACGGCGGCTCACGTGGCCTTCGCACCTCGGTCTCGACCGACGGTGGAGGTTCGTGGACGACCTCTGGCTCGCAGCCGAAGTTCAGCCGCTGCGCCGGAGGAACGGCCGCCAATGGAGGCGATCTCGAACGGTCAACCGATCCGTGGGTCTCGATCGGCCCCGACCGCACCGGGGGCAGTGTTGCGTACCAAATTGCCGATTCCTTCAACGACACGAACCCGACGAACGCGATCCTCGTCAGCCGATCGCTCGACGGCGGGGCAACCTGGAACGACCCCATCACCCTGCTTCGCGAAAGCGGTGGGCGCGAGGTCAGCTTCGCCTTCAGCGACAAGGAATCGATCACGGCCGACCCGATCACACCCTGCTACGCCTATGCCACCTGGGATCGCCTTGTTGGCCCCGCCGGCTCATCGAACGCTTCCGCTTCGGCGTTCGAGCATGCGCAGGGCTACCGCGGACCCACGTGGTTCTCGCGCACCATCGATTGCGGGAACACGTGGGAGCCGGCCCGCCAAATGTACGATCCGGGTCAGATCAATCAAACAATCGGCAACCAGATCGCCGTTCTTGGCGATGGCACACTCATCAATACCTTCGATCTCATCTACAACCACAAGAACGCCAAGGGGCTGCGCGGGGAGAACATTGCTGTCCAGCGCTCGACCGATAAAGGTCTCACGTGGTCGACGCCGATCGTCGTGTCCGAGGGACGGTCGGTGCCAGTCACTGCTTCCGACGGCGTCAGTCTTCGTACGGGAGACAACATCCCCGACATCGCCGTTCGAGGAAATCGGGTCTACCTGGTGTGGCAGGACAGTCGGTTCACCAATGGGGTGCGAAACGACATTGCGATTTCCGAATCCATCAACGGAGGACTGACCTGGTCGGCGCCGGTCCGGGTGAACAGCGGCGCATCGCCCGCCTTCAATCCGGCGGTGGAAGTGACCTCGACCGGTCGCCTCGGTGTCGGCTACCACGAACTGACCGGTGACGGCGTCACCCGGTTGCTCGCAAGCAGCCCATTGGGCTCGGTGACCGGCTTCAGTTCCGCCGTCATCGCCGGAGGCCCGGTTAACGACATCAAGCTGGCGCCGAACGCGCTCGGCTATTTTCTCGGCGACTACCAGGGACTGGCCGCGAGCGGGTCGAGCTTCGTGTCGTTCTTCGTCAATCCCAACGCCAACGGTGCTCCCAATCAGACCGATGTGTACGCCTCGGTCAACTGACGCACCGTGACGTCGATCTGCTCATTCCGTTGTCGGCACCAAGCTGACCGCTCATAGAGGTAACCATGGCCCGAACAACCACTTTCATCCGTCTTCAGTCACTGGCCGACGCATCACGCGCCGCTGGCCGCGCCGGGACCGACATTGATGAAGCAGTTGGCAGTAGGCGTGCATACCTTTCTACCGACGAAGGCCTGACCCGCCGGCAGCTTCTTGCTGCCGGCGTGGTCGGTTCTGCGGCGGTCTCGGCGATCGGGCAATTCGTTCTCGCCGGGCGAGCTGGAGCAACGCCACAGCCGCGAACCCAACCCAGCATCGCCGTTGTCGGGGCCGGCATCAGCGGCACGTCAGCAGCCATGACGTTGCGCGACGCAGGGTTCACACGCGTCACTGTCTACGAGGCCAACAACCGGATCGGGGGTCGAACGTTTACTCGCTCGAACGACGGCTTCTTCGAGCCCGGTCAGTGGGCTGAGTGGGGTGGGGAACTCATCGACTCTTCCCATAAGACCGTGTTTGCGCTCTGTCGACGCTACGGCTTCGTCACCATCGATCTGGGCAGTCATGCCTCGGCAACCAACGGAGCCGAGGACACACTTTGGTTCAACGGCGGCTACTACCCGTGGGCACAGGCCGTTGCCGATTGGAAAACCGCCGGCCTCGAGCAGCTCATCCAAACCCAGATGGCGACCCTGCCGCCCTACCCGTGGCCCTACAACGCAACATGGACCCCTGCAGCTCTTGCGTTGTCGCGCATGACCATCGCCGAATGGGTGCGGAATTTCGTACCGGGCGGGCTCACGTCTCGACTTGGACGCTTCATCGACGTCGCTTACACGATCGAGTTCGGCGAGAACATCGAACGCCAATCCGTGCTCAACCTGCTCGGGCTGCTCGGGTTTAGTAATGGCGGCGGGGCTGGTGCCTGGTGGGTCTACGGGAAGTCCGACGAACGTTGGAAGGTCGTCGGTGGGAACCAGCAGATTGCAGTTGCCCAAGCCGCCGAACTCGGGGTGGATCGCGTCGCCCTCGGTCACTCACTCCTCTCGGCGAGACGCACCAACGACGGGCGTGTGTCGCTCGAGTTCCAAAGTGGGTCGGCTCGAGAGGTTGTAACCGCCGACCGAGCCGTCCTCGCGCTCCCGCTCGGGGTGATGAAGCGGATCAAAGCCAGTGGCGGGTTCACCGGCTCCGGGTTCGACGCCGACCCGCGAAAGATGGGCAGCATCGATGCCCTGGGCTTTGGAGCGGACAACAAGCTCCAGCTGCAGATCAGCGACCGGTTCTGGACCACCAGCGGCCCATGGGGAAACGCCAACGGCGAGTCGTATGCCGACACCGGCTACCAGGAAGCGTGGGCGGTGACCGTCGGACAGCCCGGAAGGACTGGCATCATCAACAACTACACCGGAGGCGACGTCTCTCGTTCCCTCAACCCGATGGCGCCGTTCTCCGACACAGCGTCGGCTAACCCTGACGGAGAAGCAGTCCGCTCCGCAGCCCGGACCTTCCTGGCGCAGATCGAACCCGTCTATCCCGGCATGACTGCCCGTTGGACCGGGAAGGCGCAGCTCTCTGCGTGGCATGTGAACCCGTATTCCTGGGGTGCGTACTCCTTTTATCCGCCCGGTTACTGCGAGCGGTACTGCACCGCCGAACGGGTGGCCGCTCGTCCTTTTCACTTCGCTGGGGAACACGTGTCGCAGGAAGCCCAGGGATATATCGAAGGCGCAGCCGCCGAAGGGATACGCGCCGCTCGCGAGATCATGGCCGACTACGTGTGAAAAACGTTTGCCAAGTGTCGAGAGCCGCCGAAATACCCCTATTTCAAACGGTTGTGGTGGTGGGAGCTCGGGTCGCCGGCACCACCGTCGTCGGTGCGGCCGTCGTGGGCGCGTTCGTCGCCGGTGAGGATGCGGCAACGGTGGTCGGCGTCACCGGAGCCACGGTCGTCACCTGAGCAGACGTGGGTACCGGAGTGGCGGGCGTCGTGGGAGCAACGGTGGTCGCGCGAACGGGTGCAGTCGTCGGTGGCGTTGCGGACTTGGGGATGAGCGACATGAGGTCAAGCGTGGCCGGGACTAGCAGCCGGTCTATCGCGTGCACCACGCCGTTGATGACTTTGACATCTTTGCCGGTGATGGTGGCGTCGTTGATTCTTACGGTCCCGTCCAGAAGCTGCACGTTCACTGACGACCCCTCCGCAGTCGCGTAGTTGCCGGGCGTCAGCTGCGACGCCGAGCGACTTTGCGTGAGCAAGCTGTACCGAACGATGCGGGCTAATGCGTCACGATTCGACGGCGAACGTAGGGCAACTTGCACCTCTGTCGGCAACGCCATGAAGGCACTCTCGGTCGGGGCGAAAATCGTTACGTTCTTCCGTGCCCTCAGCTCATTGGTAAGCCCGGCAGCATCCACCATGGCCAGGTACGGGCCGAAGGTCGCAGACCGTGACGCCGTGGACACCACATCCACCAACGGCGCAGCGACAACCGGCACCGTGACGACCGGTAGGGCGACGGCGGCCGTCAGTGGCGGGGCAGTGGCGCCCACCGTTGTGGCGGCGCCTGCCAGTGTCGTCGTGGGCACCAACGCCGTTGTGACCGCACCGGACGTTGGTGGCACCGTAGAAGCGATGGGCTCCGGCGGGACCACGATGATGGCCGCCACCGTGTCAGCAACGATCGTGTCGGCAGCGATGGAGGTGTCGGCAGCTGTCTCGTCTCGGTTCCGCAGCAAAAGGTAAGCAACAACACCTGCGGCAACGAGTGCAAGGACGACGGCCGCCACGACGAGCGTGTTCCGTTCACGTCGCACAGCAGCCGCCGGAAGGACTGCGCCGTGTCGAGACACGATGAGCGTCGGATCGCCGAGATCGGAACCCAGCGGATCGCCGACCCTGGCGGCTACCGGGACCGCAACAGGCGGCTCGTTGATCGCCGTATCTGGTTCGTCCATGGTTGCAAGTCGGCGTTCGACGAGGCCGATGTCGCCCGCCTCGATGGCCGACCCGAGGGCCTGGCAATCCTTCGGCCCGATCTGTTCTTCAAGCCAGCCGAGAGCACCAGCGGCGTGCTGCGCACGCAACCATTCGATGTCCCTTGCGCGCACGTACCGGTGCAGTTCGGCGACTCGCTCGGCTCGAGGCGGTAGCTCCGGAATATACTCGTCTGTCATCGCGCTGCCATGTCCTTTAGGTGTACTTTCACGTTTTGGTTCCCACTCTTTTGGTCCATGTCACGAGCGTTCGGTCGGGAGTGCGGAGGCATTCGTGTCCTTTGGCTTGGGCGTTAACACTCGTCGTCGGTTATTTCCCAAACGCCATTCTGACTTTGCCCATAAGCAAGCACGAAGGCGAGGGCTGACGACTGGATCATTTTCTTTGGCCGTTGACTGGGGATTCGGGGAGTTTTCATGCGCTTACTCCTGGCTATCGGGACAGTTGACGTCGATTAATGGCGCGATATACCAGAAGCGCGATAACTGCACCAATGACGGATCCGACGAGCCCTGCAGCGTTTATACCTCGGTCTTCCGCGTCGTTGCGAAAGAGAACATCGGCGAGGAAGCCGCCGATGAATGAACCGACGATGCCGAGCACGATCGTTGCGACGACCGACATCGAGTCGCGCCCAGGGACGAGCGCTCGTGCAATAAAGCCTGCAATCAGGCCAACGATGATGATGCCAATGACAAAGCCGATCATGATGCCTTCTTTCGTTTGCTTACGACGCCCGTACGGCGCCGCCCTGCGGTTGTACCCACGCCGCCAACCTTCAAACATGCGTCGTTGAAGAACCGCTAGGTGCACGCTCCACGGATCATGACCGAGTGGACTGGTTACAGCCATATCGCCGCGCCGCGGAGGAATTCTTCAAACCGTGTTTTGGTGCCACCACACTCTGGCGAGGGTCACTGCTCGGTAGAGAACTAGTCCCGCAGTCATTGGTCGGGTGCGTTGGAGTTCGAGCTGTTTGTTTGGATCAAGACACGAGTGGGTAAGAACGAAATTCCAACTTGCACCACCAGAAAGGAACACATCCCGCTGGCGCGAGCAGTGAAGAAATTATGATCGTGGCCGATGCTTCGCCATGTGGGCGAAACGCCGGCCACAATCTTTTTTCAGACGACCACTGCGCGCAGTCCGATCCGCCCGCGCCCTCCTAAGACCCACAGTCTCGGTGGGGCGAGCAGCGCCGACGATTTAGAGCTTGGCTCATGGATACGCCGTGTCACGTTCTGGAGATATCGACACAGCGAACCACGAAGTGACCGCCGCTGATGCGGATCTGGCCGGCTGGAATCTGGTCGTCGTCGACGATCACCCGTTGGTATATCTTCTCGTTGACGCTCTCTCGTCGTGGGCTAATGAAGTCCTCGGCAACGAAGATGACCCGGCGACCCTGACTTGGTTCCTCCTCGTTGTCTTTGACCGGACGTCATCGAACTCAGCGGAGTGCGTCAATGCGAACTCCTCTCGAAGCTGTTCTCCGGAGTCGCAGCCCTCACCGAGTTCGGCCACCTCCTCGAAACGTTCTGCGTCAACGAGATCCTCAAGCAACTCAGCTGGGAGAACCAAGCCTCGCACCGACGTCAACCGAGCCAACGACCACGCCACTTCGGGCCCCGGCAAAGTCGACAGGGCAAAGCGCAACCCATCTCTGTGGATATGCGACTCCATGCCGCTCCCGTCTCGCTGTTCTTCTTCTCGGTGGCTGCTCTCATCACCCTGTGGTCGACAAGGCGCGACTCCCGCGACCGCTCTGACCGCGGTGGTTGGCCGACGCTGCGGGATTCGTTGCTGGCCTGGCCGCAACCGCTAAAAATGCGACTACCCGGACGTTCGCCTCCGCCCCATCCGGGTGGCGCTCCTTCTGCCACCAAACGTCGTTTCACCAGCTCACGGGCATGATCGCCCACTGCGAAACAAAAAGCGATCCCCGGACACGCTGTACGTACAGCGCGCAAAACAACTATGCACACCTACTACTATTCACCCAGAAATACAGTTTGACCAGCCGAAATATTGTAGCCCCAACGGAATTCGAATCCGTGTCTCCATCTTGAGAGAGTCAAACAACCCGTCCGACTGGCATCAATTGGTATCAAATAGGCAGGCCAGAGCCGACCTGCCTATGCGCACAGTATCAACCCGTCCGGCCAGGACCAATCCGTTCGCTGTACAAATGCTGTACGACGCAAACCAAGGTCGATCGCAAGGTGATGACAATCGTCCGGATCGTCCGGCTCGGCCACGAGTCAGACGTTTCACTACGTGTGCTAGCAAATTAGCGACACTGCGAATCAGTTATCCGAAGGTGGTTCCGCGTTCAGGCCGGCTTGGCATTGCGAATAGAGCCGTGTCAAAGACCCGTCGTCGACGAAGGCGCCGGGCATGTCGACGAGGATGCCAGAGGACATGGTCGCTCGCAGAGTGGTGAGTGTCGATGGCGAGGCGATAGTCCGCGTATCTGAACCGAGCAGCCAGGCCGCCGCCGGGCCAGGCCCGAATCCACTTCGTTCGAGGGTCTCGAAATCCGGACCGTAAAGCCGGTCCGACCCAACGATGTACTCGTATGAGCGCAACAGGTTCTCAAAGTCAACGGCATCCTTGGTCGTTTCGCCCCGGCGGTCTCGCCACGCGATCAACTTCAGAATCCCCAGACCCGCAGCCGACGCCACTCGGAGTTCGAGCCCGTCGAGATTGCACGTAACGCTCGACTCGAACGCTTCGTCAAAACCCGCAACCGACATCACGATCGCCGCGTCCGGGGG
>JANLQX010000050.1:0-2370 GCA_031368095.1 Actinomycetes bacterium | reverse complement strand
ACCGGCGTGATGGGAACCGAGGACGCTTCTCCGTATCGCTACGTCGAGGTGATCGACTTCTCGTCGATGGACGAACTCGGCGCCGATATCGTTAGATCAGCAGCTATGGCGGAGATAACGGCCAGATTTGGTGAGCTCGCCGACGCCGTATTTATGCTCGGCGACGCGTTCGCCTAGTCCGCGCACAAGGAAGTACGTACACCTATGAACACAAAACGCTTCGAGGGAAAAGTCGCCATCGTCACCGGTGCCGGTCGGTTCAAGGGACTCGGGGAGGCCATGGCTCGACGGCTGGCATCGGAGGGCGCGCAGATTGTGGTGACGGACAAGGGCGCACTCGACGGTGATCGCTTTCCGTCGCATGGCATCGGCACCAGCGACGAGATGGAGCAGGTCGCGGCGTCGATCCGTTCCGACACTGGGGCCGAGGTACGAACCCAGTCGTGCGACGTGCGCTTCGAGGATCAGGTCGAAGCAATGGTCGCCAACACGGTCAACGCGTTCGGTCATGTTGACATGTTGGTGAACAACGCCGGCGTTGGTTACCTAATGACGCTGATCGTCGATACACCGTCCGACGATTGGGACGCCGTCCTTGGCGTGAACCTCAAGGGCATGTTCCTCTGTACGAAGCATGTCGCTCGCCACCTCATCGCCCAGGGCAATGGTGGACGGATCGTCAATATCGGTTCGCAGGCCTCCAAGAGTGGATTCGCCAACGCCAGTGCCTACACGTCGTCAAAGCATGGTGTCGTCGGATTTACGCGGTCGGCCGCACTCGAGTTGGCCCAACACGCCATCACCGTCAATGCGATCTGTCCAAACCACGTGACTACCGGTCTTGGTGCGTGGCAGAACGCGCACTTCTCGGCGCTCGGCGGCACGTCCGTCGACGAGTATCTCGACGTAATGAAGGCGCGCATACCAATTGGTCGAACCGGTACGCCGAACGATATCGCCGCGGCATGTGCCTTTCTTTGCTCGGACGACGCGGCGTACATCACCGGCGAATCCATGAACGTCTCCGGTGGCGAGGAATACCATTGACCCTTCCCTCGGCCGAGAGGCGGTGACCGTCCATGTTGTTTGCTGAGATTGCCCTTGTGTCGGCGGCTGTCACGGCAACGTCGTCGCGGAAGGCCAAGACTTCAGCCATTGCCGCGCTGCTGCGGGAGACGTCGGCCGACGAATTGCCGATCGTCACCACATGGCTTGCCGGCGAGCTCCGGCAACGGCGACTCGGTATTGGATGGGCCGCCGTGTTTCGAGATGTTGATGATCACGTTCCGGCGGTCGAAGCTTCGCTCTCGGTCATCGACGTCGACGCCACCTTTGCCGCGCTCGCGCAAACCAGCGGGGAAGGGTCGCAGACAACAAGGCGATCGTTGCTGGCTGAGCTCTTCCGGCGAGCAACCGCACCCGAAGCGGCTGTGCTCCGCTCGATGCTGCTCGGTGAACTTCGTCAGGGCGCCCTTGCGGGCGTGGTTCTCGATGCCGTCGCATTGGCCTTTGCGGTCCCGGTCCTCGCGGTGCGTCGCGCCCACCTGTTGTCGGGAGATCTCGGCGACACTGCGGTGATTGCTGGCCGAGGTCAAGAAGCGCTCGACGCCGTGTCGCTTCGGGTGGGTCGGGCGGTGCAGCCGATGCTTGCGTCGACGGCGATGTCGGTCACCGACGCCGTTCACGAACTTGGCCACGTTTCAGTGGAATGGAAACTCGACGGCGCCCGGATTCAAGCGCATCGCCAGGGCGACGAGGTGCGGCTGTTCACCCGTAACCTCAATGATGTCACCCATCGCCTTCCCGACGTGGTGGCGTGTGTGCGCGCGTTGCCAGTTACTTCGGTGGTTCTCGACGGCGAGGTGCTCGGACTCGACGATGAGGGCCGTCCTCGGGCATTTCAACAAACGATGAGCCGGTTTGGAACTGACGATCAGAGCACCGAACAGGCCGCCAGTGGGCTGGCACCGTTCTTCTTCGATTGCCTTCACGTGGATGGCCGCGACCTCCTCGACGAACCCCTGCGGGTGCGGCTCGCCGAGCTCGAACGTATTGCCCCGGCCCATCGCATTCCTGGCATCTTCACGGCCAGTGTTGACGACGCGTTGTCGGTGCAGGCGGAGGCGCTGGAGCGAGGCCACGAAGGGGTGATGGTGAAGGCGGCGGAGTCGCTCTACGAGGCTGGCCGGCGCGGTTCGTCGTGGCGCAAGATCAAGCCGGTCCGTACCTTCGATCTCGTCGTTCTCGCAGTGGAGTGGGGGAGCGGCAGGCGCCAAGGCTGGTTGTCGAACTTGCACCTCGGCGCGCGAAAAGGCGATACCGACGAAGGATTCGTCATGGTGGGAAAGACGTTCAAGGGTCTTACCGATG
>JANLQX010000459.1:0-13418 GCA_031368095.1 Actinomycetes bacterium | reverse complement strand
TCGCCACGCGATCAACTTCAGAATCCCCAGACCCGCAGCCGACGCCACTCGGAGTTCGAGCCCGTCGAGATTGCACGTAACGCTCGACTCGAACGCTTCGTCAAAACCCGCAACCGACATCACGATCGCCGCGTCCGGGGGCCAACGGATCATCGAATCCTCGTCCTTGACGCCGCCACCGAAAGGGACAATGTCGAGCTGACGCCCTTCGAGCGCTCCTTTGCCACGCATTCGCTGGGCCATCGTCAACTTGACCAACTGACCGGTCTTTACGAGCGCAGTCTGCGATTCGTCGAATGCCGCCCACGATCGCACGATCACCGCGACGTCAACATCGCTCGTGGCCCGACCCGGCGGAACTCCCGCAGCAAGGAGATGGACGTCACGGGCCAAAGCGCCGACGAGCATCCAATCAACATGGCGTTGTCGGCAAACCTCAGCGAGAAGCTGAAGAACCTCGATATCGGACGGATCGAGAGTCATCCGCAGGTCACGCCTTTGGGAAGGCATCGTGCGGCGACTGCGTCAA
Source organism: Actinomycetes bacterium (assembly GCA_031368095.1). Taxonomy (GTDB): domain Bacteria; phylum Actinomycetota; class Acidimicrobiia; order Acidimicrobiales; family JANYDT01; genus JANLQX01. The sequence continues at coordinate 12,889 of JANLQX010000459.1, read as the reverse complement.
CGAACCCGGTCATACGTTCTCGTCTCGAATTGCCGATGCAGCTTCGATGAGACGGGGATCCTTTCCACGCACGAGGTCGGCATAAACCAACGGCCACGGAGCGACTGACTTCTGCGAATCGCTTTCAAGATTCCAGAATTGCTCAAGGATCTCAACGGAGCCGTCCATGTCGGGAACAAGGCGGTACTGCTTGACGAGACGTCGAACCATGTCGACTCTCGATGTCGCAGCGACGTAAAGGGTTGCGCCGACAGGCCGCAGCTCACCGTGGAGAGCGGCGGCCCCTACCTCTCCGGACCAACACGCATGACCAACATCCGCGGTCTTCCACCACCGCGGCTGGTCCGTCGGCCACGCGAATCGTTGCGGGCGAAGACGAGGACGAAGACGCGCCGAGTAAGCGACAGTCCATTCATCAAGCAGGTCCGCCGGGCGTTTCACGAACCGCTCGGTCTTCGATGCGGAAACGTACCCTCGCTCGTTGAGCCACTCCAACGCTGGACCGACCGATCCCAAACTGACATCAGCAGATGTTGAGATCTCCCGGTATGACCCACTCAGCAGCTGCGGTTCGACCAGTGCAAGAAGGCCGACGTGCACCGCCGCCGCTGTCCAACCGAGCCGCTCGGACGGGCGCGAGAGGCGAGGTCTTCCGGCCACGAACACAACGAGACCGTCCCATGCCAGGCAGGCGTTCCCCGAAGCGTCAGCCGCGTTGACGCCGAGCGATCGACACGCCTGGAGCACCGCCGGCGACAGGAATTCGGTCACGACCAAAACTTCGCGACCACGTTCATGTCGGCCCTCATCCAAGGCGCGCGACCGAATCACGCCGACGGCTGCGGTCCGATCGATTCGCCGTTTCGTCACGGCTCTCAACGAGAGATTGGCGATCTCCACATCCACCCCACGACCCGACGACACCACCCGGGAGGCAAGGCCCGTTGACTCACGCAGCGCAGCCACAACACGACCAACGAGGTCGACCTCCTCGCTTGCGTTCATATTGCTCACACGTTCATGTTACATGAACGCGCGTGAATCTGAACATCGCGCCACCGCGGCACGACTCGCAGCTCCCGTTGCCAATGCCGCTTCCCAACGCCCGAACGTACAACCCTCGGACGCCAGCGTCGGGTCGAGTTTGATACCAGGTGCGCTCTTGGAGCGCCGTCGTGATCAAACTCCCCCGGCCCGCACGAACACGAGAGCCACTCCGAAGAGTGGCTCTGAGCTGCTGCTACGCGAGTAGCCCCAACGGAATTCGAATCCGTGTCTCCACCTTGAGAGAGTCAAAAGAACCGTCCGGCTGGTATCGATTGGTATCAAATAGGCAGCTCAGAGCCGACCTGCCTGTGCGCACAGTATCAACCCGTCCGGCCAGGACCAACCAGTTCGCTGTACAAATGCTGTACGGCACGCAAGCCGGTTGGCCTCAGGGTGATGACAATCGTTCGGCAGGTCCGGCGGAGTGGCAACGGCAAAGCAAGGTTCCACGCACACCTCGCCGCGTGACGTGCTTCCGACGCGTGGAAGACTTGGTATGTGGACGAGACCGCGCTCCGGCTATACCGAAATCGTTGGGTCGCGCTGCTCGACGACGGGTCGGTTCTTGCTGACGCTGACAACCTCGATGCGCTCCTCACCCTGCTAGCCGACCTCCCCGACGCCAAGGCGTCGATCCAGCGGATCCCAGCCGCCGACGAACCGTTGTTTGTTGGACTTCGGTAGTGCCGCCAACAATTTGGACTTACCCCCACCGAGACATCGGCGAGCCGCCACTTCCCGACGGGACACCCGTCCGCCGTCCGACGGTACCCGTCCAGATCCCATCGGTCAGCGAGGACCTCCTCGCGGTCATCGATTCCGGATCACCAATCTTGGTTGCTGACGCGCAACTGTTCAAATGGCTAGGAGTCGACCTCGCAAACGCTGAGCCCGTTTACGAGATCCCGTTGGGACTCGGCGCAAGCTTCGGGACCGTTCCGGTCTTTCACGTCCGCCTCAAGCTGCGGCCACCCGCCGGCACCAACGCCGGACCGTTCGAGTGGAACCTCAAGCTCGGCGCACGAAGCAACTGGCGCTTGCCCTTTGCCGTCCTCTTCGGGCAACAAGGTTGGTTCGACACGTTCACGACCACCATCGACGCCGACACGACGATCGTCGCAGTGCCGGTCGCGTAAGTACCGGATCCACGCGACCCCGATGCGCGTGAAGCTCGTCGTCTTTGCGACTCGATCCGCTCGTAATCTTTGAGCCATGGCATCGCCCGAAAAGCAGCACCTTGTCTCCAAGGGATACCAGGCAAACTTCGCATCGAGGCCATCGAAACGAGTGACGATTCTCGAGCCATCGACAGGACGAGTGATCGAGAACGAGCGACCAATTTCGACCAACTGGAGGATTCCGGAATACACGTCAACACTGGCCGGCAACGGAGACAGCCCCGACAACAAACTCGAACGCTTCTTTGGATCTATCGAAGTCAAGGTGCTCAACGAGATCCGTCGGATTGATCCGACCCACCGAGGCGAATCCCAACGGCAAGCCGTGATCCAACTGTTTGCGATGCATCTGGTCCGGAACGAAACGTACCGACACGCGCACGACCGAATCATGCTCGAAGTCGTCGACGCAGACCTGACCTCACTGACCAAGGACTCGAAATCTATTCAGCGAATCGAGGAATACCTCGGGCATGCGGTCAAGGTCGAGGAAGTGGCCGCTCTCATTCGGGCCTTTCCGGGCAGGGCCCAGGAGAGCAACGATCTCCACGTCGACAACATGAGAAATAGCTTCGAACGGATAGCTGAAATTCTCTCGGTGTTCCATCTCCAGATCATCACGAGCGACGGGCTTGACCATGGATTCGCTCTTGGAGACGTTCCGGTCGTCCACTACCAGACAACCTCGAACCGGTACGGAATTCGCGACGGTGTAGCAATCGGTGACGCCGACTTGATCATCGGCCCGCTCACCCGCACCACTGCGGTCGCACTGTCTCGTGTCGAGCGAAAACCGTTGGTCCTATCGACGAAAAAGACCCTTCAGTGCATCAACGCCGTGTTCGCTCGCTCCGCCCTTCGCGAGCTCGCATGCCACCCCGAAGACGCACATCAGATTCGCCGGACGTGCGAGCACCTCGACCGATTCCCGGTTCGCAAGCTTCTGACCTGACGAACGGCCAGTCTCTCCGGCCATGAAACACCTCTCGCAGCAAATGCGTGATCGCAATTTCAGCGTGCCTTGAGCCTCCGCTCCATCGACGCAAGTTTTCGACGCAACCCCGTTGCTGTAAATCTCGTCGGGGATAGATGAGAGCCACTCCGAAGAGTGGCTCTGACCTGCTGCTACGTGAGTAGCCCCAACGGAATTCGAATCCGTGTCTCCACCTTGAGAGGGTGATGTCCTAGGCCACTAGACGATGGGGCCGCGATGCGCCCGGCACGAGGCCGAACGATTTGTATTCCGCCGACGAGACCGCCGACGGTGGCTGGGGCACAGGGACTCGAACCCCAAATTGCAGAACCAGAAACTGCCGTGTTGCCAATTACACCATGCCCCAATGGCCCGGCAAGCATAGCCACACCTGCCCCAACCCATGACCGGACAATCGTCCTACGACCGCTTCTGGACCCTCGCCCACTCGTCCTTGAGGCCCACCGTGCGGTGAAACAGCCGAGGGACCGCGGTATCGGCGCAGAAGTAGCCGAGCCGTTCGAACTGGACGCGCTCGCCGGCGGCGGCGGCGGCCAGTGCCGGCTCGCATTGGGCGGTAACGACAGAGACCGACGCCGGGTCGATGAACTCCAGCGCGTCGTGACCTTCGTGGGAGTCCGGGAAGGGATCGCTGAAGAGGCGCTCATAGAGCCGTACCTCGCACGGCTCGGCATGGGAGGCCGAAACCCAGTGGATGGTCGACTTGACCTTGCGGCCGTCGGGTGCCTGACCCCCGCCTGTGGCCGGATCGTAGGTGCATCGCAACTCGACGATCTCGCCGGCACCGTCCTTCACCATGTCGACGCACGTGAGGAAGTAGCCGTACCGTAAGCGCACTTCCCTTCCCGGAGCGAGTCGGTAGAACTTGGGCGCAGGCTCTTCCATGAAGTCGTCGCGCTCGATGTACATCACCTTGGAGAACGGCACTTTGCGGGAGCCCTCGTCGGCATTTTCCGGGTTGTTCACCGCGTCGAGCCACTCGACGGCGTCGTCGGCGTAGTTCTCGATCACCACCCGCAACGGATTGAGTACCGCCATGCGTCGAAGCGCGGTGCGGTTGAGCTCATCACGGACGAACGATTCGAGCAATTCGATCTCATTGGTGGAATTGACCTTGGAGACGCCAACCTCGGCACAGAATGCTCGAAGCGCCGCTGGTGGATATCCGCGCCGGCGCATGCCCCGCAGGGTGGACATGCGCGGATCGTCCCAACCATCGACCGTATGTTCACGTACGAGTTGAGCCAGCTTGCGCTTCGACATCACGATGTAGGTGAGGTTGAGGCGCGAGAACTCGTACTGCGATGGACGGATACCGGGAAGATCGAGCTGATCCAAGAACCAGTCGTAGAGCTGACGATGAGCGTCGAACTCCAGCGTGCAGATCGAATGGGTAATGCCCTCGGCGGCGTCGCACTGCCCATGAGCCCAGTCGTACGTGGGATAGATGCACCAGGCATCGCCAGTGCGATGGTGATGGGCATGACGAATCCGATACATGATCGGATCGCGCATTTGCCCGTTCACGTGGGCCAAATCGATCTTGGCCCGGAGCACGCACGCGCCGTCGGAGAAATACCCAGCGCGCATACGATGCAACAGGGCAAGGTTTTCATCGACGCTACGGTCTCGGAACGGCGAGTTCACTCCTGGCTCACTGATGGAACCTCGGTTAGCGGCGATGGCCTCGGCGTCCTGATCGTCGACGTAGGCAATGCCCTTACGCACCAGGACCTGCGCCCATTCGAAGAGCTGAGCAAACTGATCCGACGCGTAGCGAACGTCGCCGTTCCACTCGAAGCCGAGCCAACGAAGGTCCTCTTGAATTCCGACGACGAATTCGGTGTCTTCCGTGAGCGGGTTGGTGTCATCGAATCGCAGGTTGCATGTTCCCCCGAACTCGGCGGCGAGACCGAAGTTCAGACAGATCGCCTTGGCGTGTCCGATATGGAGATAGCCGTTGGGCTCGGGGGGGAACCGGGTGGCCACGACACCGCCGTTGCGACCCTCGGCACGATCTCGCTGGACCTGCTCGCGAAGAAAGTCCTTTGGTCCGGTTTCGGGCGCGGCAGGCAGGGTCATCAGGCAACGTTTCCGTTCGGAAGGGACAAGAAACGCTAGCTGGCGCTGCCGAACCTGCTGAGGCGTTTGGCTCAATCTGATCGTCGTCTACTGACGGCGACCCGTTCGCCGTGCGATCCTTACGTCGTGCAGCAGCGCCGCAAACCTGGAACCATGCTGTTCTCCCTGGTCGTGCTGGCGTCGATGCTCGCCCCGTCCACGGCCGCCCGAGGCGCCTCGGCATCGGCCGTAACGACAACCGCCGCCACCGCCGGCTCGGCTGCAGGCACGACACACGAAGCGCGGGTGGCGGTCCGTCTCGCCGCCAAACAAGAGCGCCTCGCAGCGCGGGCCAAGCGTCAGGCCGACAACGCGGCCCGGCGCGCTGCCCGTGTGGCTCGCACCACACGGCCCGGTAAGGTCAGCACGCAGGTCGCCGGCGTGGTCATCACCGCTTCACCCGAGATACCCGCCGCCGGCGCACGGACCCTCGATCCCGTCCGCCTCCAATCGACACTCGACGAGTGGACCCGAAGCCGCCCCGACCTCGCGTCGATGAACGTAACCGTGCGGTCCGGCGGGCAGTCATGGTCGGGTGCGTCGGCCAACGGCGGAGGCGCCGCCCCCGATCCCCTGGTCCGTTTCCGCGTCCTCAGTGTGACGAAGACGATGACTGCCGCGCTCGTTCTTCGCGCCGTCGAGTCTGGGCGACTTTCACTCGACGCGCCACTGCCCGAGATCGATGGACTCGGAATCGCCCCCCCGCCGGGTCTAACCATTCGCCACCTCCTGAGCCACCGCTCGGGCTTCATCGACTATTCGGCCGCCCCGGGTTACGTGCGGACGGAACCGCTCACTGCCCGCGGCGCCGTCGAGCTCACCCTTCGTGCCGGACCCGCATCTGCGCCGGGCACCACCACGTCGTACGCCAACAGCAACTACCTCTACCTGGGACTGCTGTTGGAGCAAGTCGAAGGACGTTCCTATCCCGAGCTCGTCTCCGCCATGACCACCGGCCTCGGGCTCGCCAACACAAGAGTCGAGCCGGCCGATCGACCAGGCTGGCCGGGATTTTCGTCGGGTGGCGTGGTTTCCACCACCGCCGACATCGCACTTTGGGGCGAATCACTGCTTCGCCCCGGCACTGTTCTGAGCGCCGCCAGCCTGGCGGAAATGCGCTCGTTCGACGGAGACCGCGCCGGACTCGGGGTGTGGGGCTACTGCCCCTGTCCGACCGTCAACGGCGCAAAAACGTTTCGCGCCATCGGCCATCACACCGCCAGCGGCGGGCTGTTCGTCTTCGAAGCCGACGGGCTCGTCCTCGTGATGAAATCCGGTGCCGACGGCGGAGACACGACCGAACGGGCGATGTCGTTCGCGGCCGTATTGCAACAAATGCTCCGCTCCGAATAACGGGCAGAACGTCTGGGCCGTTGAGCCCATCCGGTGGGTCGATCGACGGGCGTCATCCGAACTGAATTGACGAGGTTCACACGAAAGACCTCTGGTGCTCACAGGTTCCTTACCGATGTTCGGTGAGATGGTCCGCATGCAGATGAATCCCGCAGTCGAACGACCGGCGACAACTGTCGTGGGGTCCTCGACGCGCCGACGCGACCCTGCACTCGATCTCCTTCGGGCCGTGGCTTTGGCCCGAATCGTTTTATGGCATCTCTACGCGCAGACGTGGCTGACCTGGATTGCGGCCGTTCCAGTGATGTTCTTCGTCGCCGGGACCCTCATCGAGCCGGCCCGCAACGGGTACGCATCGTTCGTCACCAAGCGGGCTCGGCGACTCCTCATCCCGTTCTGGGTCTACGGAGCGGCCGTCGGCATCTTTACGACCATCGTCGCCATGAAATCGGCCACCGGCCACGGATTCAGTGGTGCGTCCCTGTGGTCCTGGATCGTTCCGGTTACTGATCCCACCAGCGCAGCTTGGACGAGCGGGTGGCTGTCGTCGCATCTTTGGTACCTGCGGGCGTACTTGTGGATCATCGTATTGGGGCCAATGCTGGTTCTTGCTGCACGGCGGATTTTGCTGACGTTTGGTGTGGTGGCGGTGAGCGTCATATTGCTCGAAATTGCGTCTGCACAAGGTCTTCCACTCCTCGGTCACGGTCCGCTGCGTGTGCTTCTCGGCGACGCGCTCGTCTACGGATTCTTCGCCTGCCTTGGAATTTGGTATCGCACCAACGGCGTCAAAATATCCGTACGTGTACGTAGTCTATTGGCCAGTCTCTTCGGTGGTGCGGCCATCACGTTCGCACTTATGGTCGGACTTCCAACGGGAGGCATCAACGCGTCGTACCCGGCGGTCCTTCTTCTCGGGATCGGCACGCTCTCTGGCCTGGCGGCGATAGAGCGCCCACTTCGCGAGCTCGCCAGCCGAGTTGGGGTGGCCGCTGCGACCCGTCGCGTTTCGTCACGCGCGCTTACGATCTATCTCTGGCACCCCGCCTGTATCGTGATTGCCGCGGCAATCATCGGTGCGAGTGGCATTCCCGCCGCCATTGCTCGCGCCGCCATCACCGTCGCTTGCGTCACCGTGGCAGTCGCACTGGTCGGATGGGTCGAGGACCTCGCCGCCAACGGAACCGTGGGCCGAGTGGCACCGGCCAAGGGTCGCGTGCGACTGGCCACGACGGTGGCAGCGCTCGTCGCCGCTGCGGCCATTCCCGTGGTCCGAAGTTCTTGGGTGTCGGCTGCTGCCGTTCGTACCGTCAACTCCGGCACCCTGGTGAGCAAGGTACCGGCGCCATCGACGCGCCTTGCCCTCGCCGACTCGGAGTTCGTTCCGGTTGTGTCACCGGTCGCCACGCCGGTCGTGTTGCCGCTTGCGGCACGAGCGCTGTCGTCGCTCGTTCCGTCGATCGCGGCGACGCGCGTCGACGAGGACGAGTTGTTGTTTGCCTCGCCGATGACCACAAACGTGCCGACAGCGACCACGCCCACGAAGGCCCGAGGACCCCAGGTCGTGACGCTGCGGTCCAAGACGACGGCCACGATCACGACCATCAAGATCGCGCTCCAACGACCTACGACGACCGTTCCGAAGACAGCAACGAACACCAACAAGCCAACCAAATCCGTCGCCTCCGCGCCGTCGATAACCGTCGGCCCAGCTGCGCTTCCGGCCGATCGATTGCAGACCGCGTTCGATCAGTGGCGCCGCCAGGTTCAACCGGCCATCACCTCGTCGATCGTTTCCGTTCGCATCGGGACCCAGAGCTGGACGTCGCGTTCCTCCGACGCCGGAGTCGACCCGCGCTACCTGGCGTCGGTGCCGTTCATGGCGTCGAGCATCACCAAGACATTCACGGCGGCTCTTGTTATGCGCGCTGTCGATCGTGGCGCGCTCCGTCTCGATGATCCGGTGCCGACGCTCAACGGCCTCACGGTTCCCGTTCCGGCGGGAGTCACCGTCCGCACACTGCTCACCCATACGTCGGGCCTCGTCGACTACCGGAGCGCGAACGGCTACGACGCCACCGTCCCCCTCACCGCGTTCGACGCCGTGACGCTCTCGCTCCGAACCCCCCTTGGCAGCGTGCCCGGCAGCCAGATGACCTACGGGAACTCGAACTACCTGTACCTCGGACTCCTCATCGAACAAATCGAAGGAAGGCCGTACGCCCAACTCATACGCGAACTTACGACATCGGTCGGCCTGAACGACACCCGACTCGACGAGACGCCGCGACCCGGGTGGATCGGGTTCTCGTCGGGCGGCATCGTCGCCACCGCGGCCGACCTCGCCACCTGGGGCCAGGCGCTCCTGACCCCAGGTCGGGTGCTCAGTGAACGCGCCCTGGCGCTCATGAGCACCATCGGTGACGCCAACCTCGGTCTGGGTCTCTGGCCGGCGTGCCCGTGCACGACCGACGCCCAGGGCGTCAAACATTCGACGGCGCTCGGGCACCATACGGCCGACGGCGGCATGTTCGTCTTTCCGGCCACCGGCATGACCGTGGTCGCCATGTTTGAGCCGATCGGGCACGACACCGACGGGCGCATCGTCTCGCTCGCCGCCGCCCTCAACGCTGCGATGACAACACCGACATCCTGACGCCTCGCCGAGTCGCGATCTACCTCGAAGCAGCCTTTCGAGGCAATGCAGTCACGTTCATGGGGGCAACCTCTCTCCGTACGCAGCTGGTACGCGTTGGTTGCTTAGTGGAGCCAGGCGGAGAGGCGGCGGTGTGTGATGACGGAGCCGGCGGCGTAGGCGGCGCTCTCGCGCAGGATTCGCTGGACCGAGCCGGTAGTGCCTGGGACCGGCGAGAGATGCGCTCGCAGGCCGACCTCGGAGGCAATCGCTTTGACGCGGGCGGCGTGATACCCGTCGGTCACGACCACGACGTCGGTGACCTTACGAGCCCGCAGAAACCGTGCCGTGGCGGCCATCGACTCATAGGTGTCTCGTCCCTGCACTTCACGGGCGATGCGTTTGTCGGGGACCCCATTGCGGAGAAGGAACGCCGCGCCGACCGAGGCTTCGGTCGTGCTGTCCCCTACCTGGCGCCCGCCGGTCACCACCAGCAGCGGAGCCGTGCCCGCCCGGTACAGGTCCAATGCATGTTGCAGTCGGGCCCGCAGTACCGGCGACGGTTTGCCGTTGTACTGGGCGGCACCGAGCACCACGATGGCCCCGCTTCGCCGGTCGCCGACCTCGTCACGCGAGGCCGCCATCCACACCATCGCCACGGTGCCGGCGGCATAGATCCCGACGAGAACCAGCGCCACCTTCATCGCCCATCGGATCGGACGCAGACGAAGCCCGGCCAGGCCGAGTATTCGACGGAGGAGCCGAGGCGAGAGCGGGCCGGGGATCAGTCGAGTCTCGCCTTGGCCACCCGGAGCCGATGGATCGTCTCCTCCACGCCCAACAGCTCCAACGCTTCGAACAACGGCGGCCCCACGGTGCGACCGGTGACCGCCACCCGCAGCGGGGCCTGCGCCTTGCCGAGCTTCAACTCGACGCCCGCACCGACGCGCTCCACCATCAACTTGAGATCCTCGGCCAGCCACGGCGTGCTCGACGCGGCGGCGATAAAGCCCTCGATCATCTGATGGGCAACGGCGGTATTCGTACCGGTCATTGTCTTTATCCACGCATCGGGTTCCATCACCGGTGCATCGAAGAAGAAGTCGATCATCGTGGCCACATCGGGGAGCAGGCGGACGCGCTCCTGCAACATCGGCGCCATGTGTCTGAGGACCACGCTGTCGGCCCACGCTGCGGGAAGGAACGGACGACACCGCTCGATGAACTCGTCGACGGAGAGCAGCCGCACGTACTCCGCGTTCATGGCGGTGAGCTTCACGATGTCGAAGAACGCCGGCGATGCGTTCACATCTTCGAGCCGGAACTCGTCGATCATCGTCTGCACACTGACGAGTTCACGGTCGTCGGACAACGACCATCCAAGGAGCACCAGATAGTTCCGCATCGCCTCGGGCAGTATGCCGAGGTCGCGGAAGTCTTCGAGGGCCACCTTGTCGCGGCGTTTCGAAAGCTTCTGGCGCTTCTCGTTGACCAGCACCGGCACGTGGGCGAACACCGGAAGCGGGAGGTCCGGGGCCAACGCCTGCCACAGCAGCAATGCTTTCGGCGTGTTGGGTAGATGCTCCTCGCCGCGCACGACATGGGAGATCCGCATGTCGATGTCGTCGACCACGTTGGCGAGAAGGAACATCACGCCGCCGTTCGACCGCTGAATGATGAAATCCTCGATACGAGAGTTTTCGAACGTCGGCGTGCCCCGGATCAAGTCGACAACGGTCGTGGTGCCGTCGTCAGGAGTTCGGAAGCGGACGGCACCCGCCGTGAGACCCGCGGTTCGGCAGTACCCGTCGTAGCCACGCTCGGATTCGGCCACCCCGAAGTTGGCGGCGTTGCGGAGGCGGACCTCCTCCGCCGAACATGTGCAGTAATAGGCGAGCCCTCCTTGGAAAAGTCGGCTGATCGCATCGGCGTACAGATCGCCACGCTGGCTCTGGAAAAACGGTCCCTCGTCCCAGTCGAGACCGATCCACCGCATGGCCGACAAGATGCCCTCGACCCATTCGTCCTGATTGCGCTCGGTGTCGGTGTCCTCGATGCGCAGCACGAACATGCCGCCCGTCTGGCGGGCGACGAGCCAGTTGAACAGGGCCGTCCGGGCCCCACCGACATGAAAGAACCCGGTCGGCGACGGCGCGAAACGTAGGCGGGGAGCAGCGTCGGGCATCGCCCCCAAGCTACTGGCCCATTCGATCAGAGACGGCTAGTGCCCGTCGCCATCGCCGATGATCGGCGGCTTGTCGCTCCACGGAAAGTCGATCCAGCGGTCGGTGCGGCGCCACACGTAATCGCACTTGACCACCGACTGGGGCTTCTCGTAGATGACCGCGGTCCGCACTTCCTTCACCGACGACCCGACGAATTCCAGGACCGCCTTCAACGTGTGGCCGGTGTCGGCGACATCGTCGACGATCAAAACCTTGCGGTCGGTAAGGTCGACCAGGTTCAGCTGAGGCGGGAGCATCACCGGGAAATCGAGCGTTTCCCCGATACCGGTGTAGTACTCGACGCTGATCACGAAGACGTTCTTGATCGACAGCGCATAGCCGAGCGAACCAGCCGGAAGCAGGCCTCCCCGAGCTATTGCCAAGATGATGTCCGGCACCCAATCGCCGTCGGCCACGATCTGGGCGAGCTCACGGCTTCCGGACCCAAAGAGCTCCCACGTCAGAATTTCGCGCATCGAAGCTGGAGGAGGTGCCATGGGCCACCGAGGTTAGCGACGCTGCTGCATCGCCCAAACCGGCACCGAACGCATCCGAAAAAGTTCGACCTGATCAATACTGTTGCCGCCGGACCGCATAACCTAAGGGAATGCGAGTTGATCTGAACTTCTACGGACATGTTCCGATGACGGATGCCGGTGATAGCGGCCCAGCCCCGACGGACCGTCGGTACGGCAACGCCGATTTCATCGCCGGTTACGAAAACCTGGCCAACTGGTGCAAAACGGCCGACGACGCCGGCATCCACTGCGTGTGGTTCACCGAGCACCATTTTCAGTACGAGGGCTACGAGGTCACGCCCAACCTCGTCCTGTTCGGTCTGGCGATGGCCCAGCACACCAAGAACATTCGACTCGGGCAGATGTTCAACGTCGTGCCCCAGTGGCACCCCTTGCGCTTGGCCGAAGACTTCGCCATGGCCGACATCCTCACGGGCGGTCGCATGGAATTCGGGGTCGGTCGTGGAACCGTGCCCCGTGAGGCTTTGGCTCTCGGTAGCCGGGTCGCCAGCGGCGACAACGACATGAGCGCCAAGGACGACGCCTTCAACCGCGAGCAGTTCGAAGAGGCCATGGAGGTCATCAAGGCGGCCTGGTACAACGAGCGGTTCTCCTTCACCGGCAAGCACTACCAGTTCCCCCCGGCCGGCATCCCCGATCGTGGCCACACGGTGACCGACCTCACCCTCGTCCCCAAACCCACTCGCACCGTTCCCATCTTTCAGCCCGTCACATCGGGCGAAACGATGGAGTACGTGCCTCGGGTCGGCCATCAGGGCGTGTACTGGTTGATGCACCCTGATTTCCTGGCGCCGCGG
>JANLQX010000047.1:0-8102 GCA_031368095.1 Actinomycetes bacterium | reverse complement strand
CTGGCGACGTTTAACGAGTCAACCCCGTCGGCGAGCGTGATGCGAGCCCGGTGGGTGGCGCCGGCCATCGTAGGCCCGGTAAGGCCCGGTCCCTCGGCCCCGAGCAGGAAGGCCACCGGAGTCATCTCAGTCAGTTGCTCGATGACCGAATGCAGTGGTTCCGCCGATCGGTCCGGCGTGAGGGCGACGGAAACAAACCCGAGTTCGTCAAGGAGCTCGACGATTGCAACGTCAGGAGATGAAGTGTGCGCGTAGGGAATTGTCAACGTCCAACCCATCGACGTCCGGACGGTCTTGCGGTAGAGCGGATCGCCGGTGTGGCCGTGCAGCAGAACCGCTTCGACTCCGAAGCCGGCCGCGTGACGAAAGATCGATCCAACGTTGTCCGGGTCGGCCACGTCTTCGAGGACAACGATCGTCCGCGCGCCAGCGACGATCGATCTCGGCTGGAGCAGAGTTGGTCGGTCGGCCAGAGCGATCACCCCGCGGTGGAGCGGGTACCCAACGATTTCATCGACGATTGCCTGCGCGCCGACAAATACCGCCACCTTTCGACCGTGGCGCAGTGCCGCCTCCGCCACGATCGGAACGACTCGACGGGCCCGGGCAGGCGTGACAAGGACGGCGTGAATCACGACGTTCGACTCGACCAGTCGATCCAGGACCAACTCGCTCTCAGCAACAAAGGTCGGGTCGGTCCGATCGCGGCGGCCCTTGACCCGACGAAACATGTCGACGCGATCGTCGTCGGCGTAAGTGATCTCCGTCGGAACCATGGCGGGCGCATGTTACGTGTCGACGGAATTTTGAACGTGCCAGACTGCCGTTCATGTCGTCCCGCACGGAACTCCACGTCAATCGTTCGTCTATCGGTCAAACGATGCTCGTCACGACCGAACTGCCTGCGTTGGCCGATGGCCTGATTCGGCTCGACGTCGAACACTTCGCGCTGACGGCCAACAACATCACCTATGCGCAATTCGGCGACATGCTCGATTACTGGGGCTTCTTTCCCGTTTCCGCCGAGTGGGGGCTCGTGCCGGCCATGGGCTGGGCACGAATCGTGGAATCAACGGTGGCCGGTCTCGGTGTTGGTTCGCGCTTTTACGGGTGGTACCCGATGGCGACCAGTGTCGACATCGCGCCGACCGTGGCCGGGACGGGGTTTTGTGACGATGGTGCTCATCGCGCCAACCACGCCGCCGTCTATCGAAGCTTCCTTCGTAGCGACCTCGACGCGCTCTACACCACGGCCGACGACGAGAATCGCCACGAACTTCTGCGTGGACTGTTTCTGACGGGCTTCCTTATCGAACAGTTCTTCGCTCCGCAAAAGTACTTCGGGGCCACCCAAGCAATCGTCCTATCGGCGAGTAGTAAGACCGCCCTCGGGTATGCCACGTGCGCGAGGGAGGGTGGCGCCGTTCGCCTAGTCGGTGTGACCTCGGCAACGAACCGCGACTTCGTCGAGGCCGTCGGTCTCTACGACCAAGTCGTGACCTACGGCGAGCTCGACGAGATCGACGTTGTCCCTGCGGTGCTGGTTGACATGGCTGGAGCAGGGGACGCCGTGGCGGCGATTCACGGTCGCCTCGGAGACGAGATTGCCCATTCGATGGTCGTCGGAAAAAGTCATCACGACTCGGCGCCGGCAATGGTCCCGGCCGGACCGCGGCCCGTCTTGTTCTTTGCCCCGACCTCGATGGACGGTTCGTTGGCGGCGTGGGGACCAGCGGAGTACGCCCGCCGAACACGCGACGGACTGACCGCCTTTCTCGACGCCAGCAGGAAATGGCTGACGGTCGAGGAACACTACGGTCCGGCCTCGGCGGAGGCGGCGTGGCATTCGATACACAGCGGTGTTGTAGAGCCGGGCGTGGGGATCGTGGCGTCGTTGCACTAGCTGCAGCAACGATCAAGCACAGAGCCGGGCGTGGGGATCGTGGCGTCGTTGCACTAGCTGCAGCAACGATCAGAACTCGCCCACACCGTAGTCACGACGGAGGCGGACCCGGTCGAGTTTGCCGGTCGACGTCATCGGCATCTCATCGATCACGACCACACTGACGAGTCGTTGATCGGCGCCTGGGCGGTCGCGATACGCCAGGAGCAACGCCTCGGCGTTGGTGGGCACGGCATCGGGCCAGAGAGCCACGACTGCTCGCGGGCCATCGTCGGCGGGCACGACGGCGACGTGGCGGACCGACGCACTGACGGCGCACAGCGCTTCTTCGATTGGGCGCGGAAGGACGAGACCGTCGGGAGTCTGAATGCGCTCACCGTATCGACCAAGGGTCGTGACGTGACCGGTCGGCGCCATGCGGCCGAGGTCGCCGGTGTGGAGCCAGCCATCGCGAAGAGTCTCGGCTGTGCGAGCCGGATCGTTCCAGTACCCCCACATGAAGCCGCCGCGGATACAGAGCTCGCCAGGTTCTCCGATCGGCACCTCGACGCCTTCGTGGAGCACCCGAACGTCCTTATCGGGAAGTGGCTCTCCGACCGCGCCGAAGAGTTCGTCAGCCGGTCGCGTAGGACGGGCGAGGGCGACGAATCCGCCGAGCTCACTTTGTCCGTAGCTCTCGCAGAAGGTCACGCCGAGTTCGTCGAAGTAGGCCGCCTTGAGTGCCGACGGCACAGCCTCGCCTCCGGAGACGACGAGTCGTAGGGGAGATGGTGCGCTCCCTCGTCGACGCGATTCAGCGAGCAGGTCATTGAGCTGAGGAGGATTCGACGCAAGGTAGGTAACCCCTTGTGCAACGATGTCGTCGTAGACCGCGGCGGGGTCCCAGGCCTTTCGTAGACCCACGCACATGCCCCGATGCAGGCCGGGGAGCCAGTGGGCGACAAGACCGTAGGAACTGGCCGGTGAGGTGGCGCCTAGGGTGAGGTCGTCGGGCGTCAGTCGGAGTCTCTCGGCGATGCAGGCGCTGGCCCGCACCGTGGACTCGTGGGCAAGTACGGCGCCCTTCGGTTTGCCGGTGGAACCCGATGTGAACGACAGATGGGCCGGGAGCGAGGCATCGGTGCTGTGTTCCTCCAACCGATCGGCAGCACCGAGAAGCTCACCCCACGCAGTCGCCCCGGGCTGCGCTCCGTCCATGCACAGGTAGTGATCGATCGAAGGCATCGACGCCCGGTCGCGTTCGATAGCGTCGAATAAATCGTGGGTATACACCAACACCTTTGGCGTGCATGCGTTGACATAGTCGGCGAGCTCATGGCCAGTCATGACACTGATATGTGCACTTATGGCACCGAGTCGCCACGCGCCGAACATGGCGACGAGGTAGTCGAGCCCGTTGTGGGCCAGCAGACCAACCCGGTCTCCTGTGCCGATACCCAACGAACGGAGCACGGCCGCGGCACGCGCCGCGGCATCGTCGACCTCGGCGAACGTCATTGTCCGATTGCGGTCGCTCCATCGCAAAAATGGTCGGTCAGGGTTCCGGGCAGCCTGGGTGCTGAGCAGAGTCGAGAGGGTCGCAAACGCCATGATTCATGGTCGCAGACAGGGGACGGTCGCTTCGTTTCGAGTGGATGAATTAGTTCTTCCGCCAACACCAGTCGGTAGGGTTGACATCATGGCTCTTCCCTCTGCTGTGTCCGCTGCGTGGTCGGCCTTTGCCGACTCCGTCGATGTCTCGTCCTTGATGGAGGCGGACTACGAGCGGTTTACCAGCGTGGCGCTGGCCGCGCACGCCAACAACGTTGCGCTCGACGCGCTGGGCGATCAGATCATCGATCTCGCAGGACGAGATGGTGCGCCGGAATTCCTCGCGGGCGAGCTCACCATGGGCCTCGATATTGCCCTCCGTGCTCTCCGTGTCGGCGCCCGAACGGCGGTCAGCGCAGCAGCTCCCACGGCGGCGACTTCAGCAGCGAGTGCCGCTGTGGCCGCGGCGGCAAAAGCGGCCGCCGAAAAGGCGGCGGCGGAGGCGGCTCGAAGCGCGGCTATGTCGAAACTGACCGACGAGGAGCGAGCCGCGCTGGGCTTGAAGTAGGCCTCAAGTAGGGAGTTGGGAGCGCGCCACGGTTCCAACGTACGACCTAGCTCATGTTGGGGGAAGAGTTGCCTGAGGAGCGTGGTGGCCGATTTTGGGCGAGCTAGGTTTCCGGAGGAGCATGACGATTGACGCGGCGACGATCCAGGTATCTCCGACACTCACTCCGATTCGCTGGAACAGCCCGTGGGCCGGTCCGAGTGCAGTGACGGCCAAACAGCCCGCGGTAACGATTCCGGCCGACTGTGAAAGCCTCGCCGCGGTGGTTTGCCCCAGCTGGTGGAGAGAACGAGCTGCCAACAGGCTGGTGGCCGCCAGCGTGACGTAGCCGATAGTCGCCGCGACACCGTGGGCGGTATCGATCGCCGACGAACGATCGAGCGGAAATGCGGCCACCCCAAGGGTGGCGACCGCCGTTGCGACCGCCGTCGTCCAGGCCGGTCCGGGTAACGATGCTCGCAGACCCAGCCCGAAGGCCGAAACACCAACACCGAAGGCGACGAATCCCGTGGTCATCAGTGGGCGAGTGCTGGCCTCGACGGCCGCCAACCGGCTGATGGCGTCATTGACCATCGAGTAGCCGGCCGTGCGCCGCGACCCGACGAGCCACGCGCCAGCGAAGGTGACCGGGCCGACAATGCCACCGACGGCTCCAATGGTCCGTAGGGCCTTACCCGTCGGTCGAAGTTTGCGGGTGTTCACCATGGCGACCCTACGAGGATGTCAGGCTGATGCGGTGCGACGACAGGCCGCGGCCGAACACCGACCCATGGCGTGGGCGAACGGTCGGGGAATTACCCGGGAGGTGGTGGCGTTCCCGGCGACCGACGACTGGACCTGGCGAATAAGTATCGCCCGGGTCGATGACGATGGTGCCTTCTCCGTCCTTCCCGGTGTCGATCGTGCCCTGGTGATTGCGTCGGGGGGCGCCATGGACTTGCGGATCGGTGACCGTCGGGAAACGATCAATCGCTTCGAATCGATCCAGTTTTCCGGCAATGAATCGGCGGTTGTGTCGTTGCGTGGTGGACCCGTCGACGACGTGAACCTGATGGTTCGGCGCGGTCATGGCCACGGACGGCCGCGATGGAGCGTGGAGCACCTTGGTTGCGGCGCACATGTGCTCCTCGGTGATGCCCTGGCCGCCGTGGTGCTCGATGGTGTGGTGATGCTGTCGACCCCCGACAGGTCGTTCCCGTTCACGCCGAAACGTGAACGGGCAACCCGATTCGATGCGCTCCTGCCGGCAGTCAGCGACGATGCCGCCGACGCCAAAAACGTTGCCTCGGTATCGGCGTCGGTGACGCGCGACGCCGTGCTGGCGTTTGCGTTCCTTGACGAGCGTTCTTAGCGCGCTGCGCTCTGGCGTCCGGAGCCCGAAGCACCGGGGCGAGAACCGGCCGGGCGAGAACTGGCCGGACGAGAACTGGCGGGGCGCCCTGATCCGCCGCCGTGCGGGCGACCGGTTGCCGTTGCCGGCCGACCGTTGGCGGATCCCGCGAGGCGGCCGTTCGCACCATTTCCGGAGGAGCGGGCCGGAGCTGCGGAAGGGCGACCAAAGGCGCTCGCCCCGCCCGCGCCGCCCGTGCTGCGGGCCCGTCCGTCGTTTCGTGTCCCGCGTCCGGCCGGTGCGCCGCCACGTCGTGGGGCCTGTTGCTGAGGCTGTGGTGCTTTGACGACAACCGGCGCCGGCGTGACGTATTCGGCTGCCTCCCCAACGAGGTCGGTGATGGCATCGTGGCCGGGTGCCACACGCGTGACGGTCGGCTGGATGCTGGCGGCCTTCGTGAGGGCCTTGACGTCAGAGACCTGGTCGGGCGTCATCATCGTGACGACGACGCCCTCGGCGCCGGCTCGCGCCGTGCGGCCGGAACGATGCAGGTACGCCTTGTGCTCGGCCGGCGGATCGACGTGGATCACCAGGGCGATGTCATCGACGTGGATGCCGCGAGCGGCGATGTCGGTGGCCACCAACACCTTGCTCGATCCATCGGCGAACGCCGCAAGGTTGCGCTCGCGAGCACCTTGCGAGAGGTTGCCGTGCAGCTCGACGGCCGGGATGCCGGACTTTGTGAGTTGCTGGGCGAGCTTCTTGGCGCCGTGCTTCGTCCGCATGAACAACAGCGACCTGTCGCGGCCAGCAGCGAGTTCGCGGACCACGGTCGCTTTATCGGCCGACGTCACCGCAAAAATGTGGTGCGTCATGGTGGACACGGGCGCAATCGCGGGGTCGACGGAATGCACGACGGGCCGATCGAGGAACCGCTTGACCAGGACGTCGATGCCGTTGTCGAGCGTGGCGGAGAACAGCAGCCGCTGACCGGCGCGAGGCGTGGCGTCCATAAGGCGGCGCACGGCCGGAAGGAAGCCGAGATCAGCCATGTGATCGGCCTCGTCGAGCACCGTGACCTCAACATCGTCGAGGCGGCAGTGGCCCTGTTGAATGAGGTCTTCCAGGCGTCCCGGACAGGCAACGACGATGTCAACGCCGGCGCGCAGGGTGTTGACCTGAGGGTTCTGACCGACTCCCCCGTAGATGGCGGAATGACGCAGCCCCATGGCCTTGGCCAGCGGGCGGATCACTTCGGTGACCTGATTGGCCAGCTCGCGCGTCGGCACGAGAATCAGGGCACGGGGACGACTCGGTCGACGGCGGCCGCTGGTGGCGGCGAGGGCGGCGACGGTCGGAATGGCGAAGGCGATGGTCTTGCCGCTGCCGGTGCGGCCGCGGCCGAGGACGTCACGTCCGGCGAGAGAGTCCGGAAGGGTGGCCGACTGAATGGGAAACGGTTGCTCGACGCCGGCGTTACGAAGCGCGCTGACGATCGGGGCAGGGACGCCGAGATCGGCGAACGTGGGGAGGGATTGCGGAACTGCTGACGCGTGGTCAGACGTCGTGATGGACACGGAAGTGATGCTCGATTCGTTTGTATGGCGGTGGCCGTTGATGCATGGCCACCGAAAACGATGAGCGCCCGTAAGGGCAGAACCAGGTGCGCTACGCGCTGCACTTCGACCGCGAAGAAACGGACTGTTTCCTTGCAGGAGCTAACGATAGTTGAAAGAGCGCGCCAACTCGGCGGATGTGCCCGGAAACACTCCGGGCCCATCCACCAGCGCGGCCTCGAAAGACGGCGCGCTTACTTCAGTGCGTCGAGAGCGGCGTCGTAGTCCGGCTCCTGGGCGATCTCCGACACCAGCTCGGAATGAATGACGGTTCCGGTCTCGTCGAGGACCACGACCGCGCGGGCAAGGAGACCCTGAAGCACGGTATCGGTGAGGGTAACCCCGTAGTCGGCCCCGAATGCCGGCGAGCGGAACGAACTGGCGGTGATCACGTTGGACAGGCCTTCGGAACCACAGAAGCGGGCCTGAGCGAACGGAAGGTCAGCCGAGACGCAAAGGACCACGGTGTTTTCCAGCGTGGACGCGGCGGCGTTGAACTTGCGGACGCTGGTTGCGCACGTTGGGGTGTCGACACTCGGGAAAATGTTGATGACGACTTTCTGACCGGCCAGGTCGGCGTTGGAGATCAGCGACAGATCACCTTTGACGAGAGAGAACGCCGGCGCCGCAGCACCGAGGGCGGGAAGTTCACCGGAGGTATGGGCGGGGTTGCCACCAAGCGACACGATGCTCATTCGAAGACTCCTTGTAGGGGATAGACACGTCCGCCGGCGACGACGGACAGGTCATAGTACGGGTCGCACGTGGCAAGATCGCCACGTGGCCGACCTGCCGTCCTCTGCTCGTGTCGTCGTGATCGGTGGCGGCATCGTGGGCTGTTCGACGGCGTACCACCTGGGCAAGCTCGGACTGACGGACACGGTGCTGGTCGAGAAACA
Source organism: Actinomycetes bacterium (assembly GCA_031368095.1). Classification (GTDB taxonomy): domain Bacteria; phylum Actinomycetota; class Acidimicrobiia; order Acidimicrobiales; family JANYDT01; genus JANLQX01. Next base: position 256 of record JANLQX010000047.1, on the reverse strand, counting down.
CAAGGTGACGTCGGGCAGCACCTTCCATGCCGCCGGCCTCGTTGGGCAGCTTCGGACGAGTGCGAACGTCACGCAACTCTTGGGCGAGTCGGTTGCCCTGTATCAACGCCTGGAAGCCGAGACCGGGCAGGCCACGGGATGGAAGATGAACGGCGGGTTGCGTCTGGCGTGCACTCCGGAGCGATGGACGGAGGTGAAACGTCAGGCCACAACGGCGAAGAGCTTCGGTCTCGACGTGGAGCTGCTGAGCGCCGAT
>JANLQX010000457.1:0-2983 GCA_031368095.1 Actinomycetes bacterium | reverse complement strand
GATCACAATTTTGCGGAAGATGTTGACCTTTGAAGTTTCCCCGGCAGGTCGGTGGGGTAGCAGGTGAGTCCCCCACAACGACCGATTTGGTCACGTACAAGGAGCACCTATGTCGACCGACAAGAATGTCACCAGCGACCTCATGAAGACCCTCGAAAATGGCAAAGAAGGCTTTGCCAAGGCCGCCGATCTCGTGGAACACGATTCCCCGGAAGTGGCGACCACCTTCCGTCGCCTGAGCCAGCAGCGCAGTTCGTTCTATAACGAACTTCAGGCGATGGCCAAGGACTACGGCGACCCGATCGAAGAAAGCGGAACCATTGCCGCGGCGATCCATCGGGGATGGATGTCCCTGAAGGATGCCGTTTCCGGGTCTGACCCGGTGGGCGCTCTCGACGCTGCTGTTCAGGGCGAAGAGCATGCGGTTGAGGAATTCGAAAAGGCGTTGGAGTCACCGGATCTATCAACCGGCCTTCGCCTCGTTCTTGTTCGGCAAAAGACTGACGTCGTCAAAGCCCACGAGGAAGTGAAGGCGATTCGCGATTCACGCAAGTCCGCGGCTGCTTGATTGACAACTTCAGCGTCATGATGGATGCGTGGCCCTGAAGACAGCAAAACATTCGCACGCAGCGCGAGCGCGGCGGCCAGCCCAAGAGGGAGGCCACCGCGCTCGTGCCGCGTTGTCGCTCGGTGGCGGGATCGTCGCCGGCGCGATCTGCGGTGTCGGGTTCCGATCGTGGCCGTTCGCCGTCGTCGGTGGCTGGACCATTGCCGCGGCCATCTTTTTGGCGATCACGTGGTCTTACGTGATCGGGTGTTCAGCCGACGAAACGTCCAGGGCGGCCACTGCCCAAGACGACACACGGGCCGAAGCTGGCGCCCTGCTCGTCACTTCGTCGGTCATGAGTTTGGGCGGCGTGATCTTCGGGTTAGTGCGAGCCAGCAAACTCACGGGCTGGCGAGAGGTCGTCCTCACCGTCTTGTCAGTGATGGTCGTGGTGCTTTCGTGGGCGGTCGTTCATACGGTCTTCATGCTCCGATACGCGCACGAGTTCTATTCCGCCGAGGGCGGTACCGGAATCGACTTCGGCGACGAGGCACGACCCGACTATCTCGACTTTGCCTATCTGGCCTTCACCATCGGGATGACATTCCAGGTGTCAGACACCCAGATCAAAAGTCGCATCATTCGGCGGACGGTGCTGCGCCAGGCACTGCTTTCCTACGTCTTCGGCACGGTCATCGTCGCCGTCACCATCAACGTCGTAGCCGGACTCGTCTCGTCGTAGTCGCCAGCCGGGATCGAGCCGGGACTTCACCTGCCGGTTCGGACGTGTTGATGCTCCGGGTCCCTCGTCCTGGCGGCGACGACTAGGCCACTGTTCCAGCCGGGGGCCCGACCGCCGGCCGGCGGGTGCAGTGTGGTCATGTCGAAGTTCGCTCGGGCGAGTAGCCAAGCGACGACCGAGTTGGAATTCCACATCTCGCCGGCGTGAAGTTCGTCTCGCCCCCATACCGCCGTAGGAACCCCGGGGAGCAGGTCAAGCAGCCGCTGAGCGAAGCTTTGATCGACGCTGAGTATTGTCGTGCTTACGGCTTCGTCGGCATTGGGAATGGTGCCGCCGCGCCATCGCCGGATTTCGTACCGAAAGAGTCGAAACTGGCCTAGCGCCCTAAGCCCGACCGGACCTTCGGCCACCACGCCGCGTTCCGTGCCCCGACCATCGGGGATCGGTGTCATCTCGACGGTGTATCGGCCTTCAGGAACGGTAATGATCAGGGCTGCGTGGTACAAGTCGCACCGCGATCGTCGGTGCCAAAGGGCAGTCACAGCTTCAAACGCTTTGCCGCTGATCCTGACGACTCGCTGGCCGGCGCCAAGGGGAATCCAAAGGAACTCGGCTGAAGCGGCCGACTTCGTCGTGGTGCTCATGCGGCTGCCACCGTGCTGCGACAGGGATCGGTCGGTCCGCCGTCGAAATGGAACGGCGGATACTCATCGGTCATGAGGGCGATATCGGCGATCACCCGGAACACCCACCTGTTTGTTCCCATGATGAACCCGAAGAGGCCGCCCGGGTAGCGGCGGCGACCGAGTCGAAAATTCGCGCTCATGCCTTTTTCTACCCACTGCGTTTGCGTTGAAACATCATTCAGTGTTTGTCGGGCGCTCTGCCTGGGTAGGGCAGCGAATCTCGTCGGTTCTCTTCGGATTCAGGTGCCCTTGTCCGCATCACCCATGACTCCCGTAGAGCTTGCGTCAGCAGCCGCTCAGTCAGTCGATGAAGTTTTCGCGTCGTTGGACTCGACCCGCGCCGGCTTGTCCTCCCCGGAGGCGGCGCAACGTTTGCAAGCCGGCGGGCACAACGTCCTGGCCGAACATCGCGTGACCATTCGCGCGGTGCTGATGCGTCAACTCCGCAATCCGCTTCTGCTCCTCCTTGCCGGTGCGGCGGCGGTGTCGGCGGGGGTCGGCGACTCGACGGACGCGGTCATCATCGCCGTGATCCTCGTGCTGAGTGTTGGGCTGGGCTTCACCAACGAGTATCGATCGGAGCGAGCGGCGTTGGCGCTGCACTCGACTATCCGCCACCAGGTCGTGACGTGGCGTGATGGGGACAGAGCGACGATCGACGTGGGCGACCTCGTCCCCGGTGACGTGGTCGAACTTTCTGTGGGCGCCATTGTTCCGGCGGATCTACGGCTGGTGGCGACTTCCAGGTTGGAGTGTGACGAGGCGGTGTTGACCGGTGAATCGGCCTCGTCGGCGAAGACCGCAACCGCGGTGGCGGCTGACGATTCGGCTCCGGGCTTGGCCTCGTGCGCATTGATGGGTACGGTTGTTCACCAGGGAACGGCAACCGGCGTGGTGGTTGCCACCGGCTCGAGAACGGCGTTTGGACGTATTGCCGCCGGGCTCAGTGAACGGTCTCCGAGCACGGCCTTCCAACTCGGCTTAAAGAGCTTCTCGAACCTGCTCGTT
>JANLQX010000453.1:0-27511 GCA_031368095.1 Actinomycetes bacterium | reverse complement strand
GCCGAAATCGCTGCGGCCACCGCCGACGACAGCGGCGAGGTGCCCAACCCGGCACCCACAGTGTCGGAGGTACGTCTCGGTGAGATCCTCGACGGTGACACCATCATCGAAGGAACGCTTAACGGTGCCGACGCCGCCGTACTGCAAGCGGCACTGGCTGCGGCCCACAAACTCGGCATCAAAGAAGCACCAGGCGACGACGAAACTCTCGAAGACCGCAGTGCGCCGAAAGAACTGGAACCACCGAAAGACACCCGAACCCCAGCCCAACAACGCGCCGACGCCCTGATCCTTATCGCCCAATTCTTTTTGGACCACCACGATGCTGTCGCAAAAGGCGTCGGCGGGTCAATCAACCGGGCCCACGTGCACATCACCGTCGACCTCGATCGCATCACCAACGCGCACCTCACGGGGAACGCCGAAACGCCGTACTCGCTCAACGGGATCGACATTTGGTCCCTGGTCCAAACCTGCTGCGACTCCACCATCGCCCGGATCCTCACCGCTGGCCCTTCCATCGTCCTCGACTTGGGGCGCGAAACACAGGTCGTGTCGCCCGCCCTGCGCAAAGCGGTGTCCAAACGCGACCGCACCTGTCGATTCCCCGGCTGCGACATGCCTGCTGCCTTCACCGACATACACCACATCAAACACTGGATCCGCGGCGGACCGACCAACGGCGACAACTGCTGCCTACTGTGTCGACGCCACCACACGATGATTCACCAAGGTGACTGGACCGCCACCGGCAGCGCCACCACCACCGTGATCTTCACCGGACCCGAAGGTACCCAACACCCCAGCCGACCACCCAACCTCCAACTCCCGCTCCGCATCTAAGGAGTTGCCGACACCACGGTTCGGCTGGAATCCGGCGGGCAAACATGGAGCGACAGACCAGAATGCAGGTGATGGCTGTGCGACGAGACCGACTTCCGTTTGCCATCGTCCTCGTCGCCGTCGTCGGAGTGGCAGCAAGCTGCGTGGTGTGGATGCAGAACACGATCGTGTCGTTCGACGACTGGAACTTCGTGCTGGATCGGCGGGGTGGCACACCAACGTTCATTCCTCGTGAAGCCGATCAATGGTTAAGTCCGCATAACGGACATCCGGTGATGCTCCTTGTCGGGATCTACCGTGCCGTTGGTCGCCTAGCGCATTACAGCTATCCGGCACTCGTCGGTATCGCTGCCCTGTTCCACGGTGCCGTCGTGGTGTCGCTCTACATCTACGCCCGTCGCCGTCTTGGCGCCTGGCCGGCGCTGGTGCCGGCACTCATTATTGCGTTCCTTGGCCGCGGCGCACCGATCGTTCTGTCACCGATCGTGATGGCGTTCACCATTGCCCTTGCCGCCGGCATCACCGCTCTGAACATCGTCGACGCCCGGGAACGAAGAACGGTCGCCGTTGGCGTGGCCAACGTGATTGCTGTTGCCGCGTCTGGACTTGGACTCGCTCGCGTGGTGACCGTTGGGATCGATCGCGTGGCGCGACTTCGCAGTATCGCTGAGGCACGAGCGTGGATGCGTCGTGAGGGGTGGCGATGGGCGATAGCCGTCGGTGGTCCGTTGGCGATGTTCGGTGTTTGGTATCTCAACGAGAGCGACGGTCGACGTGACGCCGCCGCATTGAGCTCCAGCATCACCTTTGGCGGTCAGGTCCTCGCCAGCGGAACGGCGGGACTGTTGGGGCAACCTAGTCGCGGCTCCACCGTCGTTGCCCTCGTCGCGGCGATAGCCCTCTTTGCGTTGATGATGAAACGTCGACGCTCCCTTGATGGCGCCCGGCTCATCGCGCTCGCGGTCGGCCTTATCGTCGACGTGACCTTGATGTCGTGGGGCCGTGCCGGCAACGCGCTGCCGGACAGCGGTCGATACGTCTACGTGATCGGCGTGCAGGTGGCGCTCCTGACCACAGAGGCCCTGCGCGGTTGGCGCGTCCCAAGCCGAGCCCGTGTGATCGTCACCCCTTTCGCCATCGCCGGAATCGTCACCGCCATCGTTGGTGGCACCGGTCCGTTCCGCACGACGCTCAACGACTTTCGAACCGACAATCACCGGACCCACGTGGCGCTGTCGGCATTCCTTCGGACCGAGGCCGCGGGCATCGTCTTCGACGCCACGTTCCAACCCGATCCGGAGTTCGCTCCCCAGGTGAGTGCCGCTCGCCTGAACAGTCTGGTTGGCGATCGACGGAGCCCGATCGGCACCACGGTGCCAACGCCGCGGACGGAGAACGAGCGCCGGCTGGTCGACTACTTCGACGCGCTCGTCTTCATCCGCCAACAGGATGGCGCCACACCAGCGACGCCTGACGCAGCTGCCTTTGACTTCTCCGGATCCCCGCCGAACATCGTCGACGCATCGAACGTTCTCGCCGAAACCAAGGGTCGGTGCACCACCTTCAAAGTTATCGGCGAGAGTGCCTACGTCGACCTGCAGTTCCCCATCGGGGGGGAGCGATGGACCCTCACCGCCGGCGGGCCCACCACCGTCAACGCCCGCAGTCGGGCCGAGGAACTGAGCAGCCGAGACCTTGTGACCCTAACCGGGCCCGGGCGCATCTCCATAGAAATCCCCGATCGGTCGTCATCACGCGGCACGCGACCGTGGATCGCCCGCATCCGACCACAGGCAGACGCCACCGCCTGTCGCATTTCTGAGAATTAGCGAAGACTTTGCCTCGTCTTTTGTTCCCTTCCCGTCACTCTTCGCAGGCATTCCGCTAGGTTCGGCCGGACCGGGACAAACTACGGATCCCGGGAGCAAACGCAAAGGGTAGCTATGTCGGATGTCGCCACCGAAGCTCAGGATCTGCCACGAGCCAGCGTGCTCAGCGAGCTCGATCGACGGTGGAGCGAGCTCCCCGGGCACGATGGCGTGCCCGGCGCGCAAGATCTCCCCCGTCAGGCCTTTGCCGGAGTGTCGACCAACGACCTCACCGATCGACGGGCCGCCGACCTCGTGTCTGCCCTGTCCTCGCACTGGCAGTTCGTGGCCACGCGTCGCGTTGGCGAGACCCTGGTTCGAGTGATCACGCCATCGGCCGAGTTCTCGGGCTGGGACGCGCCCGGGTCGATCATGCAGATAGCCACCGAGGACATGCCGTTTCTTGTCGATTCCGTCGCCATGGCGGTGCGACGACGCGGCCTTCGGGTTGAGCTGATCATCCACCCGGTTCTCCACGTACAGCGCAACGTCGATGGGACCATACGCGCACTTATTGGTTCGATTGCGACGAGCGACGAACCATCGAGTGCTGAATCTCATATGAACGTCGAGGTGCAGCAGATCACCGACGAGGACGAACTCCAACGCGTTGTTGAAGAAGTCCGTCTTGCTCTCGACTCCGTGCGCGCCGCCGTGCATGACTGGACAAAACTTCGACAGCGGACCCGTGAGTTGGCCGATGAGATCGAGGCGCAGCCGACAAGATCGTCGTCGACCGACGACCGGGGCGAAGCGGCCGCACTCTTGCGCTGGATGGCCGACAATCACTTCACCCTGCTCGGTGCCGCCGACTTTGCCCACGTCGACGATCGCCTCATGCAGGAAGGCGGTTCCGGACTCGGGATCATGGCAGATCATCGGGCGCTCCCCTTCGTGGCGTCCGACGATTGGCGAGCTTCCGACGTGCTGCTCATCACGAAAACGGCCATCGATAGCGTCGTCCATCGGCCGGGCCCCTACGACGTGATCGGCACGAAGCGATATTCGCCCGATGGCCGGATCATCGGCGAGCGACGCATCGTGGGGTTCTTCACCAGTGAGGCGTACTACGCCAGTCCGTCGACGATTCCGGTCCTTCGCCGCCGGGTGGAAACCGTCCTCGCTCGCTCGGGTCTGAGCACCACCGGTCATGCGGGAAAGGAACTGAAGACAGTGTTGGAGAGTTACCCGCGCGACGAGTTGTTCGCGGCGTCTCCTGACCATTTGCTCACGACGGCGATGAGTGTGGTCCAGTTGCAGGAGCGCCGGCGGGTGCGGTTGTTCACTCGACGCGATGTCCATCGCCGCGTGTGGACGGCGGTCGTCTATCTCCCGCGCGATCGTTACAACACCGAGGTCCGTCGTCGGGTGGAAGCAGCGTTGCGTGACGGCCTCGGTGGCGAGCGGAGCGAATTCTCCATCTCGCTTACGGAGTCGTCGCTCGCTCGTCTGTACCTCGTCATTCATCTCGCCGACGGTGCCGAGTTCACCGAACCAGATCTAGCCCAGGTCGAGCACCGTGTCACCGAGGCCGTTCGATCCTGGGACGATGCCCTGCGCGACGCGCTCATCCACCGCGCCGGCCACGATGCCGGAGCGTCGCTCATGGCTCGGTTTGCCAACGCCTTCCCGCCCGAGTTCATGGCCGTCGTTCCTCCGCATGTCGCCGTCGATGAAGTCCTCCACGTGGCCAATGTGCTCGGCACCGGAGAGCCCGAGGTCCACGTGGACGACGACGCGCACGGCGACCACGACCACGCCCACCTCAAGATCTACGTCCCCGAACGACAGCTCGACCTCGCCGACCTGTTGCCGATGTTGGCCAACCTCGGTGTGCGGGTCAGCGACGAACGGGCGACGCAGGTCAATGCCGGCGAGCGTGCCGTCTGGATCCACGATCTCACCGCCAACGCGGCCGGAACGCACGTGGCGCCCCTCACCGAAAAATCGACCGAGCAACGTCTGCACGATGCCATCGTCGCCCTGCTTGGCGGTCAGGCCACCGACGACGGATTCAACCGACTCGTCGTCAGCGCCTCACTCAATTGGCGAGAGGTCCAAATCCTTCGTGCCTATGCGGCCTATCTCCGTCAACTCGGCTTCTCACTCAGTCAGGGTTACGTGGAAACGACCCTGGTCGACCATGGCTCCATTACCGCTGACCTCGTCGGCCTGTTCCGCGCCCGGTTTGATCCTGATGTCGACCGGGCCGAAGCAGTTGATGTTGAAGCATGGCACCGCGCCCGGATCGTTGAGTCGCTCGACGCCGTTCCTTCGCTCGATCAGGACCGCATCCTTCGCGCGTTGCTTGGACTCATCGAGGCCACCGTTCGCACCAACTGGTTCCAGCTCGACGAGCACAACCAACCGCTCGCGGTGCTCGGCCTCAAACTGGAAACGGGACGTATTGCCGACGCGCCATTTCCGCGACCGCGTTTCGAAATCTTTCTGCACGGACCGACGGTGGAAGGTGTCCATCTCCGCATGGCCGCCGTCGCTCGTGGTGGCCTGCGTTGGTCGGAACGGCCGGAGGACTTCCGCACCGAAGTCCTCGGTCTGATGAAGGCCCAGGCAGTGAAGAACGCGGTGATCGTTCCGGCCGGCGCCAAGGGCGGATTCATCGCTCGACGAAGTTTCGCCGACCGTCGGCTCATGCAGGAGGAAGTGGTCCGTTGCTATCGACTCTTCATCACGACGTTGCTCGGTCTTACCGACAACCTCGTTGAGGGCGAGGTGGTGCCGCCACGGCGGACGGTCCGCCACGACGGCGACGATTCCTATCTCGTGGTGGCCGCCGACAAGGGCACGGCCACGTTTTCCGATATCGCCAACGAGATCGCCGTGTCTCGTGGATTCTGGCTCGGCGACGCGTTCGCTTCCGGTGGGTCGGCCGGATACGACCACAAGGCGATGGGCATCACCGCTCGCGGCGCGTGGGAGTCGGTAAAGCAGCACCTGCGTCGCCTTGGCCGAAAGCCCTCCGACGCCATCACCGTCGTGGGCATCGGCGACATGTCGGGCGATGTGTTCGGCAACGCAATGTTGCTGTCGGAGCACATTGCGTTGGTCGGCGCCTTCGATCATCGCCACGTGATGCTCGACCCTGCGCCCCACGCGGCGATGTCATTCGCCGAGAGGCAGCGATTGTTCCGGCTCCCTTCGTCGTCGTGGGATGACGTCGACCGGACCGTTCTGTCAGCCGGAGGAGGCGTGTGGCCACGCTCCGCGAAGACCATTCCGGTGTCGGCCGAAGCATGTGCCGCGCTCGGCATCGACCGACGCCAACCCGTGGTGATGAGCCCGACCGAGTTGATTCATCAGCTGTTGCAGGCACCCGTCGATCTACTCTGGAACGGCGGTATCGGTACCTACGTGAAGTCGAGCGACGAAGTCCATGCCGCCGCCGGTGACCGCACCAATGATGCACTGCGAGTGAATGCCGATGAGCTGCGATGTCGGATCGTCGGTGAGGGTGGCAACCTCGGTCTTACCCAACGCGCCCGGATCGAGTTCGCTCGCCGCGGTGGGCTCATCAACACCGACGCCATCGACAATTCCGCCGGCGTCGACACGAGCGACCACGAGGTCAACATCAAGATCCTCCTCGACGGCGCCGTCGTGACCGGGACTCTGGCCGCGGCGGATCGCAACGACGTGCTGGCGGCCATGACCGACGACGTGGCCGCCCTCGTGCTGGCCGACAACGTTGATCAGAACCAAGCACTGGTGAACGCCGTGACTCTCGCTCCGGCCATGCTGGAAACGCACGGGCGCCATCTCACGTATCTGGAACAGACGGCACGGCTCGATCGCGCCCTCGAAGCCCTCCCCGACACCGATGCACTCATGGAGCGCAAAGCACAAGGGGCGGGCCTCACCGCTCCGGAACTCGCCGTGATGCTCGCCTACACCAAGCTCTCGCTGAGCGAGCAGTTCCTGGCCGAAGGTTTCGACGAAGCGTCGATGCGAGATGTTCTGCACGCGTACTTCCCTCCGCTGCTTCGTAAACGATTCAGCACGGCCATCGACGTTCACCCCCTTCGACGAGAAATCATCGCCACCAGTGTGGTCAATCGAGTCGTGAATCGAAATGGTGTCACGTTCGTATTTCGGCTCCAGGAAGAGACTCATTCGTCGGTCGGCGATGTCCTACGTGCGCATACTGCGGCAAGTCGGCTCGTGGATGCTGACCCGTTGTGGTCGGCGATTCGGGGCCAGGACACCGCCTCCGAGTCAACGACCGTGTCAATGTTGCTCGAGGTAGACCGCGTGGTGGAACGGGTCAGCCGGTGGTTGCTTCAGCACTGCCGACTGCCCCTCGACGTGGCCCAAACCCTTGCGACCTACGGCGACGGGGTCAGTGACGTGAGCGCCCTTCTCGACTCGCTGTTCTCCGACGCCGAGCGCGCCACCGTCGCCGCTCGTGCAACCCGCTGGACCGACGACGCTGCGTCACCCGACCTCGCGTTACGCGTCGCCACCCTCGACCTGCTTCCCGCCGCCCTCGACGTGACCGCACTCGCCACTTCTCGTGCCACGGACGTCGCCACGGTGGCCACCGTGTACTTCACACTCGACGAACGCCTCGGCCTCGGCACGCTGCGGGAGCGCATCGTCGCGCTTCCCCGCAACGATCGCTGGGACGCCCTCGCTCGGTCGGCACTGCGTGATGACCTTGCCGGCGAACACCGCGCCCTCACCGCCGCCGTGCTCTCCACGGCGGCCGACACCGACAACCACGTGGAGGCGTGGTCAGCCGAGAATGAGCCCGCCATCCGTCAGCATCTCGCCACGCTCCGTGACGTGGAGGACGGCGGTCAATCGACCATCGCATCCCTCTCCGTCGTCCTGCGCGGCCTTCGCAGCCTCGCCGTTACCCTGTAGGCGGGGAACGATGGGCTGCTCCAACAGCGATGCGAGCTTACGATCCGGCATCGTCAGGTCGACGTTCCGAAAATCACTGGACACGGAACAACCATTCCGGCAGTATCTGCGGCCCAACTTCGCACGTAGCGATCCTCGGATCTGTCATCGGGAGGTGACGACCATGGAAACCATCTCACCAATCGCCAAGGCGGTGCCGGCCGGTATGGGTCAGGGACACGAGCGCGGGACTAAGGGTTACCGCAAGTTTGATCGGTGGTTCGCCACCCACGGGCTGCCCGTTTCCGTGACCGGCGACCTCGCCGCTCGGGCGCAAAAGCAGTTCGGCTCACTCGGTTCGGGGAACCACTTCTTCGAGGTCTGCCTCGACGAGCAGGACCGGGTGTGGCTGTTCCTCCACTCCGGGAGTCGGGGCGTCGGCAACACCCTTGCGCAGCGTCACATCGCGAGGGCCAAGGGCCTCGCTCGTGCCGTGCAGGAACCAGGCGAGATCGAGCGGTCGAAACGTTCACTCGTTTCGTGCGTCGTGGTCGTGAGGTCGAGCGCATCAACTGCCATCACAACTACGCGCGTCGCGAGACGCACGACGTGAACGGTGTCTTGCGTGAGCACGAAGTCCTACGTCGTGCGTGGTCTCGGCAACGAACTCAGCTGGACGTCGTGCAGCCACGGTGCCGGTCGTCGGATGAGCCGGACGGAAGCCAAGCGAACCCACACCGCCACCGATCTGCGTAAGCAGATGGGTGAGCGGGTGTGGCAGGCCGACCTGGCCGACAAGCTCATCGACGAGATCCCATCGGCCTACAAGGACATCGACGAAGTCATGGCCGCCCAGGCTGACCTTGTCGAGATCGTCCACGCCCTCCGTCAGGTCCTCAACTACAAGGGGACCTGACGTCGGGAGTGTTCTGCGGACGACGGCGGCGCGCAGATGCCGCCAGTCAGCGCGCAGATCAGGCCGATTGGCGCGCACCTCGGGCTGAAATCGGCGAAGCGTCGCCAATTTCGGTCGATGTGCGCGCTACTGGTGGCGAGGTGCGCGCTTGAGGCCCGCTAGGACTTGGCGGCGGCGAGGCGCTGTTCGCCGGCGGCGAGCTCGCTGCGGCCGACGACCATGTGGTGCACCTCGTCGGGGCCGTCGGCGAAGCGGAGGGTGCGCATGCTGGCGTACATGCGGGCGAGGGGCGTCCAGTGCGACACTCCGATACCGCCGTGCATCTGCATGGCAGCGTCGATGATCTGACACACCTTCTCCGGCACGAGCGCCTTGACGGCGCTGACCCACACACGGGCTTCGGCGTTGCCGAGTTCGTCCATCGCCTTGGCGGCCTGGAGCACCATGAGACGCATCGACTCGATATCGATACGGGCCCGAGAGATCACTTCGGGGTTTTTGCCGAGGCGAGCGAGCGGACGGCCGAACGCCTCACGCGAAAGACCGCGGCCGACCATGAGATCGAGAGCGCGCTCGGCGGAACCGATCGCCCGCATGCAGTGGTGAATACGACCCGGGCCGAGACGAACCTGGCTGATCTCAAAGCCACGGCCTTCGCCGAGGAGGATGTTCTCCTTCGGCACGCGCACGTTGTTGAAACGGAGGTGCAGGTGACCGTGGGGTGCATCGTCTTCCCCGAAGACGGTCATGGCGCCCAGCTTCTCCACGCCAGGCGTATCGATCGGTACGAGAATTTGCGACTGACGCTGGTGGGGCGGTCCGTCGGGATTGGTGACGACCATCACGATCATGATCTTGCAGCGAGGATCACCAGCGCCCGACGTCCAGTACTTCTCGCCGTTGATCAGCCACTCTTCGCCGTCCAGGACCGCCAATGTGGAGATGTTCTTAGCGTCCGACGAAGCCACGCTCGGCTCCGTCATGGCGTAGGCCGAGCGGATCTCACCGGCAAGGAGCGGCTTGAGCCACTTCTCCTTTTGCGCCGGGGTGCCGACTCGCTCGAGCACTTCCATGTTGCCGGTGTCGGGAGCCGAGCAGTTCAGGCACTCCGACGCCAGCGAGTTCTTGCCGAGCTCCACCGCGATGTAGGCGTAGTCAAGGTTCGAGAGACCCTCGCCCGTCTCGGAGTCGGGAAGGAAGAAGTTCCAAAGGCCATTCGCCTTGGCCTTGTCCTTGACGGTTTGCAGCAATTCGAGCTGTCCTTCGCCGTAGCCCCAGTGGTCGGCGCGGCCAACGCCGAGGCGATGGAACTCGTCGGTGATCGGGTCAACCTCGTTAGCGATGAACGACTTCACCGCTTCGTACAGCGGGCGAACCTTCTCGGACATGCCGAGGTCGTACATCGCGGGCGTCGTCTTGAGCGCAGTCATGGCCTAGACGGTAGCCACCCAAGCCGAGATCGACCAAGAGCCGGGCCTAGAGGCCGGCCCACGTCCACTGCAGCGCCCCGTCGGACCCCACGCGGTCAAGGGTGCGGCGGACCCTCCGGGGCGACCCGTCGTCGTTCTCACTGAGATACGGCGCGTCGGCCAGTGTCACCCGATCACCAGCCGGGCCGCCGCCGTCGCTGCGCCACTCGCCGCTGGGCGCGTCGCCCCACTGGTGGAACCGAGCCCCGGTGGCATCGATCTCCCATTCGTCGTCGCCCAGCTGGAGAACGCCGATGACCTCGCAGGGCATTTCGTAGCCACCGTCGATCGTGGTGATGTCTCTCGGTTCGCCCTCCCACTCAAGGTCGAAGGCGAGTCCGACCCGGTCGCCGCGCTCATCTCCCCACGCCTCGGCGGGATCGTCGAAGGCGAGCGCGAAGGCCTCCATGGCAACCGTCCAGTGTTCTCCCGGCGTCTCGCAGATGGCGTGCATCCACAGTCCGCCACCGCGAACCTCGAACAGGTTGGCGTCGACCGGAAGGGCGAGCTCATGGTCACGACAGAGCACATACGAGCTTCCGTCGATCACGACGCCGCTGGTGAACCACACGTGACGCTGGCGCGGGGCAAGGGTGCACTCGACGAAGCCGCCCAGCCATGTTGGCCCGCTTAGTCCACGTGCTTCGACTCGGTCCAGTTCCTGGGCGAACGTGAACCCCCACGTTTCGCGCCATCCGTTGTCGGGACCGGGCCGGTGGGCCCGCTCCATCTCTCGCAGTTCGCCCTTCACCCGGCCAGGCTACGTGCTTCGGCGATACTGACAAGGTGATCACGCCGGCCGACGAGTACCCGCTCCATCAGTCTTCTCGGCCGTTTCGCGATCCCGGCACCGACAAGAACCTCTACGACCGGTTCTTCTTCTGCGGCTACCCGACCGGCGAGGAGTTCGGGTCAACGTCATTTCACGTGGCCTTTGGTCAATACCCGGGGCGCAACGTGATGGACGGAGCGTTCTCCCTCGTCCGCAACGGACGTCAGCGCAATGTGCGCGGATCGCGTTTGTTGGGAGCTGACCGTCTCGATCTCCACGTGGGGCCGGTCCGGATCGAGATCGTTGAACCACTGCGTCGGCTGCGAGTGACCGTGGAAGCCCCTGAGGCCGGTCTCTCGGCCAACCTCGAGTTCACCTCGCGTGGACCGGCATTCGAGGAGCCGCACTATCGCTACGCCCCGGGTCACCTCACCACCTTCGACATCACTCGCCTCACCCAGAACGGCACGTGGTCGGGATGGATCGACCACGACGGCGAGCGCATCATCGTGAGCGACGACGTGTGGCAGGGAACGCGTGATCGCTCCTGGGGTATCCGCGGCGTCGGGGCCCGCGAGTTGAACCAGGCGCCAGATGGCCCCGGTCCGGCGTTCTACTGGCTGTGGGCGCCGATCAACTTCCCCGATCAGAACCTCCTCTTCGATGTGAACGAGGTACCCGACGGAACGCGTTGGCACGACAACGCGCAGCTCGCCCCAGTTGGTGGCGACCCGGTCGCTCTTGCCGCATTGACGCGCGAAGGTACGCACACATATGAGATCACGTGGAAGCCCGGTACTCGTCACGCGCTCTGCTTCGACATGGCTCTGCGCCATGGCGACGACGCGAGCGCTGTTCGTCTCGACGTGATTAACACGTTCTTCATGCCGGGCATTGGCTACATGCATCCCGCCTGGGGACATGGGATGTACGTCGGTCCCAACGAGAGAGGGCACGATGAGTACGTGACCGCCGAGGTCGACGAAGCAGACCTGGCATGGCAGCACGTACAACACCTTGTGCGCGCCACTCGCAACGACGGTGTGGTGGGCTACGGGCTCCTCGAAATGCTCCTGCTCGGCCCACACGCCCCCTCAGGGTTCGAGGGCTGGAACGATATGCACGCGTAGTGTCGCAGCGATGAACCTCTCGTTCCGACCGCTGACTCGTGGCGACGCGAGCTTGCTCGCCGGTTGGCTGGCTGATCCGCACGTACACGAGTGGTGGGATCACGACTGGAGTCCGGCCGGCATCGAGGCCGACTTCGGCGCAATGATGGACCAGACGGACAGCACCGATGGATACATTGCGCTGCTCGATGATCAACCGATTGGCTTCGTCCAATTCTGTCGCTACGTCAACGAGCCCGGATATCGCGACGAGCTCGTCGGCCTCGTTGATTTTCCGGACGACGCCGGGAGTGTCGACTATCTGATCGGCGATCCGAGGTGCGTCGGCCGAGGCGTCGGCACCGCGATGCTTCGAGCATTTACTGAATGGGTGTGGTCGTTCGATCCCCCGCTCAGCTCACTCGTCGTGCCGGTCAACAGCGCCAACGACGCATCGTGGCGGGCGTTGCTCTCGGCCGGTTACCACATCATCGCAACGGGCGACCTGGAACCCGACAGCCCCCGCCACGATCGTGCACACCACGTCCTGCGCATCGACCGGCCGCGTCCGCCGTGCGTTGGCGGCCGATAAGCAGCGCGCTTACGACCATGGCGAGTCCGACGATCTGCAGGACGCGAACTCTCTCATCGAGCAACCACCAAGCAGCGATTCCCGAGACGACGGGGACGAACACCAGGAACAGCGCCGGTCGACCGACGCCGACGCGACCGTTGGCCCACGCCCACACCGTCCACGCAATGAACACCGGCAGTGTCATCGCCCAGCCCATTGATACCCATGCCAAAGCGTCGATCCGGCTCCAGTCCTGTTGGTGCACGAGTGGCCCCCCAACGGCAAGGACCACGACATAGGCGACCGTCATCGACCACGTTGTCAACGATGCCGCCGGATACCTCTTGGTGAGAGGCCGATTGATCACCAGATAGGAGGCGTAGAGGAACGCGGCACCGAGTGACACCACGTCACCCCATTTCACGACGACGTGCCCATCACTGCGACCGATCACAAACACGACTGCGCCGACAAACGCGAGCATCAGTCCTGCCACGTGCCGACGACTCAATCGTTCTGCTCCCGTGGCCCACAGCAGCAAGGCGACGAACAGCGACGACATGCCGGTCAGCAGCGATGACGAGAAGGCACTCGTGTGGCTGAGGCCAACGGTGAACCCGTAGAGATACCCGAAGAATCCAACGCCGCCGGCGAAGGCAATGCGTCGACGATCAGCGGATTCAGGCAGAAGCGCATGGCCGCGGCGATGGTGGTTGAACATCAGGAGCAGCCAACCGAGCGTCACCATGCCAGTGAACCGAACGACGTTGAAGGTGGCCACGTCGAAGCGTTGCAACGCTCGCTTCATGACGACAAAGTTCACGCCCCAGACCGTTACCACCCCGAGACAGGCGAAGTCGACGAGGCGAGACGACACGACTTTTGGCACCCGTGCAGCTTGGCTGGTCCTCCTGGGCGAAGCGAGCGGAAATCAGACAGCCGGGTCCGCGGCGCACCAACGCGAAACGGGCGCCGCCCGAAGGCGACGCCCGTTCAGCAAGGCACAATGGCTAGCGACGTGAACTGGCGCCGAGGATGCGCAACAGGTTGATGTAGATCATGACCAGGCTGAGCATCAGCTGAAAGGCGAGAAACCACTCGGCCTTGTCGGTCATGGTGCCGTTGTCCTCGATTTGGCGGATGCGCTCGAAGTCGACGAACAGTGACCCCAGGCCGATGAACAGACCAATCCCGCCAATCAGCAACGCGCCGCCACCACGGACGTCGGCGACGCCAGGGATCGGGACCCCGACGAGGCGCAGAATCAACACGATGAAGAAGGCGATCGAAGCCGCGCCGATCATTTTGGTGAATCGCGGCGTGACCTTGACGGTCCCCGTGCGAAACATCACCAAGCAGCCGACGAAGAACGCCGACGTGCCAACGAGGGCGAGTGTGACGATGCCGTTGCCGAGGTTCGAATATGCCTTCGAGATCGCGCCAAGGACGACGCCCTCGGCCACGGCGTAGGGAATGGCAATCTTCTGCGCCAAGTCGGGCTTGAACGAGCCCAGCAAGCCGCCACCAATGGCGACGAGAAGCGCCGGGATGACCAACGGGCCAACGTTGGCGCCGGTGCCGACGGCGACGTAGACGCCGGAGCCGACCACCGCAGTGATGGCCACGAGCAAGGCCAGCCGGTCATAGACGCGGTGGGCCTTGAAGCTGCGCTCGCCGGCGCGAGTAAACGAGCCGGAGCGCTTGAGAGCGGTATCGAGATGAGACATGGATGAGATCCTCCGTGAGGTGAAACCTACGGAGCAATTATCGTCGATTCCGGATGAGAACATGACCACAACCTGGCACGAGCGGGTTGGCCGGTGAGCTGGTAGACCTCCGACGTCAATCCGTCGTCATTCCGTCGCAACCAGGAGTTCCCTATGAGCACCGCACCGCTGCAAGCCGCCATTGCCTCGACCAAGGCCGAACTGGCGGCGATCACAGCCGACCACCTCGACGCCGACACACCGTGTGAATCGTGGAAGGTACGAGACCTCATCAATCATTTGATTGGTGCGCAATCGTTCTTCCTGACCGGCATCGACGGCACGCCGCCCGCCGCGCCCGGTACCGACTTCGCGTCGGGCGACTTTCATGCCGCCTTCGACGAGGCCTCGTCGAAACTGCTGGCGGCGTTCTCCGCCGACGGCGTGTTGGAAAAGACGCTCACGACGCCGATCGGGCCGATGCCGGGGGCGGCATTCATCGGGCTTGCCATGAATGACACGTTTGTGCACGGCTGGGACCTGGCCAAATCGACCGGCCGGTCGACTGACCTTGCTCCCGACCTGGCCGCCGCGTTGCTCGACCAGGCGAAGTCGTCGATCCCCGACGCCTTCCGCGGCGACGATGGAAAGAAGCCGTTCGGCCTCGCCCAGGAGGCTCCGGCTGGAGCCTCCAACGCTGACCAACTCGCCGCCTTCCTCGGCCGCCGCGTGTAGCTCGTCAGTTCACGTTGATCTGCGCCGCCGAGCGATCGGCAATGCAGTCAGCAACGATGGTGCGAGCCTCGTTGTGGACGGGATGTTGGTCATAGATCTGCCAGGCGTCGAGGTTGTCGAACGATGCAGCGATGCCGAAGTCCCAGTTGCCTTCCCGCAGGCCACTACCGCATGCGTACGTACGAATCTCCGGAATGGCCGCCGGGAGACTGCGAAGTGCGGCGGTGAATCGCTCGATGCGCTCGAGTTCGGTGCCTGGGGTCCAACGAAGAAGAACGATGTGATGAATCATGACATCGACCCTAGGAGATGACCCTAGGAGATGTGGCCGTTGAAGCAGTTCTGGAAGGTCAGACCCCGTCGACGCCGTAGTGGATGGCGTAGCCGTTTTCGACTGATGCCACGATGCCGACGACCTCGAAGTAGCCGCCCCAGAACATCGTCTCGCGCAGGTCTTCGACGATCGCCTGATACGCCATGACCTCGGCCGTTTCCCACAGGATCACATCGGTCACCTCGGCGCTGAACGCTTCAGCGTCGAAGAAGCGCATCGACACCTTTGGATGCTTGGCCAGGAGTGGGCGGATCACTTCGCCCACGAAGGCGAACCGGTCGCGGGGTGCCAGCTTGAGCCAGTCCCGGGTGGTACGGACGTGCATGAAGAAGGCGTAGTTGACGGGCTTGGTTGGTTCAGGCATACCAGTACGGTACGGACCGGCAATGTGTGCGTCTACTGCATACATGACATCGGTATTATTGCGTTCTGTGCAATCAATGGATCTGAACCTCCTCCCGGTGGTCCTCACCCTGCTCGAAGAGGAGAACGTCACCCGGGCGGCGGCCCGGCTCAATTTGTCGGTGCCGGCGACCAGCCGGGCGCTGGAACGGGCCCGGCGGGTGTTCGATGATCCACTGCTCGTCCGCAGTGGTCGGGGTGTGGTGATGACTCCACGGGCGGCGCAGCTTCGGCCCGAACTCGCTCGCACCATGGCCGCCATCGCCGAGGTCACCGATCGTCCAGGAACACTGCGGCCCGAACGAATCCGACGTACGTTTGTCGTGCGGGCCAACGAGGCCGTCATCGCCGCGGCCGGAGCAGGACTCGTCACGCTCGTTCGACGGGAGGCCCCACATGCCGAGATTCGCTTCGAGTTGGAGGCGGCCGATGACATGGCCGCGCTTCGGCGCGGCGATGTCGATCTGGCCATTGGCTCCTACAGCGACGCGACGAGCGATGTTCGCACGAGCGATCTGATCGACGAACATCTCGTCGCCGTGGTGCGCCATGGGCACCCCACGGTGGCACGCGGCAGTCGCCTCAGCCTCAAACGCTTTGCCGCCCTTGATCACATCGACGTGTCACGCAAGGGTCGGCGGAAGGCGGCGATCGATGTTCTTCTTTCGGGCTCGTCCCTGCGACGCAACGTGCTGGCTGTCGTTCCATCGTTCGCCGTCGCCCTGGCGATGGTGACTCGAAGCGATGCGACGGCGATCGTTCCTTCGCGATTGGCATCGATTCTTCTTGAGTGCGACGCCATCGACGGCTACCGGCCGCCAGTCGAGCTACCGACCGTCACGATCTCTCAGCTATGGCACGCCAGCAACACCGAAGATGCGCCGCATGCGTGGCTCCGTTCATGTGTCGAGCGCGCTGCCGCGGCCGTGGCGTAGCGCTCCTAGTTGTTGGCTCGACCGAGGAAGGCGAGGAACTTCGTCGGCTCGTCAGCGTCGTCGGCCACGGTGAGTTCGGGATCGAGCAGACCCGGCTGACGCATCGTGTCGGACAGGTCAGCGAAGTCCGTTTGGCACGTGGTCATCTCCGCCGGATCGAACACTTCATAGGCGCGCATATTGGTGGCGCGGGCGAGGTCCCAGCAATGGACCACGAGATCGAAGGAGTAGAAGCGGTCGACCGTTTCGGCAAACGTCGTCGGCCCGAAGAATCCGTCGTACTTCAGACCCGCATGCTCCGCAGTATCGAGCGTCGACTGAATCACCTCGCTCACCTGCGTCCACGCGGCCGCCAGCGGTGCCGGGTCGTGCGGTTCGTTCAGCCTCAGTTCCAGCACCGAACCGAACGGCATACGGCTGTAGAGATCGGCCTCAGTCGTGACCACATGATGCAACACGTCGACCGCCGTCCAGCCGACGCACGGCGAGGCATTCGTCCACGCATCGACGGGAACCGACGACACAAGTTCGGTAAAGCGGGCGGCCAATCGACGGTAGCGATCACTCGCAGCAGAAGTCACCCCGCGAGTCTGGCGGCCAGCGGGGTCGGTGTCTTGAACGGATCGGACACGGGGCACTGGTCTCACGGGCCAGCTCGGTCTGATGCGGGTTGAGCAAAACACGACTGTGATGCTGAGTACAACACAGTTATTTTAGCGAGAGAAACAAGAACACCCTGTTCAGGATGCTAATTTTTGATCGTGGAAGAGTATCGTCCGAGACTTCTTGATGCCCTCCTGGCTGAGCTCCTGGCCGGTCTCCCTGCGGTCATGCTGGTTGGGGCGCGGGCGACCGGAAAGACAACGTCGGCGAGTCGGCTGGCCGCCACCACAGTGCATCTCGACCGAAGCGTGGAGGCGGGTCCGTTCCAGGACGACCCAGACACCGTTCTCGCCACTCTCGAACGTCCGGCCCTCCTCGACGAATGGCAGCAGGTCCCGGAGATTCTTGCCAGTGTCAAGCGAGCTGTTGACCACGACAATCGACCCGGCCAGTTCGTCATCACGGGGTCGGCGCGGGCCGAGCTTCTCGCCGGGAGTTGGGCAGCCACCGGGCGAATCGTCCGACTCCAGCAGTGGGGGATGTGCCAACGCGAACTCGTCGGCGACATCACCGCACCGTCGTTCTTCGATCTTGCCTTCAACGGTCAGTTGCACACCGTTCGACCACCAGCCGAACGGCCAAATCTCCGCGACTACGTCGACTGCGCCCTGCGAGGCGGCTTTCCGGCTCTGGCTCTTCAGCCGTCAGCGGCGCTCCGTCAACGATGGGCGGCCAGCTATATCGACCAGGTTCTTCTTCGAGACGCAGCGATCTCCAACGAAACACGCGACCCAGTTCGACTTCGTCGCTACCTCACCGCCATCGCTGCGAACACCGCGGGGATCGTCGACCACAAAACGATCTACGACACCGCGGGAATCGGCCGCGAAACGGCCGTCGCCTACGACAGCCTCCTTGAGTTGTTGTTCGTGACGGAACGCATTCCGGCCTTTCACCGCAACACGATGCTTCGCCTCGTCAAGGGAGCAAAGCGCTATCTCGTTGAGCCGGCGTTGCTCGGTCCGCTCCTTGGCTTGAACGTCGACGGGGTGCTTCGCAACGGAGACATGTTGGGCCGAGTCATCGACTCGTTTGTCGTCGGTCAACTCCGACCGGAACTGGAAGTGAGTTCCGTTGCCCCACGGCTGTTCCACGTTCGCCGCGACGACGGAGGCCACGAAGTTGATCTCGTCGCCGAAGCCCCCGACGGCCGCATCGTAGCGATGGAGATCAAGTCGAGCGCCGCGCCAACCGCAACCGATGCTCGCCATCTCCTCTGGCTGCAGGAATCACTCGGATCGGCCTTCACGGCCGGGATCGTCTTCCACACCGGTCCTCGCCCCTTCATGCTCGCACCAGATATCCACGCCCTGCCCATCGCTGCGCTTTGGGGAACCATCGACGGTAGCTTCAGGAAAACGGAACGGAGATCGGCGTGAGCCCGACGGCGAGCGGCGTCGGTGTCTTGAACGGATCGGACATGTCGGGGAAGGTGGGGAAGTAGTCGGCCAGAAAGGCCGCCGGAGTGAGACCGGTGATGGCCCGGCAGTCCCGCGTGAGGTGCGACTGATCGGCGTATCCGGCCGCGAGGGCCAACTCAGCCAATGAGAGTGAGGGCGACGCGGTCGACGCGACGGCGAGCGCACGTTGCATCCGGAGGAGGCGGGCAAGGGTCGACGTGCCGTAGCCGAAGAGACGAAGCGACCGCCGATGCAACTGGCGAGGACTCAGGTCCAGTTGCGTCGCAAGCAATGCCTGAGATAGATCGGGCGACGCAGTGAGCACATCGAGAACCCGTTCGGCCAGAACGTCGTTCGTTCGTCCCGTTGGCGCAGCCAATGCTGCGATCGCCGCTTCGAGGACCTCTCGACCATCCGTCGGACCGGTCAGTCGTGCGTCGTCGATCCAGCGCGATAACTGGTCGGCACTTTCACGACCAACGAACTCGGACCACGGCACACGGCGGTTGCGAATCGTTGAGACGTCGAGATCCAGCAATCGCGACAACGCCCCGGGACGAAAGCGCACACCGACCGCGATCAGTCCGACGGGAAGCTCGAACGTCCACGCCCGTTCCTCCGGTCCGCACAGAATGACCGACCCGTTCGAGAGCCAGAGCAGATCAGCGCAGCCGTCGGGCACTAGACGATGCTCGCCCGATGGTTGTGCCGTCCACGAACAGGCGAGCACCCGTGATAGCTCCGCCGGTGGCGCGATCGGTTGGTACCAGGCCGCAAGGGACACTACGAGCCGCCAACAGCGCGCAACATCCGCTCGACGGGACCGAGACGGAAGTGCCGGGACCACCAGCCGCCGACGATCATCGCCCCCGTCCACCCGCCGAACGAAATCACCAGAGCCCAACCGACGCCGACGTGTTGCCGGTGGTAGAACCACCGAAAGAGAGCGGCCGGAACCAAAGCATGGAGCAGGTAGATCGACAGGGTCACGGTGCCTGCGCCCGCCAACGTTCGGGCGACGCGGGTCTCCGAGAACTTCGTAGCGAGCAGCAGCACGAGGCCGATGCCAAGCAACGATGAACCCATCGTGGTCACGACGTAGAGCGGACTGTCGTACTTGATCGGGGGGTCAAAGAACGGCGACGACGGAGCCGTGCCCCAGGCCCAACGGAACCGGTCGGTGCCGCCGGCGAACGAGACGCGGGTCATGATCGACGAGAGCGCGTAGCCACCCGCGAGCATCGCCGCACCAACCGCGGCCAGCCGCGTTTGGAATCGACGATCCTGCCACTGCTGGCGCCCGATCCACATGCCGACGAGCCCGAAGGCCAACCACGGCAGCAAGGGATGCGCTCCCCAGAAAAGCATCGAGGCAACGAAGCCGCGCGGATTCGACAGACCGATGCGGCTGCCCGAAGGATCTCGCATCACCAGCCACGACAGGTCCTCGCTGAAGCGCTCAGGATGACGCTCCGTGGCAAAGAACACGCGGAGACGAAAGACAAAGGTAAGCGCGGTGATCGTCAGTGCACCTACGGGCAGGAGCCACGACCGGCGAACCTTCGTCCACGCGGCCAGAAGGATCAGGTACACGCCATAGAACGGCAGGATCGTGCCCGGCCACACAGTGTTGAACCACATGCCGATCACGAGGAGGAAGAGTCCGCGTCGCACCGGCACCCACGGAGAGAAGCCCTCCTTGTGCGAAAGCAGCGTTAGTCCGATTCCGAAGATCATCACCAGCGCGGCAGCAAAACGCGTGGTGAGCGGTCCTTGATAGAGATCCACCGCTCGGGCCAGTGGACCATGAAACGCCTCGGGCCACGACTGCGCGCCGAGCGGTCCAAGGTTGAAGGCGACGACGTAGTTCTGAGAGAAGACACCCACGAGCGCTACCGCCCGGGCGACATCCAGAGATGCAACCCGGGCCCGCACGAGAGGCGTTGGGAGGCTCAGCTGACCAGGCCGAGGCTTTTCACCTCGGCGAGTTCCTCTTGCAACTCGTTGGTCGTGATGGCGATCTTGGCCTTGGCGAACTCGTCGATCGGCAGACCTTCCTTGACCGACCACGACGATCCGTCGCTCACGACCGGGAACCCGAACTGCAGACCTTCGGGGATCCCGTATTCGCCGCGGCTGATCACGGCGAGCGATGCGACCTCACCGGCGGACGTGGGGTTCCAGATGCTGGTGACGGAATCGATCGCCGCGTTTGCTGCCGAAGCCGCCGACGACAGGCCGCGCGCCTCAATGATTGCGGCGCCACGCTTCTGGACGGTCGAGATGAAGTCACCGTCGAGCCAGGCGTGATCGCTGATCACGTCGAAGGTCGGATTGCCGGCAATGGTGGCGTTTCGAGCGTCGGGATACTGGGTGGCCGAGTGGTTGCCCCAGATGGTCATGTGGGCCACGTGGGCCACTGGCACGCCCGCCTTGGCGGCGAGCTGCGCCTTGGCCCGGTTCTGGTCGAGGCGCGTCATGGCGAACCAACGATCGGCCGGCACGTCATGGGCGTTGGAGCGGGCGATTAGGCAGTTCGTATTGCACGGGTTGCCGACCACGACGACGCGAATGTCCGACGCCGCGTTCGCGGCGATGGCTTGGCCCTGCGGCTTGAAGATGCCACCGTTGGCGCTGAGCAGATCGCCTCGCTCCATCCCCGCCTTGCGGGGCATGGCGCCAACCAGCAGCGCCCAGCTCGAGCCGGAAAACGCATGGTTCAGATCACTGGTCGGCTCCATACCGGCGAGGAGCGGGAAGGCACAATCGTCGAGCTCCATACACACGCCGTTCAAGGCCTTCAGCGCCGGCTCCACTTCGAGCAGCCGCAGCACCACGGGCTGATCTGGCCCCAATAACGCGCCCGAGGCAATACGGAACAGCAGGGAGTATCCGATTTGGCCGGCGGCGCCGGTCACGGTCACATGCACAGGTGGCTTGGTCATAGTCCGCTCAGCGTATGCAGTTTCGAGGTCGGAGTTTGAACGCCCTGGCGCTCTCAGCGAGCCTGGGTGATCAAACTTCGGCGGGGACGGCGGCCGCGGCGACGGTGCTCACCAGCTGTTCTTGGCCCGATGGGAACGTGAACGGCACATGGACGAGATCACTGCCGCTCCACTCCCACACCGGGCCCCCGGTGGGAGGCGTTCGCGCCTTCAGACGAATCGGCCCGGAGACGAACACGTTTGGCTGAAGGGCTTCGATTGCCGCAACAACATCCGGAGTGTCGGCGAACTCGCAAGGCAGAGGGAGGATCAGGTCGAGACGAAGCTTCCACGACTGCTGCTGGTCGGAGCGCAGCTGCAAGCTTATTTGCGCCATCAAGAACTCGGTCGTTCCCGGAGCCGGAACCGGACTGACCCGACCGGTCATGACCGAACTGGCACCATCCTCGGAGCGTTCGAGTCGCCAGATGCCCTCGGCCGCCAGGGTGGGAAACAACACATGAAACTCCCAGTCGGTGCCGCGACCGTCGCGACCGACGCTGTCGCCAACGATGAGGTATTGACGGGCGTCAGTACCGAAGGACCGCGCCGCTTTGGTGACGAAGGGTTGAAGCTCAGCCGCGCTGAACGACCGAATCTCGTTGGCCACGACCTCGGACCGTGTCACGACCGACGTCAGCGCTACTGACAGGTCGATCGCCGCAACGGCTGAGGTCTCGATTGTCTTCTTGCGGAACAAGCCCACAGGTGCTCTCTCTTTCAACGATCGTCAGCACACCTATCGGCACGGTTGTCCTTCGGGCTGAGCAGGAATCGCCGCCGCCGAGCAATGCGACAGCTCCCCGGGCGGTCTCAGTGGCGGAAGTGGCGGCGGCCGGTGAAGACCATGGCCATGCCGTGTTCGTTGGCTGCAGCGATGACCTCGTCGTCGCGCACGGAACCGCCGGGCTGGATGGCCGCCCGGACTCCGGCTTCGGCCAGCAGGTCGAGCCCGTCTCGGAACGGGAAGAACGCGTCGCTGGCCACCACCGACCCGACGGCACGATCGCCGGCCTTGTTCACGGCAATGCGAGCTGCGTCGACTCGGCTCTGCTGGCCGGCACCGATACCAACGCCTTGACCTTCCGTGGCAATGACAATGGCATTCGAGGACACATGCGCGCATATCACCCACGCCACGAGCAGATCGTTCCACTCGCGATCGGTAGGAGTACGCACGCTCACGACCTGCCACAATTCGCGCCTGGCAAGATCATCAACCACGAGATCAGGCGACTGCACCAGGAGCCCACCGTCGATCGAACGAACCGTGACCGACGGACTGGTGGGCGGTTCGGCGGTGATCACACGAAGGTTCTTCTTGGACATCAGGATCGCCAAGGCATCGTCGTCATACCCGGGAGCAATCACCACTTCGGAGAACACGCCGGACAGCGACTCGGCCAGCTCACGAGTGACGGTGCGGTTGATGGCCACGATGCCGCCGAACGCCGACACCGGATCGCACAGGTGGGCCAGCCGGTAGGCCGTGGCGACATCGTCGGCAATGGCCGCACCGCACGGATTGGCATGTTTGATGATCGCCACGGCGGCGCGTCCGACGGCGGCAACACCAAGATCGTGCACGAGACGCCAGGCGGCATCGGCATCGAACACGTTGAGATAGCTGAGTTCTTTGCCCCCGTGCTGCACCGCTGTGTCCCACCAACTCGACTGACCGGCAAAGCGATAGCGGGCACCCTGCTGGTGCGGGTTCTCGCCGTAACGCAGTGTTTGGGCATGCTCCACGGCCAGTCCCATGGTGGGCACAAACCCGCCGAGTGCCGAATCATCTGTACACGTATCAAGCCACCGAACGATGGCGGCGTCGTAGGCCGACGTGTGGGCAAACGCCTTCCGCGCCAGTCGCACTCGCGTCGCTGACGACAGCACCCCAGCGCCGGCAGTCAACTCGTTGAGCACCGCGTCGTAGTCGGACGGATCCACGACGACACCGACGGCATCGTGGTTCTTGGCCGCCGACCGCAACATCGAGGGCCCGCCGATGTCAATGAGTTCGACCGACGGATCCGACGAGAACGGGTAGAGGTTCACCACCACGAGATCGATGGCCTCGATGCCATGCTCGGCAATCGTCCGCAAGTGCTCGGGATCGTCGCGTCGGGCGAGGATCCCGCCGTGAATGGCCGGATGAAGCGTCTTGACGCGGCCGTCGAGCATCTCCGGCGACCCGGTGACTTCTTCCACGCGGAGATGGTCGATTCCCGCCGCAACGAGGGCTGACGACGTGCCTCCGCTTGATACCAACGTGAATCCAAGGTCGCGCAGCGAACGAGCGAACTCGACGATGCCGGTCTTGTCGTAGACCGAAAGCAGAGCCCTCACGCGGTTCGCCAGACGGGATCGCGGGGTGCGTCGAACACGGTCGGGACGAACTCGCCGCGGATGGCGGCGAACGCTTGGGGGACCCAGCGCTCCAGGCCGATCAAAGGCGACGGCAGGTGATCCTCGGTGAACCAGCCGACGTCGGTGGCTTCGAGTGGATGTGGTTCCAGCGTGCCGCCGGTCGCCCGGCAGAAGAACACGATCGAATACAGCGGCACCGTGGTGAAGCCGTGGCGCAGTCCGTCGACGATCGACAGCACGGCCAGGGGTTCGCACTCGATCCCGGTTTCCTCGCGAACTTCCTTCACGGCCACTTCGGCCGGCGAGTAGCCGATGTCGGCCCAGCCGGTCGGGTACAGCCAATGGCCGGAGTCGGCGCGCTGCAACAGCAGGATTTCCCCGTGCTCGTTGCCGACCACCGCCCCCACGGCGACCTTCGGCGTGACGTACCCGGGCACGCCTGAACCGACGCTCGACATCCACTCGCCGTGGAGCTCTTCGCGCACCGATGTGTGCCCCGCCGCCACGCGCATGTCAGACGCCACGTGGAGGACCTCCTCGTAGCGTTCGCGCTCGTATTGCACCTGGGAAAAACCGAGGCCGGTGCGGGCCACACCCGCCAGCGTCTCGCTCCACCGCAGTAACTCGGCGCGAGTCACCTGGTCACTCATGGCCGTCCTCATCCGAGGTGTCCTCTACGGCCCAGCCGACACCGCTGATCGCTCGCGGTTCGAAGAAGATGCAATTCTCCGGGCAATCGAACGGGATGACCTGGGCCATATCGAGCCGGCACTTCTCGATGGTGCCCGACGGCGTAGTCCGGGACGAGTAGTGGCGGCAGTCGTTGCGCACAGCCATCGCCACAGGGTAGCGGGGGCGACGGGAACAAACGGGGGGCCGTGGTGGTTACCATTCGTTAGTACTTACTCTTCGTACCAAGGAGCAGCACCATGACTCAAATTCTTCGTCTCAACGCCGGAGCCAACCATGTGGACTCGGTAAGCCGTCCGCTGGCCACGGCCCTCATCGACGGTATGGCCGCCAAGGGACCGATCGACGTGATCACCGTCGAACTCAGCGAAGGGTTGCCGTTCGTCAACGCGGCATGGATCGCCGGAGACGCCACCGCCACTGCTGCCTCGGAGACGTTCATCAGCCAGTTGGAAGCGGCCGACGTTCTCGTCATCAGCGCCCCGATCTACAACTTCTCGGTACCGGCTGCGCTCAAGGCCTGGATCGATCAGATCGCCAAGGCCGGCCGCACGTTCGCCTACACCGGTCCGGGTCAGGTGGAAGGCCTCCTGAAAAACAAGAAGGCGTACGTAGTCATCACCGCTGGCGGCGTCACCCTCGGCTCAGCGTGGGATTTTGCTTCGCCCTACCTCCGCCACGTCCTCGGCTTCGTCGGAATCACCGACGTCGAGTTCATCGATGCTTCGGGACTGGCGACCAACGCCGAACTGTCCGTCAGCAACGCGCACGCCCAGATCGCCGAACTTCTCGCCGCATAGGCGAAACTCTGCTGGAGTTGGACTATGACGACGACGAGATGGGACACCGAAGCAGTGCCGGTCGGGTCGAGCGCGCCGGAAGCCGACGACGGCACGTACGGCACGTACTGTCCCTACTTTCATCACGTCATTGAGCTCATCGGTCGACGGTGGACCGGTTCGATTCTGCTGGCGCTTTCGCGAGGGCCATCACGGTTCTCGCGCTTGCGCCAGCAGATCCCGGGACTGAGCGACCGACTCCTGTCGGAGCGGATCACCGAGCTTGAGGCCGAGGGCATCGTGGAACGACGCCAGGTCAACGATCAAACCGTCTACCAACTGACCACCAAGGGAACCGGGCTAGTGCCGATTCTCGACGCGGTCGAGACGTTCGCCAAGACAACGGCGTGCGACGAACACCTACCCAGTCACCCCGGACGACGCAGCGACGCGTCGCCAACGTGACGGGCCCGGTGCGCGAAGGCCTTCGCCACACCCCAACGAATTCCCGCCTCGTGAACTCCCTCGCCGAGATCGGCATAGGTCCGCGGAGCAACGCCGAACTCGTCGTCTGGCGCCATCGCCTGATCGAGTTCGTCTCGCGCCGGTCGCCCGACGCCGCCATGTTTTAACACCTCGGTCAACGGCTCAATCGACGCCCGGAAGAGCGCGAGCGGCGTGGTTCGCTGGGCGTCGACGTCGGCCGCCAAGAGCGCGGCGAGCTGCGGGGCGACGATGACGACCATCGCCTGACCGGCCAGCCGACCCGGCTCGGCGAACGACGCACCAGCGAGGTGAACCGCCACTCGCTCGGCCCATGCCGGAAGCACGTCAACCATCGCCTCACCCAAGGCGAGACCGGCGTCGCGGAGCAACTCATCCGGAGTCGGTGACGGAGCGTCGGAATCCATGAACCACGTTGGCACAGCGTTGGCACCGCATTGGCCCCGCGTCTGCGCCGCGTTGGCCCCGCGTCTGCGCCGCGTTGCCAGCGCAAGGTTTCGACGCACCCGGGCGATGCTGGCAAGCTCTTGAAGATGCAACGGCCCACCCGTATCGAGCCCGGGCCGAGCCAGGAGTCGGTCTGGGACTACCCCCGCCCTCCCCGGGTGGAACGGTCGGACGACCTCGTCGAGGTGACGTTCGGCGGCATCCAGATCGCCTCGACGACACGGTCGCTTCGCGTTCTCGAGACCAGCCATCCCCCGGCGTACTACCTGCCAATGGTCGACATCGCCGTCGAATACCTTCACCCCAGCGGCACGCGTCCAACCTTCTGTGAGTGGAAGGGGCTGGCTACGTACTTCACCCTCGCCGCCGGCGGGCTGTCGGATCGCGACTGCGCCTGGACCTACACCAACCCGACCAAAGGCTTCGAGGAAATCGTCGATCACCTCGCCCTCTATCCCGGCCGGATGGACGAGTGCCGGGTCAACGGCGAACTCGTCGTGGCCCAGGAGGGTGGCTTCTACGGAGGATGGATCACCAGCCGTATCGTCGGTCCGTTCAAGGGTGCGTCGGGAACGTGGGGGTGGTAGCGCGGACACCTCGCGGCCCCCACCGACCTTGCCGCACGGCATTCGTGGCGATGGTCGGTCTGTTGGCCGCAGGGTGCACCTCGTCGTCGACGACTTCCACGCAATCACCGGGGCCGACCACCACGATCGCGGCGTCGACCACGACAATCACGCCGATCACCAAACGGGCCACCATCGTCTTGGTGGTACCCACCACCGGTCCACTCGTGGGGCTGGGCTCTGAGGCCAAAGAGGGGCTGGAGTTGGCCCTTCGCCATGCCGCCGAGGACGGCCGCCTTCCCCCCGACATGAGTGTCCGCATCAAGGTGCTCGATGAGCAGGCCCGAAGCCTGGCCCGGGCGGTGGACCGAGCCGTTCGCGACGAGGAGGTCATCGCCGTTGTCGGTGGTCTCCTACCAACCACGGAAAACGCCCTGGCGCCGGTGGCTCGGCGCCGCAAGGTCGGTTTGTTCATACTTACCTGGGGCGCCGGGGCAGAACCGAGCGAGGTGACACGAATCGGGCCGGCTCAAGACGTCGTCGTCTCGTCGGGAGTTCGTTTCATCACCGCCGCCAATCCGGCCG
>JANLQX010000406.1:0-14397 GCA_031368095.1 Actinomycetes bacterium | reverse complement strand
CGAACCTGTCGAACCTGTCGAACCTGTCGAGTCGAACTAAGCGTCCAGGTCGCTCGTGAGTTCTTCTGATCTTTCCCACGCCGCCACGGCGATTCGTTCGGCTGCGCAATCCGGTTTCCCGCTGGCGCTTATGTGTCACGTCTCGCCCGATGGTGACGCGCTCGGCTCGATGTTGGCGCTGCACCATCTCGCCCGGAGCCAAGGGGTCGAGTCGGTGGCGTCGTTTCCGAATCCGTTTACCGTTGCCACTCACTACCGGTCGGTCCCTGGTTTGGATTTGCTCACGGAGTCCTCGGCGTTTCCGCTCGACCCGAAGTTGGTTGTCACCTTTGATTGTGGCTCCCTGCAACGACTCGTGGAGCTGGGCCCGGCAGCTGAGTACGCCCGTACAGGCGGTGAGCTCATCGTGCTCGATCATCACGCCACCAATGACCGCTACGGATCAATCAACGTGGTCGACGTGAAGGCGGCCGCCACGGCAGTGGTCGTTCGAGCGCTGGCCCGAGAGCTCGGTTGGCCCCTCACCCGCGACGCCGCGATCTGCCTCTACGTCGGACTGGTCACCGACACCGGCCGGTTCCAGTTTTCGTCGACGGATCCGTCGGTCTTCGAATTGGCGGCGGAACTCGCGTCGTTTCAGTTGCCGATTTCCCAACTGAACCGCGAACTCTTCGACGAGCACAGTTACGCGTACTTACGGTTGGCTTCGCGTGCGCTTGGTCGAGCGGTGCTCGATCCGGTCCGCCAACTCATCACCACACACGTGTCACAGCATGACCTTGCCGAATTCGGCGTCGACTACGACGAGGTCGAGGGACTGATCGAATGGATTCGCTCGGCCACAGAGGCCGAAGTGGCGATCGTCTATAAAGAGGCGCCCGACGGCGTTCGAGTGTCGATGCGGAGCCTGACCAAGGTCGACGTCGGTGCGCTCGCCGTGAAGCTGGGCGGAGGCGGACATGTGCGAGCCGCCGGGTTCACCATGAACGCATCCGTCGAAGCAGTGCATGCCGCCGTCGTGGCTGAGCTCGACGCCCTCAGCTAGCACGCTGTCGTGGGCCGCAAGACCAAGGATTCGGGAGTCGACGGACTACTCATCGTCGACAAACCGGCCGGTTGGACGAGCCACGATGTTGTCGCCAAGTGTCGTGGTGTCTTTCGTCAGAAGCGAGCGGGACACTCCGGCACGCTCGACCCCGATGCCACGGGCGTATTGCTGATCGGTTTCGGCTGTGTCACGAAGATCCTGTCGCTTCTCACGGCCTTACCGAAGACGTATACGGGTGAGGTCGTACTCGGCACCGCGACCTCCACGCTCGATGCGTCGGGAGATGTTCTGCATACATACGATATGAGCTCGGTCAACATCGACGATGTTCGACGCGCCGCCGCTTCGTTCATGGGTGACATCCTGCAGATCCCGCCGATGGTGTCGGCCGTGCAGATCGGTGGAGTTCGTCTCCACGAGTTGGCTCGGCAAGGGATCGAGATCGATCGCCCGGCCCGTCCAGTGACGGTGTATCGCTACGACGTTCACGACGAGGTCGAGCCCGGAGTCTTCTCAGTGACCGTCGAGTGCTCGTCGGGCACCTATGTCCGTTCGTTGGCGGCCGATGTCGGTGCGCTGTTGGGTGGTGGTGCCCATCTGCGCAACCTCCGACGTACGGCGATTGGGTCCTTCACGGTCGAAGAGGGTGCCCTGGTCGACGAGCATCTCGGCGATGCGCCAATGCGGTCGCCGGCCGAGGCGCTTCGGGATTACCCACGAGTGACCGTCGACGCGACCACGTCAGCGATGGTCGCCAACGGCCGCATGATTCCGTCGGTTGCCTTTGAAGTCGCGGCGGAGGGCGGGTCCGTGCACGGCAGCCGGGCCAACGAACGACTGCCGGGTGCGGGGACGCCGCGTTGGGCCGTCGTTGATAACGACGGCGATCTTCTCGCCGTCTACGAGCCTTCGGACGAAGGTCTCGCCAAGGCGTCAATCGTGATTCCAAGGCGTTCGTAACATGACCAACATCGAAACGAGGCGCGGCGATCGGTCACCTCGGGCTGGAGTCGTGTTCGGCACGAGCGAGGGCTAACCCGGCGAAGACCGTGTCCAGGGTCTCAGGTCCCGGCAAGCCGGGCAGCGATTGGCGCGAAGGCGTCGAGGTTTCTGTCGGCGACGGCCACGTAGCTGAACCCGTAGCGCTCCCGACGCTCGATGAGCCGATCGCAGATGGCGTCGACCGAGCCGATAAGTGCGTTCGGGTGGGCGATCATTTCGGCCGCGTTGAGCCCGAACATTGAACCGAACTTTTCGGCGGTGGCTTCGGCATCGTCGGTCACGGTCGTGAAGTAGGCGCCGACCTCCAACTCGATCTGATCGAACCGATCGCCCGCACCAGCGCGAACCCACGCGATCTTTTGGTCCATCGCGTCGGCTGAGGAGGACTGAACTCCGGCCGGCCCGACAACGCCGGCGCGGTTGTCAAAGTTGAAACTCACGATGTCGGCGACCTGTCCGGCGTACGTCAGCACCTTGCGAGCACCACCGCCGATCATGAGGGGAGGACCTGGCTTCTGCACCGGGGTCGGTTGACCGCGAAACCCGGCCGCCGTGATGTGCGGGCCCTGATGATCGAGTGGTTCGCCGGTGAAGTACTGCTTGAGAAAGTCGACGGTTTCGGCCAGCCGGGCAATGCGGGTGGGAGCGTCGTCCATCGAGAGACCCATCGACTCGTATTCACTCGCCACCCAACCAGCACCGAGGCCGAGTTCGAGACGGCCATCGCTGAGAAGGTCGAGGGTGGCCATGGACTTCGCCAACACCGCAGGATGGTGGTAGTCGATACACAACACCCGGGCGCCGACCTTTAGCGTGGTGGTCACGGCCGCGGCGAAGGACATCGCCGGTATGCAGGCGATCCCGGCACCGCCGTTCGAAGCTACGTCCACATAGTGATCGGGCATGAGAAGGGTCGAGAAGCCAAGGTCCTCGACCTTTCTCGCGAGGTCCTTCCATGCCGTTCCTGATGTCGTGTTGGAAGCCGTGATCGAGAATCGGAATGGACGGGGCATGAAAGACCTCTAACGGTGGGCGCGTGCGTAGTAGCGCTCCGTTCGTAGCACCGAAAGGATCGCGGGGACGAAAAGGGCCGCATGACCGACGAGTTGGCTCGGGTCAATCTCGGGCCCCGGAGTAGCCTTGGAAGCGTGCAGGTCCTCCGCGAACTTGAAGCCCTTGACCCCGCCAGACCCGGGGCCGTGGTCACCATTGGCGCCTACGACGGCGTCCATCTCGGGCACCGCCTGGTGATCGGCGAGGTTTGTCGGCTCGCCCATGACCGCGGTCTGCGAAGCGTCGTGGTCACCTTTGACCGTCATCCGGCGCAGGTCGTGCGACCCGAGTCGGCGCCGGCGTTGCTGACGTCGCTCGACGAACGGCTCGAACTGCTCGCCTCAACGGGTATCGACGCCACCATGGTTGTCACGTTCGACGAAACGCGGATGAACGAACCGCCCGAGGAGTTCGTCCGTGAGGTGCTCGTCGACGCCCTCAACGTCAAGGTTGTGGTGGTCGGCGACGACTTTCACTTCGGCCGCGAGCGCAAGGGCAACGTGGAGTTGCTCATTCGCCTGGGTGCCGAGCTTGGGTTCGAGGTGGTCGGTCTTGATCTCGTGGGCAGTGATGGTCACCCGACGTCCGGCATGAAGGTGTCGTCAACCCAGATCCGCCAGGTCCTCAAAGCGGGCGACGTGGTCCGGGCGGGCGAGCTGCTCGGCCGTCCTCACGAGGTCCGCGGGGTTGTCGTTCATGGCGACGCTCGCGGCCGTCAACTCGGCTTCCCGACCGCCAACGTCGCCGTCGATCCCGAGATTTGCCTTCCGGCCGATGGGATCTATGCCGGCTGGTACTTCCGTCCAGATGGCACCGGCTTGCCGACGGCCATCAACCTCGGTCGTCGCCCGACCTTCTATGCGGCTCAGCCCTATTCCTTGCTCGAGGCCTTCATCCTCGACTTCTCCGGCGATCTCTACGAAGAGGTGGCCCGAGTGCAGTTTGTGCAGCGTCTGCGGGCGGAAATGAAGTTCGAATCGATCGACGCGCTGATCGATCAAATGAGCGCCGACGTGAGTCATGCACGCGAGATCCTCCGCGTGGTTACGTGAGTCGTTCTGATCCGACCGATGCTGAACTTGCCTCTCAAGAGGCGAGCCTCGTGTACGCGTCGTTTACCAACGACGATGGCATTGCTCTCGGGCTGGCGTTGGTCGATGCCGCGCGCGCCAAACACCTGACAATCACCGTCGACGTGCGTCGGGGCGAGCAACAGGTCTTCCATGTGGCCCTGCCCGGCACCACCGCCGACAATGATGCCTGGGTCGAACGCAAGGTTCGCGTCGTGCGACACTTCGAAGAGAGTTCGTTTCGCGTCGGCTGCACGCTCCGTCGACTGGGCGGCACCATGGACAGCATCTTCCTGCTCGACGCCACGCGGTACGGCGCGCACGGGGGAGCGTTTCCGATCCGGGTGAAGGGCGCTGGCGTGATCGGCGTGGTGACCGTGTCAGGCCTTCCGCAACGTGATGATCACGAACTTGTCGTCGAGGTGCTCACCGCGATTCTGTCGAAGTAGCTGCGGCGCTTAGGAGACGATGCGCACGCGTCCGGTGATCGGGTTGACTTCGACCATCGATCCATCGGGGAGGTCGAGTGCCCCGCGAGCTCCGACAATGGCTGCGATCCCCAACTCCCGAGCCAAGACCGCGGCATGCGAAAGCACGCCGCCGTCAGCAGTGATCACGGCACCGGCGATGGACAACACACTGTTGAAGGCCGGCGACGTGGCCCGAACGACCAGCACGTCACCGGGCTCGAGGGCCATGATCGCGTCCTCGGCCGACGCAGCCCGACGGACCCGTCCGACATAGATCTGCGAACCGACGCCGGCGCCAACGAACGGATCACGATGAACGGTCCCATCCATCCCGAGGTGAGTCATCGCCGTCTGCACCATGGCGACCATCTCCGGGAGGGGCTTCGGCAGGATGTCGAGCGGCGGCGTCGGTTCGGTCGGGCCGAGCGTGATGGGCGGGTCGAGGAGACGTGATGCCTCACGAGAGCGTGATCGCTCGCTCAACGCGGCGGCACCTGGTCCGCCGCTGGTGCAGAGCGTTCGTGCTTCGTCGGGGGTAACCCCGAGCGCGTGTGTTGGTTCGTGCACATACGATTGTTCGTGAAGCCGTCGGCCTGACTCCAAAAGGGCAAGGCGCAGGAGACCGAGCGGCCATTCGATCGTGTTGGGGCCGTTGTCATCGCGAAGGTCCATGACGAGGCGAGCGTCCGCCAGCAAGGTGTCGAATTGTGTCTGCTCGGCGGCGGGCACCTTCGCTCGCAGCGCAGCCGCGGCAGAGGCGTGATCGCTCTCGGGTCGAAGCATCGCGTCGTTGATGCTGGCGACGATTGTTGCCGGCAACTCGCGCAAGGTGAAGCCGTCAAGGTCGTAGCTCGTGACGAGGTGGTCGCCGTGGTTGGCCAAGTGTTCGTCGAGAAGTTGTGCCGCCACCGGCGATGCCTTGCGCACATCGTCGAGTGAAGTGGCGCGCACCCCCTGGGCGTCCAACTCGGAACGAAGTTTGACGAGATGGCGGACCGGCGCCGACGTCGACGGTGACGCGCCAGCTAGCGCGCTCAGGGCGTCTTCGGGCTTCGCTCCCCACCCGATGACGCGCCACAGATAGTTGGCGATTGGACCAAGGTCGTAGCCGTGGAGCCAGAAGTGTTGTTCGTGGCTCTGGGCGCAGTGATCAAGCAGATCACTGACGTGGCGGTCGAGCTGGGCGTCGCTGAGTGATCCGAGATCGACCGCCTGGAACCGAAGATTGGCGCCGATAATGTCCGGTCGAAGCTCCTTGTCCCACCGTTCGGTGATCGCCACCCATGGCCGGTCGCGCAGTGCCGCGGTAGCCCTTCGAGCTCGGCCACGAAAGGCCGGGTGGAGATGGGCGGCGAGTTTCAGGATCGGCTTCGGCGGGAGCGGTCGCCGCGGCTTCTCGGGCCCCAGCAGGGGGAGCAAACGGGTGTACATAAACCCATTGACGAAACGGGCTCGCACGGCGTCGGCGGGGGTGCCGAGCTCCGCGAAGACCCGCCGCATCCCGGCTTCCATCGAATGTTCGATGAGCCACTGAGTGATTGGTGTGGTCGCGCTCGAATAGTGCGAGCGATCAAGATTCCACTGCCCGTGACCCGGCGGAGTGAATGTGGCGGCGGCGCTCTCGTTCCCCATGCCGCATGCTGACAGAACGTCTGGGTCCGCGTGAAAAGAGGGGCGATAGCCTGCGGTGATGAAGTTCTCCGTGTGGCCCATGTACTCGCGACCCTGGGACGAGCTGATCGCTTTTGCCCGCCACGCCGAAGCGGCCGGATGGCACTGCCTTTGGTACGCCGACCACTACATGGGTAACACCGGCACGGCGGAGATCTCGGACGAGGGCGGCCTTGAGTGCTGGGCGGCCATTGCTGCATTGGCGGGAGCCACGTCGACGATTCGTCTCGGCACGCTTGTCTCGCCCACCACGGTCCACCATCCGGCGATCCTGGCCAACCGGGCGGCGTCGATCGACCGCATCTCCAACGGACGGCTGATCCTCGGGATCGGAGCCGGGTGGCAGATCAACGAGCACACCGCCTACGGCATCGAGCTGTTCGAGCCCGGCGAGCGCGTCACGCGCTTCGACGAAGCCATCCAGATCATCAAGTCAATGCTGTCGCAGCCCCGAACGACGTTCGCCGGGAAGCACTTCACCATTACCGACGCGCCGTGCGAGCCGAAGCCGGTGCAGCAGCCGCTGCCGATCCTGGTTGGAACGTCGAGTCCTCGGATGAGTCGGATCGCCGCCCGTCACGCCGACGAGTGGAACGTCTGGGGTACCCCCGAGCGCGTCGCCGAAGCCGTCCCGGTGATCGACGCCGCCTGCGACGCGGTGGGCCGTGACCGGGCCACGCTGCGCAAGTCGACCCAGGCCATGGTCTTCATGACCGACGACGCCGACAAGGCCGCCAAGATCCGCGCCAACGCGCCGGCTGACCGCAGCCTGATCGGCAGCCCTGCTTTTCTGGTCGACCAGATGAGCGCGTACGCCGAGCTCGGTATGGACGAGTTCATCCTCCCTGACTTCACCCTCGGCCGGACCACGCAGGAGCGCTTCGACTCCTACGACCGCTTCGCCGCCGAAGTCATCGCCCAGCTTAGCTGACCACTTCGGCGCGCCCAAGTGACCAGGAAGTTGGCGGTCCGACCGGAATCGACCCGACTTGGGCGCGCCAGACCCCGACTTGGGGACGAAACCAACGTCGACGCCAATCAGCTCCGCCCGACGTCGTTGAGCTTCTGGGTGCCTGACTGCTAGTCTTTCCCGGTTCCTTTGGCTGGCTCCCAGCCCGCAGCTTGATCCGCAGTGACAACGGCGGCAAGGCGGTGACTGAGCGGACGCAGCACTCCCGGTGTTGTTGCCAGCGAGCCAAATGGTGTCACCTAAGAAAGAACGACCATGTTTGATAAAGCAGCAGTTATCGCCGCGCACCGCACCAGCGACTCCGATACCGGATCGCCCGAGGTGCAGATTGCGATCCTCACGGCGCGCATTACGTATCTGAACGACCACCTCAAGGAACACAAGCACGACCACCACACCCGTCGTGGCCTGCTCATGATGGTTGGTCAGCGTCGTCGGCTCCTCGACTACGTTCGCAAGAACGACGTCGAGCGCTATCGCGGCATCCTCGCCACCCACGGGTTGCGTCGCTAGATCCTCAGTTCTTCGCGGCGGCCGCTGGGCCGCCCGATGCGCATTGCGACCGTGTTTCGGACGCAGGCGACCGGACCTCAAGGGTCCACCAACCCGTTCTCGGCGTACGGGAAACTTCACACGCCGAACCAACAACATCAACCGGCAGTACCCCGAGCCACGCAATTTTGACGATGGGGTCGGCTGCCAGTTGTGGATACCTGCGAACTTTTTCGTCGAGGGTGTCGACAACTGGGAACCGGCCCACCCTGCCCGGGGTACTCCACGCACGACACCGCCCTACCCCCGCGCTTCGCGGGTTCGGTGGCGTGCACCATTTCAAGGAGTACAACTCATGGCTGACGCCAAATCCGTCTCGACGACGGTCACCGGGACCGACAAGGTCCTCACCTTTTCCACGGGCAAGCTCGCCCAACAGAGCCAGGGAGCCGTTGTGGCGACCCTGGGCGGCACCTCCGTGCTGACCACCGCCAACGCCGCCAAGGGCGTGCGTGACGGTATCGATTTCTTCCCGCTCACCATCGACGTCGAGGAGCGGGCCTACGCCGCCGGCAAGATCCCCGGCTCGTTCTTCCGTCGTGAAGGTCGCCCGACCGATGCCGCGATCCTGACCTGTCGCCTCACCGACCGTCCGCTGCGCCCGGCGTTCCCCGCCGGCTTCCGCAACGAGACCCAAGTCGTCATTACCGTTATCGGGGCCGATCAGATCAACCCCCACGACGTGCTCTCGATCAACTCGGCCTCGGCTGCCCTGATGATCTCGGGCATCCCGTTCGAGGGTCCGATCGGCGCCGTTCGCATCGCGTATTCCACCGAAGGCGAGTGGATTCCTCACCCGACGTTCGAAGAAGGTGCGGCGAGCACGTTCGAGCTCGTCGTGGCTGGCCGTCTCGTGGAAGACGGCGAGTACGCCGGCGACGTCGCCATCATGATGGTCGAGGCCGGCGGCACCGAGACCGCATGGGCGTCGTACGAGGCCGGTGCCCCGAAGGTCACCGAGGCCGTGGTCGCTGACGGCCTTATGGCGGCCAAGACGTGGATCAAGGAATCGATCGCGCTGCAGAAGGAACTGGTCGCCGTCGCCGGCTCGCGGCCCACGATGAGCTACACGCCCGTCTTGGACTACGGCGACGATGTGTTCGCCGCCGTCGAGAAGGCCGGCAAGAAGCTCCTCGACCCGGTCACCAAGATCATCATCAAGGCCGAGCGCAACGCCGCCACCGACGCCGCCACGTCCGAGATCATGGCGGCCCTTTCGGGGGACTTCCCCGGACGGGAGAAGGAGATCAAGGAAGCGGTACGTTCGCTTACGAAGAAGATGGTCCGCGCTCGGGTCGTCAAGTCCGGCCTACGTATGGACGGCCGCGGCCCGAAGGACCTCCGTCCTGTCAGTGCCGAAGTCGGCATCCTGCCCACGGCGCACGGCACCGGCCTGTTCCAGCGCGGTGAGACCCAGGTCTTGAACGTATGCACGCTTGCTATGCCGAAGATGAACCAGATGCTCGACACGCTTGAGCCGGTCACCAAGAAGTACTTCATGCATCACTACAACATGCCCCCGTCGGCCAATGGTGAGACCGGGCGCGTCGGTTCGCCGAAGCGTCGCGAGATCGGCCACGGCAAGCTCGCCGAGCGCGCCCTGCTGCCGGTCGTGCCGAGTCAGGAAGAGTTCAGCTACGCGCTGCGTCTC
Source organism: Actinomycetes bacterium (assembly GCA_031368095.1). GTDB lineage: Bacteria > Actinomycetota > Acidimicrobiia > Acidimicrobiales > JANYDT01 > JANLQX01. The sequence goes on along the minus strand of JANLQX010000406.1, from coordinate 4,910 downwards.
GTCTCCGAAGTTTTGGCCTCGAACGGGTCCACCTCGATGGGCTCGGTCTGCTCAGCGTCGCTGTCGCTCATGGATGCCGGTGTGCCGATCAAGGCCGCCGTGGCCGGTATCGCCATGGGTCTGATTTTTGACGACGGTAAGTACACAACGCTCACCGACATCCTCGGTTCCGAGGACGCCTTTGGCGACATGGACTTCAAAGTTGCCGGCACGTCCGAGTTCGTCACCGCACTGCAGCTGGACACCAAGATCGACGGCATCCCGACCGATGTGTTGGCCGGTGCCCTGCAGCAGGCCAAGGAAGCGCGCTTGGCAATTCTCGAAGTCATGAACGCAGCGATTTCTGAGCCCCGCTCCGAGGTCAACGAGTCGGCTCCGAAGATCGTGTCGTTCCAGATCCCGATGGACAAGATCGGCGAGATCATCGGCCCGAAGGGCAAGGTCATCAACGCCATGCAGCAAGAGACTGGCGCCGACATCAGCGTCGACGACGATGGCCAGGTCGGCACCGTCTCGATCGGTTCGACCAATAGCTCGGCCGTGGCCGAGGCTCGTCGTCGTATCGAATTGATCCTCGATCCGCCGAAGGCCGACATCGGTGCGGTGTACATGGGCCGGGTCGTTTCCACCACCAAGTTCGGTGCATTCATCAACATCCTTCCCGGACGCGATGGTCTGCTGCACATCTCCAAGATCGGCAAGGGTCAGCGCGTCAACAACGTGGAGGATGTGTTGGCGCTCGGTGATACCGCCGAAGTGCGCGTCGACGACATCGACGCTCAGGGCAAGGTCTCGCTGTCGTGGGCCGATCAGCCGGTGTCGGAGCCCACGCCACGCGAGGATCGCGGTCCCCGTGAAGACCGTGGCCCCCGTGACCGCGATGGCGGTCGGGGCGGACGCGACGGTGGCCGAGGTCCTCGTGAAGGCGGACGCGACGGTGGACGTGATGGTGGCCGCGATCGTGGTCCCCGTCGTGATGCCGCCCCGGTCGCTTCGACCGGTGCTGCCGCTCCATCGGGCACCGTGAGCTTCGATGACGAGTTCGACGCGCAGGTCGCCGCCGAGTTCGGCAACCTCGGTCCGGTCACCGAAGGTGGCGAGAACCTGGAAGAGGGCAACGGTGGCGGCGCTCCCCGTCGCAACGTGCGCCGTCGTCGCAACTAAGACTATTTGACCTTCGACGCCGGCTTCTTCCCCTTCTTCGGGGAAGGGGCCGGCGTTGTTGTTTTTGAGGCGATGGCGGTAATCGCGGAGAGCAGCGTTTCGATTTCCGCGATGTGGAGATCGACCATGTCCCACAGATCCGGCACGAGTTCACGACACGCCACGAGGCCGAAATCGAGGCGGTCGAGGTAGCTGTGCACGGTGATGTTGAGGCCCATGCCGTCGGTCACGATCGAGACCGGGACGTAGTTCTGCATCTGGGCACCGGCGAAGTAGAGCGGTTGCCGGGGTCCCGGCACATTCGAGATGACCACGTTGGTCGGAAGGTTCACGAGGTCGGCCAGCCGGAGGCGTGAGGCGAGGCGCAACGCTGATGCGGCAACGACAGGCGACGTGATCTGTGTTGCTTCGGCGAGAGCGTCGGCCGGGACGAGTTCGAATTGGCGTTTGGCGGCGGCCATCGCGACACGACAGCGGGCCACTCGTTCGAGGGGGTCGTCGCAGTCGGTCGGAAGGTCAGCGATGATGCCTGAGACGCGGTTGCTCCACACGTCTTCCTCGTCGCCCGTGCGGATGGAGACGGGCACCATGGCCCGCAACGGTTTGTCGGGAAGAGCGTTGTGCTTGAGAAGATACGCGCGCAGAGCACCGGCACACACCGCCATGACCACGTCGTTCAGCGTGCCGCCGGTGGCTTCTTTGATCTTCTTGAGATCGTTGAGCGACGCTGACCGCATCGCGAATCGACGATGCGCGGTGATGGTGCGGTTCCACGGTGTCGGCGGGGCGGGTGAGACCGGCATCGAGACCCGGTCGGTGGCCGCTTCGTCGGTACCGTTGCGATTCACAGCGGCCTTGAGCAGCGCACGTGTCTGGCTCGCCGCTGAGCTCACACTCGTCACCCCAACGGCGGCCGCCAACGTCTGGACGAGACGGAGTTGAAGGCGAGCGTTCTTCACCGGGTTGCGGGTGAGATTGGCCGCCGTGCGTCGGAGCAGGTCCACGTCGCTCGGCATCGGCTCGCCGACCCACGGAGTTGGCGGGGGAGGAGGCTCGGCACTGGGATCGCGGCTGGTGAGCATGTTCAACAGGATCACCCCGGCGGCTCCGTCGATGGTGGCGTGGTGGTACTTGGCGAACAGGCCCCAGCGGTCGTCGGGCAGGCCCTCCATCACGTAGACCTCCCACAGGGGACGGCTCCGGTCCATGGGCCGTCCGATGATGCGAGCGACTTGCTCAGCCAACTGTTGATCGTTGCCGGGCGGTGGAATGCCGATGTGGCGTATATGGAAATCGAGGTCGAAGTCTTCGTCATCGATCCAGTACGGATGGTCGAGGTTGAACGGAACAGTGGCCAACTTGCGACGCAGCGGCTCGACCTCGTGGACCATCGACGCGAACTTGGCGTAGACCGCCTCGAAGGCGTTGAACTCCGGGTACGGGCGGTTGTAGATACCGAGCCCATTCACGTGGCCAAACGTGGTCGGCGTCTCCATGTAGAGGAAGCTGGCATCAAGACCGGTCAGCTGCTTCAAGGCAATCTCCTCCGTCGCACCGTGCGGGCGTCGCTTCGAGTCTGACATCACCCAACCGCGTCCTGTTCGTGGAGGTCAGGTGGAGGTCAGGTGGTGGTGAGTGTTGCCAGTCCGCGGTCGAGAGCGCGCTGACTCGCCATGTCCCCCACTCCCAGCGACCTCCAGTGGCGGTTCACGAACACGATCGACAATCCAAGCATGGCGAGCGCGGCGATGGCCGCGGCGGCGATGGCCACGTGGAGGGAGGCGGCGTCGGCTAGCGCACCCATCCAGAGCACGCCGAGGCTGTAGGCGGTCCCCACCGAGGCGGAGAAGATCGACGCAATACGACCGCGTTCGGCCGGCGGGGAGTCTCGGGGGATCACGGAGTGCACGGTGACGAAACCGCCGATGTAGCAGCCGCCGAGCGGGGCGACCACCGCCACGGCGGCCAGCGTCGTCGTGACCTGGGACAGCAGCAGGGTGAACAATGCGCCGAGCGTGAGCAGACCGAAGGCGGCGCGTGGACGGCCAATACGGGCGACGACGCCGGTCACGGCCAACGATCCCAGAAGACTGCCGATACCGAACGAAATAAACAGCGCGCTTACGGTTCGGGAATCGCCCCCGAGCGTCTTCGTCGCCAGGATCGGCACCATGCCAATGAGCGGGGCGATGCTGATCTGGCTGGCCAGGCATACCTGGTAGGCGAACAGTGCGGTCCGGGTCTGGCGTAGCGACCGCACGCCCTGGCGCACTCTCGTGGCCACGGAATCGTCGAGGTCGGTGGCGTGCGGGGGGAAGGTGCGTCGCACGGTGAGGAGGGCCAGCATCAGCACGGCGAAAGAGATGGCGTTGGCCCCGATGCACCAGGTGGCGCCGACCGTGCGAATGAGGATGGTGGCCAGCATCGGACCGACGATGCGGCCCGAGTTCCACGACACGCTGCCGAGCGACGCTGCGCCCAGAAGGGCGTCCTTACTCACCAGGTCGGGCGTCATCGAGGCGGCCACCGGGTTGGCTAGCGATCCGACGATGCCCTGCCCGAAAACGACGAGGGTGAGAGCACCGGGGCCGGCCCCGGACGCCACCGCAAAGGTCAGCACGGTGGCGGCCACGGTCTGCAGGGCCAGGACCGTCATCAGAACGTGCCGTCGGTCGTAGCGATCAGCCAGCACACCGCCGATGGGCGATGATACGAGCTGGGGACTGAACGTGGCGGCGGCGACGAGACCGGTTTGTAGGGCGCTCCCGGTTCGTGACGCGATGAGGGTGCTTACCGTCATGAGCTGCATCCACGTGCCGATGTCGGACACCGCGCCGGAGATCCAGACCTTGCGGAAGTCACGGTTGGTGCGCAGGACCTTGCCGGGTGACATCGGCCGGACGGCCGGGGCCTCGGCGTCGGACGGTTGGTGCACTTCATCCACTGTACGAGAGGAGTTCGGGGGGACCCCGGCCCTTTTGGTGTGTCGTTGGTCCGGCGGGCGGCCGATACGGTGGTTCATGCGCGTGGTGACCCGGCGACCGTTGCTGGTGGTGGCGATGGTCTTTGCCGTCGCCAAGCCGGTTCCCGCCTCGTTTGTGATCGCCACCGGGCCGATGCGGGAAATTTCGGGATGTGCGTTTTCCACCACGTCGTCCGACGTGGTGTGGTTCCACAACGATTCCGGTGATACGCCGCGGCTGTTCCGGCTCGATGTCCGTACTCGCGCCGTCCGTTCGGTGAAGGTGGTCGGCGCCGAAGCCGTCGACTGGGAAGACATGGCGGCGGCGCCGAATGGCGACCTCGTGATCGGCGATATTGGTGACAACGGATCGTCTCGTGCGGGGGTGGTGCTCTACCGGGTTGGCGATCCCGGCACGGGTGCGTCGCCGGTGACGGCACGCGCCCAGTCGCTGCGCTACGAAGACGGTGCCCATGATGCCGAGGCGCTCGTGGTGGATCCCGAAAACGATGTGTCCTACGTGATCACCAAGACTTCCGACGGAGACTCCGGCGTCTACGTGGCCGAGGGGGAGACGTTGCGCCGGGTGGCCACGGTGGCGATCAACGAACGGGGCTTCCTGTTCCCGAATCGGATCACCGCAGCCGATGCCATTCCTGATGGCTCCGGCATCGTTCTGCGTACGTATCAATCGGGCTACGTCCTTCGTCGGGCAAAAGGATCGGCGTGGTCGAGCATTTGGTCGGCGACCCCGGAGGCGTTCTCGCTGCCGCCCAGCAGATCG
>JANLQX010000036.1:0-6550 GCA_031368095.1 Actinomycetes bacterium | reverse complement strand
GTGGCGACTTCGCGTCGTATGACCCATGGGACGCGTCGTATCGAACCGATGCGGTGTCGTATCCAGGGTCCACCATGTGCTCCGCGTTTCGCACGTTCCAGGGGTGGACTGCGCTCAGCGATATGGCGAGCGATCAAGGGGTGCTCCAGACCGTCCCGATTGCGAAGGCGTTTGGCTACCTCCTTCTGCGACCGCTTCTCGACGACGTGGCCGACGACGACCTGTGCGGTGTGCGCTTGAGCCGCACCTTTCCGGTGATTGAGCGCTTCCACGCAATCCTCACTCCGGCGTTGAGCCTGATCCCCGATGTGGAACCCGGAGACACCGTGTGGTGGCACTGCGACATGATTCATTCCGTCGCCCCGGTGACCGACCAACGCGGCTGGGGCAATGTGCTCTACATCCCAGCGGCGCCGTGGTGCACAAGGAACGCCGCCTATGCCGATCAAGTTCGTGAGGCGTTCCTCAGCGGTCGAAGCCCCGATGACTTCCCCGAGGAGCACTACGAAGTCGACTGGCAAGGACGGTTCCCAGCGCACGATCTCAACGAGATCGGTCGCCGAGGAATGGGATTCCCGTCAACAACCTCGCCTTCACCGGTCAGGCTGAACTGACACAGCGCTAGGTGAGGGCAAGGGCGATGCGCTCCCCGCGGAAGACGGCCACGAGTTCCAGTCGTCCGTCGAGGGCGGCGACCACGGCGGCGATCGTTGACAAGTAGTTGTCATCTGCATTCTCCAGCGCAGAAATCGATGGCTGGGCGCGTTCGAGAAACCCTGCGAGTTCGACCTGAGTGATCCCGCGGAGCCGACGCAACTCGGCCAACGACTCCGCAACAGAAGAAGCCCTGGCCGACGCCAGGAGGACCTTGCGCTGGCCAGGGTCGAGCTGCCGATTGGGTCTGAGCGGGCGCGGTGTTCGGTACGTCATGTGATTCCTTCGGGTTCGGATCGGCTCGTTGCCCGTCCTACTACTGATTCTGTATCGGTTACACTCTATATAGAGTGTAACCGATACGAAAACGGAAACATGAGTAGTCGGCTTCGCCTCGCCGACTGTCGTGGTTCGACGGAACTGAGCGGGAAGAACGCCAGTGTCAAGCGGACCCTATCGTATGCGTACTTATTGATTCGTTCTGGTTGCCGCAGTCGGTGAATCAGCGGCGCGCCAGGCCGCCGGCCACGACGATCTCCGGGCCATCCGCGTCGAGCGGGTTCGCCGCGTAAAGCACCACGCTCTGTCCCGGCGCAACGCGCGTCTGCGGTGACGCAAACGTGACTACAAGATCGTCGCCGTCGGGAGCAGCCGCGCAGGCCACCGGCCGACCGTGAGCGCTCATCTGCACACGTAGCACCCCGCTCAGGGGCCCGTGCCCGACCGGGAGCGTGACCGAATGCAAGACAACGCTCGGGCGAAGCAGCGCGTCGGCTCCGCCCACCGTGACTACCCCGGCCTCGACATCGACATCGACCACGTACTTCTTCTCGCCCCCTCCAGGAAGACCGAGGCCGCGACGCTGGCCGACCGTTACGAGCTCAACGGCGTCGGTCGCACCGACCTGAGCGCCAGTCTCATCGACAACTCGGGCCGGACGCAGCGGAATGCGATCACCGAGAAATACCCGCCGTCCGCCGCCGGTCTGGGCGATAAAGCAGACGTCCATGCTTTCGGCCTTGTCGGCGGTGCGCAGACTCATTGCCGCCGCTTTTGCCCGCACCTCCGTCTTGGTCAACTCACCCACCGGAAAGAGCGTCCGAGCCAACACGCTCTGCCCAAGCATGTGCACCACGTAGCTCTGATCCTTGGCTGGATCGTGGCCGCGTCCAATCGCGTAGGAACCGTCGGCCAACGAGACGCGACGCACGTGATGACCGGTGGCGATGGCATCAAACCCGAGCTGCGTCGCTCGATGGAGAAGCCGATCAAACTTGAGGAAGCGGTTGCACTCCACGCAGGGGTTCGGTGTCTCACCAATGCTATGGGCGCGTACGTACGGATCGACGACGTCACGATCGAAGTCCTCACCGAAGTTGAACACGTGGTGACGAATGCCGAGCTGCTGAGCCACGCGACGCGCATCGTCAACATCGGCCACCGAACAACAACCCGAGTCCGAGTCGCCGCCCCACAACTTGAGCGTGACACCAGCAATGTCATGACCCTGCTCCTGCAACAGCGCCGCCGCCACCGTCGAGTCCACCCCACCCGACAACGCCACCAGAATCCGGCTCATCGCGTACCCCGCAGCCGACGGACGATGTCCGGCAGCGCGTTGAGGACCGCGTCGACATCGTCGTCGGTCGACGTCGTGCCTAACGTGAGACGCAACGCGCCAGCCGCACGCGACGGAACCACGCCCATGGCGAGCAACACCGGCGACACGTGGAGCGCGCCACTCGCACACGCCGAACCGGCCGACGCCGCGACGCCCGCATCGTTAAGGAGCAGCAGCACCGCTTCGCTCTCCACCCCGTCGATGGTGACATGGGCGTTTCCCGCCACCTTGGTCGACCGATCCGGGATCGTCTCGACGCACCCATCAATCGATCCCACGAGTCCGTCGACCAGGCGATCACGCAGAGCCGCCACGCGCCTGCCGACCTCATGTCGCGCCGCGTCGGTGATCACGGCTGCCTCGGCCATGCTCACAATCCCGGCGACGTTCTGGGTGCCGCTGCGCCGCTCGCGCTCCTGCCCACCACCGTGCAACAGCGGCGTGACGGAGACACCCTCGCGCACCGTCAATGCGCCGACACCCTTGGGGCCGCCGAACTTGTGTGCCGACACCGCAACAAACTCAGCAAGCGCGCATAGGGGTCGCATATCGAGCCATACGGGCGCCTGCACGGCATCGACGACAAGCGCCGAACGCGGTGCCCGGACTCGCAGCATTGAAGCGAGTTCGCCAACGGGCTGCACAGTTCCGATCTCGTTGTTGACCGCCATCACGGCAACGGTCACCGCCGCCGCACAGTAACGAGAAAAGATCTCGCCGGCACGATCGAGATCGACGACTCCGCCCGTCGTGACCGGAAGCACCTCGTGGATAGCCTGACCGGTCGCCGCCAACCAGCGAGCAGTTTCCGTGACCGCGTCGTGTTCGATGGCACTCGTCAGTACCACCGGCAACTCACCTGCAACGCCTTTGGCGCCCCGCAGCGCGAGGTTCAGAGACTCCGTTCCACCCCCGGTGAACACCAGTTCGCGGGCCCGGCATCCAAGAAACGCGGCCACGACGTCGCGGGCATTTTCCAGCGCGGTCCGAGCTTCGGCCGACACATCGTGCACGCCGGACGGATTCCCATACGACCCGCGCAGAACAGTGACCATGGCGTCGACGGCCTGGGGGTGCATGGGGGTAGTCGCGGCGTGATCGAGATAGTGCATGGTGAACAAGGTCCGACAACGATCCAGCAGAGCGGCGTGATCGAGATAGTGCATGGTGAATCAGGTCCGGCGAGAGTGACGTTGGGCAACCCCAGCGTAGGACCGTGGTCCGCTAGCGTGTTTCCGTACATGAGTCAACTCCGTCTGGACCCCCTCACTGGCCGTTGGGTAGCGATCAACGCCGAGCGGCGCCAGCGCCCCAACGAATTCCAGTCTCGCCGCCTCGATGTCGAGACCGACCCGAGTCGGCCCTGTCCGTTCTGCCCAGGCCGGGCTGAAACGGAGCCGCCAACGCTCGTCACGCCAGGGCCCGATGGCAGCTGGCGCGTCCTTGTCGTGCCCAATCTCTACCCGGCCTTCGAAGGGCGCGAACCAATGGTGGTCGAGCACCTCGGTCCGATCTTCACGCAGGCCGACGCCTCCGGGATGCACGAGGTGCTGGTCGTTCACCCGTCGCACGATTCGTCGTGGGCCGACGTTGACGATGAGCAGGCCGAGTACGTCATGGCCGCCATCGCCGCTCGCGCCGAGGCCCATGCGTCGATGCCGGAGCTCCGCTACAGCCAGGCCATCGTCAACTATGGCCGCGAGGCGGGCGCATCCTTGGTCCATCCCCACGGACAGTTGCTCGGTCTGCCGTTCGTGCCGGGCGAGATCGTCGGAGAACAGCTGGGCTTTGACCGGTTTTCCGGCGCCTGTCTTCTGTGCACCACCATCGAGGCCGAACTCGACGCCGGTGCACGAATTGTGTACGCCGACGAGCGAGTGGTCGTGATCTGTCCGTACTGGAGCGGCACGCCGTTCGAGATGCTGGCCATCCCGCGCAACCACAACGGGCACCTTCATACGGCTGAGATGGCCGACCTTGCGGCCGTCGGTATTGGCCTGCGCAACGGGCTGGCCGCCCTCCGCAACGGCCTCGGCGATGTGGCCTACAACATCGTGTTCCACTCCGCCCCCTACCGGGCCCAGGGAACGTTCCATTGGCATGCCCACGTCTATCCCAAGGTCACCACCCGCGCCGGCTTCGAGCTCGGCACCGGGGTCTTGATCAATGTGGTTCCGCCCGAGGACGCCGCCGCGCTCCTCGGGGCAGCACTCGTCTGAAGCAACACGGCAAGCGCGCCTGAACCGTCAGTTCTTACGCATCGTCGACGCCGCGTCGGCGTCGTGGATCCGCGACGACAGCACGCCCGCCACGAGGATGAAGCCGATCGTTACTCCGATGGCGAGACGGAAGGCGTTGGTGAAACCGGCGATCTGGTCAGGAGGGATCGGCGAGAATCCCCGCGGGAACGCCGCGGGAATCGCCGAAAGCAACACCGTCGACACGACGGCCACGCCCGTCGCGTTTCCGAGTTGGCGTTGCGTGGAATAGATGGCGCTCGCTCGGCCGGTATCGGCTGGCGATATGCGTGCATACGACGCCGCCTGGAGCGGAATGAACGACATCGACAGGAAGAAGCCGCGACAGAACATCACGCCGCGGATCTCCCAATCGCTGGTGTTGACCGACAATCGGAGGAAGTATGCGGTGAAGATGGCCATGCCGAAGTAGGCGATCATCAGCATGCGCCTCGGCCCGAGTCTGGGATACATCCGCCCGGCGAATCGGGACATGATCATCGCCCCGATCGCCTGAGGAAACGTCGCCAACCCTGCTTGCGAGGCGGTGTGCCCGGCCACCCGCTGGAGGAACTGCGGAAGAAGAAAGACCAAACCTAGGAACGACATCGTCGAAACGAAGCTCACGACGTTGGTGGTCCGAAAGAGACGTTCGCGGAGAAGGCCCAGCGCCAGCATTGGCGCCTTGGCCCGCAGCGACCACAGGACAAGGGCGGTAAGACTGACGATGGCGAGGCCGATTAGCCCGAGAATTCGCCCCGATCCCCAGCCTTCCTGTGCGCCCCGCTCCAACGCATAAACGGCGGACGGGAAGCCGATCGCGGCCAGAACGAAGCCAACAACGTCGAAGGTCTGCTTTCCTTCCGTTCGCTCGTCGCGCAAGCCGAACCATGCGATCAGGAGTGCGAGGACGCCGATCGGAAGGTTGATCCGAAAGATCCATCGCCACCCGAAATTATCAGTGAGGTAGCCGCCGAGAACCGGACCCAGTGCCGGCGCGGCGACCGTCGGGATCGACAGGATCGACGATGCTCGAGCCCGCTCCTCCGGTGGAAAGGCCCGAAAGAGCAGCGTTATTCCAACCGGTGTGAGCATTCCTCCGCCCACGCCCTGGGCGAATCGAGCCGCAATCAACATCGAGATCGATTGCGCTTCGCTGCAGAGAAGCGAAGCGCCGATGAACATCGAAAGGGCAAAGAGAAACGTCCGTTTTGTGCCAAATCGATCTCCAACCCAACCGGACACCGGGATCCAAACGGCCAGACTCAACGAATAGCCGAGGACAACCCAGGTCGTGGTGGCGACCGAGGACTTGAACGCCGAACTCATCGACACCAGTGACACGTTCACCGCCGTGAGATCCACAATGTCGATGAACAGTGCCATCACGAAGACGGTGGCAACAATCCACTTGTAGGGCAGTCGCGTAAGAGGGCTTCGCGGTCGCGCCGCTACCTGGGGGTTACTCGTCACAGCTCCACTCTTCCCCACTCGAACCGGAGAGCAAACTCTCGAACTTTCTCACGTCACCGACGGCGGTGGGCTTGGGCCAAACGGATACGTTCCGCTCGAAGGTCAGGCACCAGGATCAGCGATCCGATGATGATCAGTAAAGCGCTGCCGATGCCGACCGCTTCAGGGCTGGCGTTGTGGGCCAGCAACCACAGACCGACGAAGGGGGCCGCCACACCCCGGACTCCAGTCGTAAAGGTATGGAGGGCCGAGTAGTCGGCGACGTGTTCGGGCGGGGCGAGACGGCTGGTCCAGAGCGACCACATCACGTCGCCTCCGGCGGCGGCGATTCCGAAGACCACTGCACCCGCCACGAGTCCGGTCATCGATTTCCCGGCGAAGAACACCACGATACTGAGGGCGAACCCGACGTTGACGAGGATTCGCGCGACAAAGAATGGGAGGTGATCAAAGACCCATCCGTAGACGGGAGCGAGAAGCACACGGAGGACGGCTGGGATGGTGATCGTCAGCACACCGATCGTTGACGACGGAGCGTCGATGCCGTAGCGCGGGTTGGCGAGAA
>JANLQX010000338.1:0-7895 GCA_031368095.1 Actinomycetes bacterium | reverse complement strand
GTCACGCTGCTCGGCACGCTCGCCCAACGTGATCCGTCGCCGGCCACCCGCGAGGCGTTTCTCGAACGTCACCCCGGAGCCCGGTTCTACGTCGACTTTCCGGACTTCTCGTTCTGGGCCCTCACCGTGACAGCGCTCCGCTACGTCGGCGGCTTTGGCCGCATGAGCTGGGTCGAGGCTCCGTCTTATTACACCGCCACGCCTGATCCGATTGCGCCATTCCAGGCCGGGATCGCCGAACATATGAACACGGACCATCGCGAATCGCACGTGCCGCTCCTGACCCATTTCCTCGGCCGAACCGACGTGATCGACGCAGTCATGACCGGCGTCGATCGGCTCGGCTGCGATTTCGACGCCACCACCGATACCGGCCGGTATCCGCTCCGGCTGCCCTTTCCCGCCCCAGTCGCCACAACGGAAGAAGTCCGATCCACGATCGTCGCCATGCTTCAGGCGGCGCGCCACGGCTGAGCCGAAGGTCTTGGGCCAGCAAAGGCTCACTTTTTCGAAGTGAGCTGGCCCGAGCGAGTGAGCTGCCCACGGGAAAGGTAGTGACGCACCATCGCTAGCTTCGACGTCATGGTCAATGAATCGCGATCGACAATCCCGGTCTGGCGTTGCCGCGACGTTCACCCGAGTGACCTCGAGCGGATCGTCGCTCTCGTCGAGTCGCTCCGTGGCGTGCCGAACGTTCGGCCGATCGACGTGGTTGAGCTGCTCAACGATCTGCAGAACGGCGCACCATCGGTCGTGGCCATTGTCGCCGACGAGGTGGTCGGGGTCGCCACCGCGTCGCTTTCCGCTCGGACGGCATGGGTCACGGCGCTGGCGTTGTCCCCGAGCTGGCGCCACCAGGGAATCGGCTCGACGATGATCGCCCAGCTTGAGGAGATCGCCCTCCACCGAGGCGCCTACAAGGTGTCGGCGCTGCTTGGCGAAGGTCAGGTCGGCGCCGATGCTCTTCGAAACCGTGGGTTTGTGCCGACTACCGGTCTGGTGCTCTACGAGAAGCGGGAACCGGTGCCTCCGTCCGATGTTGCGGTGCTCGATGCCTGGGGTGGCGACCTAATCGACACCCACTCGTGGATGGCGGTGGCCGGGATGGCAGTCGAGAAAGAGCTCGTCGAGCGGCGGATCATCGGCCCCCTGACCAAACCGGATCTTGCCCGTTCCATCGGTGTGCGGCCCCCTTCCACGGCGATGCTGTTCGGTCCTCCCGGCACTGGCAAGACCACGTTTGCCCGGGCCATTGCCGGCGTGCTCGGGTGGCCGTTCGTGGAGTTGCTCCCGTCGAAGCTGGCGAGCGGCCAGGGTGGGCTCGCCGGTGAACTGCGGCGGGCGTTCGAGGAGCTTTCAGTGCTGGAGCACGTTGTGGTCTTCATCGATGAGTTCGATGAAATTGCTCCGCGTCGCCAAGCTCGGCCGGAGGTGCAGGGGGTCGTGAACGAACTCCTGAAGGCAATTCCGACGTTTCGTTCCCGTCCCGGTCGGCTCCTCATCGTGGCGACGAACTTCGTCGGTTCTATCGATCCGGCGGTGCTGCGTCCGGGACGCTTCGATCTCGTCATACCAATCGGTCCCCCCGACCCGCAAGCACGGAACGCGCTCTGGTCCGACGTGCTGGCACCAATGGCAACTCGCGGGGTCAACGTGGAGGCCCTTGTTGCGCAGTCGGAACGGTTCACGCCTGGCGATATCGCCCTGGCGGCGCAACGAGCGGCCGCCGAGGTCTTTCATCGATGCAGCCTCGGCGCGGGCGAAGCCGTGATCGTTCATGGCGACCTCGAGGCTGCCGTCGCCAACACTGCCCCGTCTCTGTCCCAAGAGATGATCGCCGAGTTTCTTGCGGAGTCAGTGACCTTCGCGCGCACGTAACTCGTCGTCATGGGACCTCCGCGTGCCGTCTGGCCCGTTGCCTGGTTCCTTCGACCTAGCGAACTGCTCAGGTTCGAAGGTGAGCGGCCGATCAGTTCGTCGTGCCGCCAGCCACCAAGGTCCAACGAGTCGTCCCGTATGACTTCAAACGACCGAACAAGTTCAACCGCGATCATGCCCGCGCCCTACAACTGATCGGCGAGACCTTCTCGCGGCAGTTCTCGACGGTGCTGTCCACGACGGTGCGAACCACCACGAGCGTGGCGTTTCGTGAAGTGGGCCAGCTGACCTACGACGAACACGTTCGTGACATCCCGAACCCGACCTATCTGGCGATGGTGTCGTTGGAGCCGATCCCTGGACTGGCGCTTCTCCACGTTCCGCTGCCGATCATGATGTCGGTCATCGACCGACTCCTCGGGGGGACGGGGAACGGCACCATGCCGAACCGGGCGCTCACCGACATCGAGCTGGCACTCGCGCAGAATTTGATCGCGCGGACGTTGCGAGAGTTGGCTCTGGCGTTCGAGTCGCTGGCCCCCATCGATCCGAAATTGACACACCAAGAATCGAATCCCCAGTTCACCCAGATCGCCGCCGCCAACGACACCGTGGTCGTGCTCGCCTTCGACATCCAGGTGGCTGGGAACAGTGGCACCCTGTCGCTCTGTATCCCCTTCGCCCAGATCCAACCGATTCTCGAAGATGCCGCCGGCACGTTGAACCGGGCCGGGCGGAGCGACATCGATCAGGACGCCGTGGCCCGCGCCATGCGTATCGGCGTCGATGATGCCAGCATCGCCTTGTCCGTGCGATTCAACGTGATTGAACTCGCCGCCGGTGACATCGTCGACCTTCGCCCCGGTGACATCGTGTCGCTCGCGCACGAGGTGTCGGCGCCCCTCCACATCACCATCGGCGACGTTCCGCGTTTCGCCGTGAAACCCGGTCGTCGCGGTCGTCGCATGGCGTGCGTGGTCACCGACGACAAGCTCCCGATACCTGGCCCCCGCCGATGACCACTGCGCTTATTTCGATTCTGGAGAATCTCCTATGACTGCCACCACGATGACGGCCCACCTCGAATTGGTCGGTCGGGTCGCGGAAGAGATGTCGCGGTCGCTGCCCGCCGATGCGAGTTGGACGACGATCGTCGAAGACGCTCCGTTGCTTCCCGACAGCGCTCGCGCCGTAAGTGCAACGATGGCCGGTGAGCTGCGCGTTGGACTGGCGCTCTCTTCGACCTTCGCGCGAACGCTCATCGTCGGTCCGCCGCCGTCTGACTCGTTGGAGGAGGCTCTTACCCCCGCGTTCGCGTCGGCGGCGGCCATGCTGTCGGCGAGCTTCGGCATCGGAGGATCGCTCGGCGAACTCACGGAGACGACAGCCGCCGAAGTCGTCGCGTCGATGGGTGGCTCCGTCTTCAGCGTGCGCTTCATGGATGGCGACACCCACGCCGCCACTCTCGTCGTGGCTTCGTCGACGGACCTGGCGGCCAGCGTCGAAGTCGATTCCCCGGCGTTTGAACAACTGCCGGAAAGCGCTCCCGCTCCAGGGCAGCGTCCGGTCTCCATGCTGGCCGACGTTTCGCTCGGGGTCACGGTCGAACTCGGTCGAGCACGACTCACGGTCGCCGAGGTCCTAAGCCTCACCATTGGATCCGTCGTTGAACTTGATCGGGTGGCCGGGAGCCCGGTCGACGTGCTCGTCAACGGCACGCTCATCGCTCGCGGCGAGGTCGTGGTGGTCGACGAAGAGTTCGGGGTCCGCGTTTCGGAAGTGATTGGCTACCAGCCGTCGGAACGCCTTCGGCGGTGACGGAATGACCAACGCATCGCTGGCGGTCGTCCTCCTACGACTCGTCCTGGCGGTTGCAGTAGTCGTTGGACTGCTGCTGCTCACGGCCCGCCTCACCCGACGAGTCGGGGAACGTGGTGCCGGTTCCGGTCGAGGGGTCATCACCGTTGCTTCCCGTCAACCCCTGAGTCGCACGGCGTCGATTGCGGTGGTCCACGCTGCTGGTCGCACGCTTGTCGTCGGCATCACCGACACCCAGGTCACGCTTCTCTCCGATCGGGACGGCATCGTCGATTCACCGACTGCCGAGCCCATTGACCTCTCCAGCCTCACGCCGAACAGCCGGAAGTCGATGCTCAACACACTCCGCGAGCGAACGACACGCAAGCCATGAAGCGTCGCCTTTGTCTTGCGGGCATCGTGCTCGTCGCAATAATCAGTGTGCTTGGTGCAGCGGCCGCCAGTCCGGCGGGCGCGCAGACAACAACCACGGTCGCGCCGACAACGCCGACCACGCCCACGACGGCCGTGCCGTTGAGCGACACCACGCAGACCAACCAGCGCACTGCGGCGACGCCGACGGAAAGCGGTACGTTCGGTCAACCTCCGACGACGATCGACCCGGGCGCACTGGTGTTTCAGAGCCCGATCGCACCGATTGACGATTCGAACAAGGTCTCGATCACGGTGGGCGACAACGCCAAACCGAGCCAGAGCGTGCTCATCATCCTGCTGCTCACGCTGCTCTCGCTAGCCCCGTCGATTCTGATCCTGCTCACCAGCTTCACCCGCATCGCCATTGTGCTCTCGCTCGTCCGAAATGCCATCGGTCTCCAGTCGATACCGCCGAACCAGGTCATCGTCGGTCTTGCCGTATTCCTCAGCATCTTCGTTATGCGACCCACGTTCGAACAGATCAACAACGAGGCGCTTCAGCCGCTCCTCAAGAACGAGATCACCCAAACAGAGGCCTACAGCAAGGCGCTGGCGCCACTTCGAGTGTTCATGCTCAAGCAGACCGGAACCCGTGAACTGAAGATGATGATGGCCGTGTCGAAAGAGAAGAAGCCAGCTACCCCCAACGACGTCAGCAACGCCACCCTCATTCCGGCGTTCATCCTGTCGGAGCTCCGCATCGCGTTCATCATCGGCTTCGTGATCTTCATTCCATTCCTCGTGATCGACCTTGTCGTGAGTTCAAGTCTCATGTCGATGGGAATGATGATGCTTCCTCCGGTGGTGATCTCTCTTCCGTTCAAGTTGCTGCTGTTCGTGTTGGTCGACGGATGGTCGGTGATCGTGAAGTCCCTGATCGAGAGCTTCTTATGACTGCCATTCTGGCCATCTCCGACACGCAGATCATCGGGATCACCGTCAAGATGCTGATGGTCACCGCAAAGGTAAGCGCGCCTATTCTTCTCGTGAGTCTTGCCGTGGGTTTCGCCATGTCGCTCATTCAGTCGGTGACGCAGCTGCAGGACGCCACGTTGGCCTTCGTGCCAAAACTGATCGGTGTGGCGTTGGTGATCGTGATCGCCGGGAACTGGATGCTCCACGAACTCGTGGCCTTTACCCTCACGCTCTTTGCCCTGATCCCAACGCTGCTCCGGTAATGCGTCTCGAACTAGCCACCCCCACGCTCGTTGCCTATCTCTTGGCGATGTCGCGGTGCGTGGCGTGGCTCTTTATCGCTCCGCCCTTCGGGACGAAGCTCATTCCGAACACCGTCAAGATCGGCCTCGCCGGCGCCTTGACGGTGGCAGCGGGTCCTCAGCTTCAGGCTGCTGATGTGCGGCTCGATGCGCTCTCACTGATGACTGCGGTTATTACCCAAATCATCACCGGACTTTCTCTTGGTTTCTTGGCGTTACTCCTTCTCACGGCCATCCAGGCGGCCGGAAGTCTCATTGACCTCTTTGCCGGGTTCACCATGGCCCAGGTCTACGACCCCATGTCGGGCGCTGGCGCAAGCGTGTTCGGACGGCTGTACCAAGTCGTCGGGACGACCATTCTGTTCGTGAGCGGTGGGCATCTGATCTTGGTGCGCGGGTTCTTGCTGTCCTTCGACGCCGTGCCTCTCGGTCGCCTCTCGGTTGGCACCGCCGACTTGGCCATGCGCGGTCTTGCCACACTCTTCGTCGCGGCGTTCGAGATTGCCGCGCCGGTACTGGCGGCGATGTTCCTGGCCGAGGTTGCCCTCGGTCTGCTCACCCGCGCCGCGCCGCAGCTGAACGCCCTCCAATTGGGCATGCCGCTCAAGGCGTTGCTGGCGCTGTTGCTCACCGGCTTGGCACTCCCTCTTATCCCGCTGCTCCTCGATAATGCCCTGCGCGATGTGGTCCGTAGCGGCCGCCTTCTGACCGGAACATAGACCGTGGCCAACAACGATCGGACGGAAGCTCCCACCCAAAAGAAGAAGCGTGAGGCGCGGAAGAAGGGAACCGTCGCGAGGTCCGCCGACCTTGTCACCTGGATCCAGGTGTACGTCGCCACCTATGCCGTGGCCGCGACGTTCAAGCTCACCGCGCACACGCTGCGCGACACCATGTCCGGGGTGACGCGCCTGACGGCCAAACCGTCCACGGTGGGGGCGGTTCATCTCCTTGGTCAGGCATCGTTCGGCGGAGTGCTCGCGCTTGCCCCTCTCGCTGGGGTGTTGCTGCTCACCGCCGTCGTCGTGAACTTCGCCCAGACCGGCATGGCCGTCTCCCTGCATAAGTTGAAACCGACGACCGAACGCATCAGTCCGGCCAAAGGGATCAAGCGCCTGCTGTCGAAACAGGGCCTATGGGAAGCGTCGAAGGAGTCGGCGCGTGCCGGAGTGTTGGCGGGCGTGGCGTGGGGGCCGATGAGCACCGTCACCTCCCAGTTGGCGGCGAGACACGCCCCGCTGCGCTCCACGATCGGCGTGATCTCAGCGTCGTCGATCCACCTCGCCCGCAACGTCGCCGCCGCCGGTATTGCCATCTCCTTCGTCGACTTCGCCGTGCAGAAACGACGGGTCATGAAGTCGCTCAAGATGACGAAGCAGGAAGTCAAGGACGAGTACCGCCAGAGTGAAGGCGATCCTCAGATGAAGGCCAAGCGCCGAGCGCGAGCGGCGGAGATGAGCAAGAACCGCATGCTCTCCGACGTGAAGCGCGCCAGCGCCGTGGTCGTGAACCCCACCAATGTCGCGGTGGCCGTCGTCTACGAACAATCGACGGGCGCGCCGCGGGTGCTGGCCAAGGGGACGGGGGAACTCGCCGCCCGTATCCGCGAGGAAGCCGAACGCGCTCGCGTGCCAATTGTGCGCAACGTGGCACTGGCCCGAGCGCTACATGCCGTATGCGACGTCGGCGAGCAGATCCCGGCCGAGCTCTACGAAGCAGTGGCGCGTCTGTTGGCCTTTGTGATGTCGATCGGTGCTCGCCGAAGCCTTGGCGGCCCCCTCACGATGACCGGACCGTCGCATCTTCCGCCTGATCTCGCGCAGCTCGACGCTCCGTCGGCCGATCGGGGTGGAGCCAGGAGGGCACCGAAACGACGCGGCCAGGGAAGGTCACGACAAGCCGAGGCACCCGAAAAGGCATCATGAGCACGAGCAGCCAAAATCGGTCGGCACAGATCGGTGTTCCCGCCGCCATTGTCTCCATCGTCGCCATCATGGTCGTGCCCCTACCGACGATGGTGCTCGACTTCCTGCTCGTCATCAACCTCGCCGGCGCGGTGATGATCTTGCTGGCGACGATGTTCGTCCAGCAGGCGCTTGAGTTCTCGGTGTTCCCCTCGGTCCTTCTCGTGGCCACGCTGTTCCGGCTGGCGCTGAACGTTGCCACTGTGCGTCTCGTGCTCTTGCAGGGCGACGCCGGGCGCGTCATCGAGGCCTTCGGACATGTGGTCATCGGTGGCTCGGTGGTGGTCGGGCTTGTCGTGTTCTTGATCCTCGTCGTGATCCAGTTCGTGGTGATTACCAACGGAGCCGGACGCGTCGCCGAAGTCGGCGCCCGCTTCACGCTCGACGCCATGCCCGGTAAGCAGATGGCCATCGATGCCGACCTCAACGCCGGAGCCATTACCGAAGACGATGCCCGCAAACGTCGCCGAGAAGTTTCCGCCGAGGCTGACTTCTACGGGGCCATGGACGGTGCCTCGAAGTTCGTCAAAGGCGACGCCATTGCGGCCATCATCATCACGATCATCAACCTCATCGGTGGCTTCGTGGTCGGCGTGTTGCAGCA
>JANLQX010000325.1:0-2444 GCA_031368095.1 Actinomycetes bacterium | reverse complement strand
ACCTTGCCCTTTTCGTCGATCTCTTCGACGATCACTTCGATCTCCTGGCCGAGCTGCAACACATCGTCGACACTGTTGATCCGCTTGCCGCGACCCAACTTCGAGATGTGCACCAGCCCATCACGTCCCGGAAGGATGTTGACGAAGGCACCGAACTTGGTGATGTTGACGACGCGGCCCATGTACACGGCACCGACATCGGCCAACTGCGGGGAGACGATCGCCATGATCCGAGCACGAGCCTCTTCCATCTTCGAGGCCTCGACTGCACCGATGGTGACAATGCCGACCGAGCCGTCATCGTCGACTGCGATGTCGGCGCCGGTCTCTTGCTGGATCGTGTTGATGACCTTGCCCTTCGGCCCGATGACCTCACCGATCTTGTCCATCGGGATCGTGATCGAGATGATCTTCGGAGCGGTGGCGGCCACCTCGGAACGGGCCGTGCTGATGACGGCGTTCATGTTGGCCAAGATCGCCGTACGAGCTTCCTTCGCCTGGTCGAGCGCGGCCGCCAGCACGTCGGCAGGAATGCCGTCGATCTTGGTGTCGAGCTGCAACGCGGTGATGGCGTCGGAGGTGCCCGCAACTTTGAAGTCCATGTCGCCGAAGGCGTCTTCAGCGCCCAAGATGTCGGTGAGCGTGGTGTACTTGCCCTCGGCGAAAACCAGCCCCATCGCAATACCCGCAACTGCGGCCTTGATCGGCACGCCAGCATCCATCAGCGCCAGGCTGCCGGAGCAAACCGAGGCCATCGAGGTGGAACCGTTGGACGCGAGTACCTCGGCGACGAGACGCAAGGTGTAGCTGAACTCCTCACGGTTCGGCAACACCGGCAGCAAGGCGCGGGCGGCGAGTGCACCGTGGCCGATTTCGCGGCGCTTCGGTGAACCGACACGGCCGGTCTCACCATTGGCCCACGGAGCCATGTTGTAGTGGAACAAGAAGTACTTGTGGGTCTCGGGGCTGAGGGTGTCCATCAGTTGGTTCATGCGCGGCATGGCCATGGTGACGACGTTCATCACTTGGGTCTCGCCACGCTGGAACAAGCCGGTTCCGTGGGCGGTAGGCAGCACGCCTACTTCGGACTGCAGCGGACGCAGATCGCGTGGGCCGCGGCCGTCGATGCGCAGGCCTTCGTCGACAATGCGCTTGCGGACAGCTTTCTTGGTGAGGCTGCGTACTGCTTCTTTGATCTCGCGCTCGCGCCCGGCAAAGCCACCTCCAACGCCGGCCAAGGCCGCAATGGCCTCGGCTGCGGCAGCATCGGTCGCCGCGTTACGGTCGGCCTTTGCGCTGATCGTGACGGCCTTAGCCAACGCATCTGCCGAGATGGCAGAGACCGCGTCGAACACGTCTTGGCCGTAATCGAGCTGTGGCGTATACGTCATCGGGACGATCGGTCCCTTGACGGCGACGACCGAAGCGACCAACTGACGCTGCAGGGCAATGGACTCTTTGATCCAGGTCTTGCTGGCGTCGAGGCCACCCGCAAGTGCGGCTTCGTTGACCTTCGGGGCGCCGGCGGCGTAGTAGTCGAAGCTCTTTTCGGTTCCACCGGCTTCGACCATCATGATGGCCACATCGCCATTGTCGAGCTGGCGGCCAGCGACGACGAGCTCGAACGTGGAGTTCGCGCCCTCTTCGTAGGTCGGGTGAGGGATCCACTCGCCGGTTTGGCTGTATGCCACCCGGACGGACCCGATGGGGCCATCGAACGGGATACCACTGATCATCAGCGCGGCCGAGGCGGCGTTGATGCTGAGCACGTCGTGCGGGTTGGCCATATCGGCGCCGAGAATGGTGAGCACCACCTGCGTCTCGTTGCGGAACCCCTCGGGGAATGCCGGCCGCAACGGTCGGTCGGTGAGGCGACAGGTGAGGATCGCGTCTTCTGTGGGGCGGCCTTCACGACGGAAGAACGAACCCGGAATCTTGCCTGCCGCGTACGAACGCTCTTCGACGTCGATGGTCAGCGGGAAGAAATCGGTCCCCGGACGGACTTCTTTGGCCGCGTTGGCCGTGGCCAGTACCGTGGTGCGGCCAATGCTGGCCAAGACGGCACCCTGGCTTTGCTGCGCGAGCTTGCCGGTTTCAAACGACAGGGTTTTGTCGGTACCCGCGATGGGACCCGACACTCGAATGGCGTCTGCCATGTCGAGCTCCTTTCGGTCGGGCGTGTTTTTTCTCACGCCTCGACGGTTGGAGCGGAGGCCGGTTCCCAGTCGGCACGGCCGGGACCGTCACACGCGGACCGCAGCACAGAGCAACACGGTGACCGCAGACAGCCTCGGCTGAGGCGACTGACAACCGATCCAGGAATCCGCTCGGTTGATGTATCAGCCGTCAGGCTACCAGCATGCCAGAGGTGATGGACGCCATCATCACGACACGGTCAGGACATGATCACGACACGTCTAGCGACGGAGGCCGTTCTTCGCAAC
>JANLQX010000324.1:0-14223 GCA_031368095.1 Actinomycetes bacterium | reverse complement strand
GCACGTACAGAACCGTGGCCACGGCCGCTGCCACCAACGCGCCGCGTACCGAGAACAGCAATGCGGCCGCCACGATCGGGATATACAGCAACACCCCCACCGTCTCGCTGGGCTGAATTGATCGAACGACGTTCACGATCGCCACCAGCAACACCGCGCCGGCGACCCCTCCCGCTACTGCCGCCCGTCGTGACCGGACCTGTTCGAACAGGCGCTCCATGGACCCTCACGTTAGGACGACCGGAGCCGAAGTCCGGTGATCCTTCCGTTGGGCACCGGCCACTGGCAGACTCACACGTCGTGTCGCCCCTCAAGATCCCCTCGCTGCGCCTACCCCCCTGGTGGACGATCAGTCTGGCGACGGCGATCGTCCTACCTCTTCTCACGTCATCGCTCGGCGGCTTGACCCACCGGGTGTCGTGCCGGGGGGCGTTCACGCCGGACTTCGAGGTGACCGCCGACGGAGCCGCCGAACCGCTCATCGCCAGCGCCATCGTTCTCACCCGCGATGCACCGACCGAACCCGTCCGATGTGCTGGGTTCACCATTGATGCACGCGTGAATCCAGTCAGCGCCAGCGGGGTCGCCACGGTCATTGCGGCGGCCAACACCTCCACCAAAGATGCCCACGCGACCGTGGAAGTCACCATCGGCGGTCGTCGGTCAGAAATTCCGCTCGGGGTGATCACGTCGGGCGGTTCGTTGGAGAAGACCATCACCGTGCATGTCCCCCGGGGCACGTCGGTACTCAAAGCTCGGCTCCTTCTCGGCGGCTGAAGGCAGCTTTGGTGGCAGCTCGTTCGGCGCGCAGCTTCACCATCACCTCGGCCCCCAGGGCGTCAAGGGACTCCGTCACCTCACGGTGATCACGGCTGAGGTGGTCGACCACCGCCATGGCAAAACCACGTTCTTCGTAGTCGAGGAGACGCTCCGTCACGGTCGTTGGTGACCCGACGAGGACATCGTCGGGAGCGAGGCCGGGCGACGTTGCCATCAGTCGTGTCAGTGCGACCTGGGCGGCGGCATCGGTGTCACCCAGGACCAGGGTCCGACGGAGCACGGCGAAGCATGGCCGTCCGTGTTCATCGGCGACCCGGCGGTAGCGATCCAATTCGACGGCCAGTTCGGCGTCCGGCGTGCGCGTGTCGCTCACCCACGCATCGCCGAGACGGCCCGCCCGCTCGACGGCCGCTCCACGACGGCCGCCTACCCAGATCCGCACCGGAGCAACCGGACGCGGTCCGACGCGCACTCGATCGAGGCGGTGGTACCGGCCGTCGAAGCTGACCTCCTCACCGTTGAGAAGGCGGCGGACGAGCGCCACAACTTCGTCAGTGCGGACGGTGCGACTCTTCAGTGCCATCCCAAAGGCGGCGAACTGCGATTCGGTGTCACCGATGGCGAAGGCGGCCGTGAACGGAGTCTCGCTGAACGCGGCCAGCGTCGCTAACTGCTCGGCCAGTACCACCGGATGATGGAATGGGGCCAGGAACACGGCTCCGACCGGAATTTCGCCGGTCTCCGCCATGAGCCGGGCGATGAGTGGGACCGGGGCAAACGTGTTCTCGGGAGTCGCATGACGATCGCCCACGAGCACGAGATCAAGTCGCGCCGTCCGAATCGTCCCGGCCAAGCCCAAGATGCTCGCCGCCTGGCCGTTTGATCCGCCGGAGTGCGCCGACGTGACCGGGCGAAGCGATGCGCCGAGAAGCAACGGGTCCGTCGTTTCAGGCCGTCGGGCCGAACGCCTCGCGGGCGCCCCACCGATTCCAGCTGGTGACCTTCTCGGCCGGTTTGCGCCGCGCCACACCCCAGCGGCCGAGTGGATGCCCTACCGGCAGCAGTGCCACGATCTGCTGACGTTCGGGGACGCCGAGAATGTCGCGACAGGCCTGCTGTTCAATCCGGTGCACCGTCGTCAGTGAAGTGCCGAGACCCTCGCTACGCGCCGCCAGCATGAAGTTCTGGATCGCCGGGAAGACCGAGCCGAGCACGGAGCCGATATCGAGCGGACCATCGTCATCGGTGAGGGTCAAATCGATGCCGGCCACGCATACCGCCACGATCACCGGCACCTCATGGAAGTGATCGGCGAGGTGCTGGGCGGCACCCACCGTCCGTTGCCACGATGCTTCTTCCTCGGGTGATTTAGGAGCTTGCGGAAGGGCCAGAAGGGCTCTTTGGTACCGGGAATAGCAACGCCGGTACAGCTCGGCCAGCGGCGTTCGCACGGTGGGGTCATCGACGACGACGAACTGCCACGGCTGAATGTTTCCCCCGCTCGGGGCCTGCACCGCCGCCCGCAGGCACGCCTCGATCGAAGTCCGAGCGACCGGTTCGGACGAGAACCGCCGCATGGCCCGAGTCGTCATCAGCGCGTCGTACAGGTCGGTTTCCATCGTCCGATGAGCCTCGCCCAGGTTGGCCGACGGCGCAATCTCGCTCGCTGGTCCACTCGCCGAACTGGAGCTAGTCGCCCCGGAAGGAGGCGGGTCGTCGTTCTCGCCGGGCGTCGAGCGCCTCGCGGTGATCGGCCGACAGCAGGGTGACGATCTCGAAGTTCGTCGCCGTGTCGAACGACGTATTCAGGGCATCTTTGACCAGCTTGTTCACCGCCGCCTTCGTCCCCCGGACAGCGAGGGGAGCGGCGTCGGCCATCCGTCCGGCCAGCGCCAAAGCCTCGGTGATCACTCGGTCCGCCGACGTAACGTGGGTGACCAGACCGAGCCGCAGGGCGTCATCGGCGGTTACCGGATCGCCGGTGAGCAGATACCGCTTGGCCAGCATCGGTCCGAGTACGAGCGGCCAAATGGTCGTGCCGCCGTCGCCGGCGACGATCCCGACCCGCACATGGGGATCAGCGATTGTGGCCGTGTCGGCCATGACCGCTGCATCGGTGAGCAACGCAATCGACGCGCCGAGCCCCACCGCCGGCCCATTGATGGCGGCCACGATCGGGATCTCGATGTCGAGAAGGTCCCCGATGATGGCCTTGGCATCACGACGGAGATGCTCCAAGGCGGAGACGGTGCGGAGTTCCTCGAACCAGGCAAAGTCTCCCCCGGCGCAGAACGCCTTCTTCGAGCCCGTCAGCACAATGGCACGCGCTTGGTGATTGCGTCGGAGCGACGAAAACAGCTCGGCGAAATCGGCGTGAAGGCGGGCGTCGACGGAGTTGTAGTCGCTCGCCGGGTTGTCGATCGTGCACAGAAGCATGGGCGAACCGCCCGATGACACGACGTCTTGGATGCCGATCGTGGCGAGGTCCGGTCCCGTCCATGACATAAGCCGACGCTACCCTGACCCGCAATGAGCCGCTCTTGGAAGAAGCCGGGTGTCGGCGGATCGTTGCTCTACGCCGTTCTGGGGATGGCGGTCAGCGGGCTCATGGCCACCTTTGCCCGCCTCGAAGTGGCCCGGAACGCGCAACGATCGTCGACCTTGCGCGGCCTTCCCGCCGGCGGGCTGATCGTGGTGGCCAATCACACCAGCCTTGCCGACGGAGTCTTCCTGGCGTTGGCCGGCCGTCAACTCGGGCGGCCGCTTCGT
Organism: Actinomycetes bacterium; assembly: GCA_031368095.1. GTDB lineage: Bacteria > Actinomycetota > Acidimicrobiia > Acidimicrobiales > JANYDT01 > JANLQX01. Next base: position 10,674 of record JANLQX010000324.1, on the reverse strand, counting down.
CTGCTCGGCACCGCCGGGATCATCGAGGCGCCGCTTATCGGACGGGTACTGCGGATGCTCGGATACATCGCCGTGCATCGTCAAGGGCCGAACCCGGCCGAGGCGCTCGCTCCGGCCGCGCAGGCACTTCGAGCCGGCGAAGCGATTGCGTTGTATCCCGAAGGACGCATCACCCGCAACGCCCGGATGTGGCCGGAGCGAGCGAAAACGGGAGCCGTCCGGCTGGCCCTGGACATCGGCGTTCCCATCATTCCGCTCGGTTCCGTCGGCGCCCATCAGGTGGTCGGGCGACGCAACAAGCTCCGAAGCCTGCTGCGGGCTGTCGTCAATCGACCCGATGTGCGCATGCGGTTGGGCGAGCCGTTCTGGCCCCGCACCTTCCTCCGTCTTCCCGCCACCGGGCCGCTGGTCGAGGAGGCAACCAACGATCAGGTCCGCGCTGCGACCGACGAGATGATGCGCCGCCTCGTCGCCATCGTGGCCGACCTACGGGGTGAACCGCCTCCCGATCCCCTCGGCGTTCCTCGCATGGACTGACCATGTTTGGTTCTCAGTGCGCCCCCGCGAGCGCCCAGGCTCAAACTCCAGTGCTGACGCGCCGACTCGGGGGTGACGCGCCGGATCGACCGTTCGTCCACCACCGTGGATCCGAGCCGACTCGGGGCGACGCGCCGGATCGACCGTTCACCACCACAAGGGAACGGTCGATCCGTGACGTCCGCACCCATCTTCGGGCGGGGCGCTCATGCTCGCCCCGGGCCAGCATCGCGGGCCCGGGGTAGCGGACGGGGCTAGACGACGGCGACGTTCACCTTGATGGTGGCGACGAGGGCGCCCGACGTGCCGGTGATGCTGATCTGCACGGGTGCTCCCGACGGCGTAGGCGTCGCCGAGGCCGCGGCATCGAACACCAGGGCGAGGATCGCCGGGGAATTGGCCGACGTGACTCCCGCCCGCAGCGTCACCCCCGAGGGCAATCCGCTGGCGGAGATGGCGACGTTGCCGTTGAACCCACCGAAGGACTCAAGGGTGAGGAATGTCGTGGCTCCACTCCCCCGGGTAATCCCGAAGTCCGACGGTGACGCCTTCATGGTGAAGCCGACCGGGTTATTCACCACGAGCTGCACATTCGTGGTCTGAGTGAACCCGCCGGAGCGGCCCGTGACGACGATCGTGTAGATGCCCGGCGGTGTGGCCGTGGTGGTGATGACCGAAAACGTGATGTTCTTGTTCGACACCGACGACGACAACGAGGTCGTGGCCCCGGTCGGCACTCCGGCGACGGTAAAGGCGACCGTGGGCGTGACCGAACCCGTTTTGCGGATCTCGATGGTGCTGCTGGCCTTGCCCGGCGCATTCAGGGTGAGGATTGGCGTGGTGGCCACCAGCTGGAAGTCACTGATCGCCGTGACGTTGAGGGCCAGCGTTCCGGATCGCACCGTTGTCCCGGCCGTTGCCGTGACGAAGATGGCGTACCGACCGCTCGCCGTTCCGGCGCCCGGCGTGATGTAGAGGTTCGTGCTGGCCGTGGTCGGGTTCGGCGAGAAGTTCGCCGTCGAACCAACCGGGAGGCCGCTGAGTGCGAACGAAACCGGTCCGCCGTATCCCGTCGATCGGTCGACGGTGAGTCCATAGACAGCCGTCTGGTTGGTGGCAACGGTGAGGTCAGGGTTGTCCAGGCGCAGCCCGAAGTTCGGTGGCGCCGACGTCACCGGCGGACTGGTCACCGGCGGCGCGGTCACCGGGGGCTGGGTGGGCTGTGGCACTCCGTTGACAGCCAGCCGGAAGAGCGCAGTCCGTTCACGGGTACTGGTGACACCGAACAACGTATAGACGCCGTTCGACGAAGGGGCGTTCGCGGGGACGATGAGGTCCATCCGGTACCGGTTGGTGGATACCTTCACGACTTGGACATCGATGAAGTCCGGTACGCCGTCGACGTCCCAGCGCAGAGACGGTGCATAGCCCGCGGTGGCGCGAATGGCGATGGGGTAGCTGGCAACGGTTCCGGCGTTGACGGACACGGCATCGGGGAAGACCGACACCGAAAAGTCGGTCTTCGTCCTGACACGTCGGCGAGCTTCAGCGGAAGGGGCGACGGCGGTGGCAGTCACGGCGACGAGGCCGACGACGGCGAGCAGACGGGCCCAGCCGAAACGGCGGCGGACGGTCGAGCGAGCAGTCATGGTGGTGGTGGCGGTTGGGTGTGACACTGGGGACTCCTTCGAGCAGGAATGCTTCGTGGATGATCCTCGCTCGTGGGTGTGAAGGGCGGATGAAGGACCAGCTAGGGGCGTGCGAAACGGTGTTCGGTACTCTCGGCGCAAGGCGGGTTCCCGAACTACGCAAAGGGTGACGATTAACCTTGGCTCCAATGCGATTTGCTGCCCTCCTGGCCAGTCCCGGCGTGGAAGAGCGGAGCATTCTCCGGTCCACCTTCGGGTTCATGGCCTTCCACGGCGGAAATCTGGAGCGGGGGACCGATGACATCGCCACCGAGGCCGCCGCTCGGGCGGGTGCCTCCCTCTACGCCGTGATCCAGCCGGTACCGATGCGCGAGCACCTTCCGTCGACCGCCGTCCGGGCCGACGAGTCCGCCGCCCTGGCCGCCTTTCTCGACCATGTCGATGTGGTCATCGCCGTCCACGGCTACGGCCGCGAAGGACTGTGGACGTCGATGCTGCTCGGCGGAACGAATCGAGACCTCGCCCGTGGGCTGGCTGGTCGACTACGTACCGCCCTCCCGGAATTCCATGCGCTCGACGATCTCGACGCCATTCCGTCGGAACTCCGAGGACTTCATCGTGACAACCCCGTGAACCAACCAAAGTTGGGCGGAGTGCAAATTGAGCTGCCGCCCCGGGTTCGCGGCCTCACGCCTCATGCCGCCCGCCACGACCGAACCGACGGCCGGATTCCGTGGACCGAAGCGCTTATCGGGGCGATGGTCGAGACGGCGCAACAGTGGGCGGCGTTGACCCATCCGGACGCACCCAGCCCTCACCCGGCTCGTAGCGCCTAACGATTCGCGCCGGGCTGCCGGCAACGACACACCGATCCGGAACGTCGCGCGTCACCACGGAACCAGCCGCCACGGTCACGTGTTCGCCGATCGTCACTCCCGGCAAAATCACGGCACCGTGGCCGAGCCAGGACCCGCTCCCGACACGAACCGGCTGTTCGGGCATGGACTGGCCGCCAATGGGACGGGAAATGTCGTCGTAGCCGTGGTTCTGATCGGTGATGTAACAGTTATGACCGGTCCAGACGTCGTCGCCGATATCCACGCTCCAATGGGCCACGATTGCGGTGCCCTTGTTGATGAGACAACGGTCGCCGATGCGGATGACCGAGTCCGACATCATCTTTTGCCCGGGGACGATTCCGACGGACAGGGTGACCCCGGGGCCGATGTAGGTGTCGGCCCCGATACGCATATAGGCCTCGCCATAGAGCGTGTTCCATGGGAAGGCCAGAAACGAACCTGATCCGAACGCGCCGAACGCTCGTCCTCGCGAGGACCCCGGACCAACGGCGCCCCACAGGCAAACCCGGTCCCACCAGCGGTGGACGGCAGCGTTGCGTCGGTCAGCAACGCGAATGCGGGCGGAGGCCGGAAGACGGGGACGCAGCGACACGGCGGCGACAGTAGCGGCGGCATGCTTTGCGACGGCGCGCACGCGAGACTTGACGCACCATGTCTGTCTCCGCTGGCCCGATTGCTTCGACCCGTTCCGGCCCGGTGATCGGCCTTTGGCGATCCGCCGACGAGAGCCACCGCCGAGATGTGAGCGAATTTTCCGGTGTGCCGTTTGCGCAGCCAATCACCGGCGCCCTTCGGTTCCGTGCGCCAGTGCGGGAGGTTCCGTGGACGGAGGTTCGTGATGCCACCCGGACGGGGGGCATCGTTCCGCAGGTCACCTCGGCCCTCTCCACGATGATGGGGTCCAAAGCTCCGATCACCACTGACGACTGCCTGAACCTCAACGTGTGGACCCCGGCCCCCGCCGCAGGAGGAGGAGGCGGCGGCGCTCGGCCGGTGATGGTGTGGATTCACGGCGGCGCCTACGTCACCGGCTCCGGCTCTACGCCCTGGTACAACGGGCGTCGTTTTGCCGCCAACCACGATGTCGTGGTGGTGACAATCAACTACCGCCTCGGCGCCCTCGGGTACCTCGACGTCAGCCGGCTGGTGCCAGATGCGGCGGATCTCGCCTCGCCCAACTGCGGATTGCTGGACCAGGTCGCAGCGCTGGAATGGGTGCGAGACTGCATCGGGTCCTTCGGCGGCGATCCGGCGAACGTGACGGTTTTCGGCGAGTCGGCCGGAGCGTTCAGTATCGGTGCCCTGCTCGGGACCCCGGCGGCGAGCGGCTTGTTCCGTCGGGCCATTCTTCAGTCCGGCGCCGCGGCCCACACGTCGACGCCCGAGCAGGCCGACGAGTCCACCACCCGCTTCTTCGCCGCTCTCGGTCTGCCGCTCGACCGGACGGGAGTGCGTGCCCTCGCCGACCTCGAAATCACCGATGTGATCGCCGCCTCGCAGACTGCGAGCGGATCCGACGGTGCCAGCGCGCTGGCCTGGCAGCCGACGACCGGGACCGAGTCGCTGCCGATTGCCCCGCTCGACGCGGTATCAGCCGGAACCCGATCGGGCATCGACGTGCTTTTCGGGACCACCCGGGAAGAAATGCGGATGTTCACTGCCTTCGATCCGTCGAGCGCCTCCATCGACGCCGCACGCATTGTCGGTCGACTGCGTCGGACCCTCACCGACGACACCGCCAGCGAGATTGCCGCCGGTTATCTGGCCGACGACCCGGATCGTTCGGCCGCCGATACCTGGGTGGAGATTGCGACCGACCAGGTGTTCCGTTGGCCCGCCGATCGGCTCGCCCGGGCGCTTCACGCAGGTGGAGCAAACCATATGTTTGCATATGAATTCGAGTGGGCCACACCGGCGTTCGGCGGGGTGCTCGGTAGCTGCCATGCCCTCGAAATTCCGTTCGTCTTCGACAACTTGCACGAGCGAGGCGTCGAGATGTTCACCGGTTCCGGGCCCGAACGCCAAGCCATCGCCGACGTGCTCCACCAGGCGTGGGCGAGCTTCGCCCACCATGGCGATCCGAACGGCGAAGGTTTGGCCGGCGCGCCGGCGTGGCCGCAATGGGACCCAGTCGATCGGTCCACGTTCACCGTCGGCGCCGAGGTGCGCGTCGTTACCGATCCACGCGGCGAACAGCTTCGTCGGTGGCCTTCGTGAGCGGAACCGACCCGTCGGAGTGGAGTTCGCAGGATCTGTTGAACACCCTCAGGCACCTCGACGACTTCCTCGATCGCTATCTCGACGGCGACCACTCCGACGCCGTCGACCTCGACGGCGAGCTGTTGGCGGCGTTCCGGGTCCTTGGCGCTGACACGGCCACCACGATTCCCGAAATTGCTTCGTCGGCCGATGCCAACCGCCTGCTGACCCAGCGATTCGGTGCCCGCGACGGCGATTCATTGGCGCGTTCTTCCGTCGACACATGCGTTCGGACCGGCATCGATATCGTCCGCCGCGCCGGCCGTCGTCGACGGGCCGACATGACCGGGACCGGCTCCGTGGTCGGGCTGTTCCGTAGTGGTGGAGGCGTTCCGAAGGTCGGTGCGGAGCGCGTCGAGATTGGTTGGCGAGGTGTCGAAGGCGACGTGCAGGCCCACCGGCAACATCACGGACGGGCCTTCCAAGCGGTGTGTCTGTGGTCGGCGGAAGTGATCGAATCGCTGCAGGCCGAAGGCCACCCGGTTTACCCGGGAAACGTCGGCGAAAACGTCACGGTGGCCGGACTCGACTGGCCTGCGATACGCCCGGGAACGCGGCTGGGCCTCGGAACCGGCGTGCTCGAAGTGTCGAGCTACGCCACCCCATGTCGCCAGATTGCCCGCTGGTTTACCGAGCGTCAGTTCATTCGCATCGACGAAGATGCCAACCCCGGCTGGGCGCGGATCTACGCCTGGGTGCTTCGGCCCGGCACCGTGGCCGTCGGCGATGCGGTCGTAGTCGAGCCGGCCTTCACCCCGGAGGGCGAACATGGCCGTTGACCTCAAGCGGGTCGACCTCCGCCGGGTCGCGGCGGTGGTGCCTACTCCTCTCGCCACCGTCGGTGATCCCCTCGACGGCCGGGACAAACCGGCCCACCGCGGGCGGCTGCATTTGTGGTTTGCGCCCATCGCGGCGATCGTCGGCGTGGTGTTGGTCGTGAACGCCATGCCAGGCGCCAAGGTGGCGTCGGCGGTCTACGCACTTAGCTTGACCGGCCTGCTCTGCACCAGCGCGCTCTATAACCGCACCGTTGCCACCAAGGCGTTCCGAGTGTGGATGCGATGGCTCGACCATTCGATGATCTACATCCTGATCGCCGGCAGCTACACGCCGATCGGACTACACGTGCTCCCCCGCTCATGGGGCGTGCCCCTCGTGATCGGCGTATGGCTCGGGGCGCTGGGGGGCGTGCTGTTCAAAATCTCACCGCTTCGGGTCCACCGACGGGTGGCGGGGACGCTCTACGTGATCCTGGCGTCGGCGTATCTCCTGGCTATCCCGAAACTGCTGACCACGCTGTCGCCGGGCGCGCTCATCGGTATGCACGTGGGGAACGCCGCCTACGCCATTGGCGCCATTGGCCTGTGGCTCCGTCGGCCGAATCTGTCCAAGGACTTCGGGTACCACGAGGTCTGGCACGTGTGGGTGCTCGTCGGGGCCGCCGGACATTTCGTGATGACGTGGCTCAGCGTGGTGTAGCCCCAGTCGGCGTGTCACCCAAGTCGCCTCTTTTCGGCGTGTCGAAGTCCGAAAGCCAACGACTTGGGCGCGAACGGACGACTCAGCTCGCCGTTTGGATGGCTCGCCAGACTTTTTCGGCGGTGACCGGGAGATCGATGTGCTTCACGCCAAGGTGGGCGAGGGCGTCGATCACCGCACTCTGGACAGCGGGCGTGGAGCCAATGGCGCCGGACTCGCCGATGCCCTTGGCGCCAAGCGGGTTCAGCGGGGTGGGCGTCTCCAGGGTGGCAAGTTCGTAGCTGGGCAGCTCGGCCATGGAGATGATGCCGTAGTCGGCGAAGTTCGACGTGACGGGATTGCCGTCGTCGTCGTAACGGATCTCCTCGAGCAGCGCCTGGCCGACACCCTGGGCGATGCCGCCGTGACGCTGGCCTTCCACCAGCAACGGGTTGATGAGCGTGCCCGAGTCGTCGCAGGTGATCATGCGGTCGAGGCGGACCTGGCCGGTTTCGGTGTCGACTTCGACGACGGCGATGTGGGCGCCGAACGGGAACGTCGGCGTACTGGCAAAGTCCTCGGCGGCGGCGAGTCCGCCGGTGTCGGCGGCCTCGGTGGCGACCTCGGCCCAGCTCCGCGCCACCGACGGGGTGCCCGAAACGTGGAAGGCGCCGCGCTCGGTATCGAGAACCACATCGTCGACGTTTGCTTCGAGCAACGTGGCGGCCACTTCACGGGCCAGCGCCACGACCGAGCGTGAGGCCTTCTGCACCGCCGCGCCGCCGAGCTGGAGCGAGCGGGAGCCGAAGGTCCCGACGCCCTTCGGAACCTCGTCGGTATCGCCATGGACAACCGTGATTTTGTCGAACGGGATACCGAGTTCGTCGGCGGCGATCATTGACCACGACGTGACGTGACCCTGACCATGGGGCGAGGTGCCGGTGTACACCTTGGCTGAACCGTCGGCCAGAATCTCGACCTTGCCCCACTCTTCGCCCGGGGTCGGACCGGCCGTGACTTCCACGTAGACCGCCACGCCGATGCCCATCTGCTTCGTCGACCCCGAAGCCCGGCGAGCGGCCTGGTCGGCCCGAAGCTTGGGGTAGTTCGCTGCGTCCATGGCCATGTCGAGGGACTTCTCGTAGTCGCCCACGTCGTAGGTGGTGCCGACGGCTGTCGTATACGGGAACGCGTCGGCCGGAATGAGGTTCTTGCGACGCAGTTCCACGGAGTCCATCCCGATCTCAGCGGCGAACAGATCCATCATCCGCTCGGCCGTGACCGTGGCTTCGGGGCGGCCGGCGCCGCGGTAAGCGGCGACCGGGGTGGTGTTGGTGAGCACCGAATTAGCGTTGCATTCGACCTTCGGGATGGCATAGACGGCCGACGCCATGGTCCGGGTCATGAACGGCAGGAACGCCCCGATCATCCCGTAGGCACCGGCGTCTTGCAGAACGTCGATGCGGTACGCCTCGATCTTGCCGTCACGGCTGCCGCCCATCGTGGCGTAGTGGATCTGGGCGCGGCCGTGAGCGAGTCCGGTCATGTTCTCCGAGCGAGTTTCCGTCCACCGGACACCACGACCCACGGCCTTGGCCAGATAACCAAGCAGGAGTTCCTCGGCGTAAATTCCGATCTTCGGGCCGAAGCCACCGCCGACGTCGGGAGCGATCACCCGCACGGCGCCGTCGGCCAAGCCGTAGATGCCCTGCAACGCATCACGGGCGCCTTGCGGAGTCTGGGTGGAGCACCAGTGGATGAGGCGATCGTTGCTCCACACGGCGGCCGACGAGCGACCCTCAAGCGGTGCCGCAGCGACGCGGTTGTGGACGACCCGCTGCGAGATGACTACTTCGCACCCGTCGAACATGTTCGGGTCCGAGCCGAATTGCAGCGCCATAGCCACGTTCGAACCGTTCGGCTCACAGATCAGCACTTCACTGGCGGCTGACTTCTCCGGGTCCACGATGACCGGCAGTGCGTCGTAGTCGACGACGACGAGTTCGCACGCGTCGGCCGCTTGCGCGGCGGTCTCGGCGACGACAACGACGATGGGCTCTCCGACAAAGCGCACCTTGCCGGTCGCCAGGATCGGCCGTCCGAGCGTGGGCGGAAGCATGACGAAGCCCGGCGGCATGTCGCGACCGGGCAGGTCAGCAAGGTCGTCGTAGGCAAACACGGCAAGCACGCCCGGTGCCGTCTTGGCCTCGGAGGTATCGACGGAGAGCAACGTGGCGTGCGCCATCGTGGACCGTACGAACGCCGCGTGTGCGGCTCCGTTGAGCAGGGCGTCGCGGACGTCGGCGGTGTACGTACCGCCGGCTGTCAAGAACTTCGGATCCTCTTTGCGGACGACGCGGGTGCCGACGATGCTCATGCAAGTTCTCCTGTGGATGCAGCCAAATGCGGACCATCCGACCCTACCGGGCAGTGTGACCAAAGTGACAACAGACGCCTTGTCCACCGGCGGCTGTGCGACCGCTGAGAGGACATCGTCGATTTTGTGTCGCAGGGCGTCGACAATGGAGGAGTGCCAATGGTCCTCGCAGTTTCTGCCGGTCCCCTCGCCCTGGCGCTCACGGCGGGCGTCATCGTGGCGTTCAACCCCTGCGGATTCGCCATGCTGCCGGCGTACATGAGCTACTTCGTGGGCAAGTCGGCCGCCGATGCTCAGCGCCCGCTGGCCCAGCGCCTGGTGCGCGCCGCCATGGTTGCTGGTGTCGTTACCCTCGGCTTCGTCACGGTCTACGGAACGATCGGCCTCCTGGCCACCACGCTGTTCTCGGGCATCAAGCAGGCCGTGCCCTTCATCTCGATCGGCGTTGGAATCATCCTGGCCGTTCTCGGTTTCACCATGGTCCGGGGCTACGAACCGAAGCTCACGTTCCTCAAAGTCGGAGCGATCGACGAGGGTAAGGGCCTTCGGTCGTTGTATGTCTTCGGCCTCTCCTACGCCGTGGTGTCGTTGTCGTGTGGGTTCGCCGGGTTCTCCGGGGTCGTCGTCAGCACCCTCAATGACGGCTCCGTCTTCGGCGCCGCCGCCACCTACCTCACGTTCTCGCTCGGGATGGGGCTGGTGCTGATGGTCCTGACGTTGGCCGCCGCGCTGGCCCAGCAGACGGTGGCGAGGTCAATGAAACGCGCCCTCCCGTACGTCAACCGCATCTCGGGGGCTTTCCTGATCGTCGCTGGTCTCTACGTGGCCTTCTACGGCTACTACTCGTACCGGGCACTGCACTCGACCGGTACGGTCGCGGCCGGCCCGGTGGCGTGGGTGGAGCGTTGGTCGGCGTCGATCAGCACCCGTCTGCAGGAACTTTCCACCATCACCATCGTCGGGGCCGTGGTCGCAGTGGCGGCCGTGATCCTCGCATCCGTCATCCTTAGTCGCCGTTCCCCCCTCAAGGAGTCCTAAATGTCCCGCACCTCACGACCTTGGCACGCCGTAGGCGGTGTCGCCTTAGCCCTGCTGGTCAGTACTGGCGGTGTCGCCGGCGCGGCGTCAAAAACCACCAAGGCGCCCGTCAAAGTGGCGACGTCAAAATCTGCGGTTCCCACCTCGTTTCCGAAGGTAAAGGTCATCGACCTAGCCACCGCCAAGACCGTTGATCTCGCCACCTTCAACGTGACGACGAAGCCGCAGCTGGTGTGGTTCTGGGCGCCTACCTGAAGCGCCTGTAACGCCGAGGCCGCCGGCGTCGAGCAGTTTGCTCGAGACAATGCAGCCAAAGTTTCCGTCGTTGGAATTGGTTCCTACGACACCGCCAAACTGGCATTCGATTTCCGAAAACGTCATGACCTCACCGCCGTGCGAGCGCTCTACGATGCAGACGCGAAGAGCCGACGGCTGGCCCAGGATCTTCCATGCCCGACGGCTCTTCGCGTCTGCATCGTAGAGCGCTCGCACGGCG
>JANLQX010000322.1:0-7370 GCA_031368095.1 Actinomycetes bacterium | reverse complement strand
GTCGTGATCACCACCGATGGGCGTGGGTACCTTCGCCGCGACACGCTCCCGGAACTGCCGCCGGGTCAGTCGTATCAACTCTGGGCGATCACGGGGGAGACGCCCGTTTCGGCCGGCGTCCTCGGCCGTGACCCGTCGGTCGCAGCGTTCACCGTTGACGCGCCCACCTCGGCGATCGCTATCTCGGTCGAACCGACGGCCGGTTCCACCCAGCCGAGCGCGACCCCAATTGCCGTTGGTTCACTCGTTTAGACGTTGGTTGACGCTGCTGTTTTGATCCAACTGGCGGTGGGTAACGAACAGAAGGCATGACCGCGAACCACGAGCCGCCCGCGAAGTCCGTCGACGTCGAGGTCCGACGGTGGCCTTGGCCGGTCAGCGGAGTGGTGGCGGGTGGTTTCGGACTCGCCGTCGCCGAGCTCTTCGTCGGTGTTGTTGACGGGTTCGATTCACCGATTCTCTCCGTCGGGGATAAGGCCGTTGATCTGGTCCCCGTGCCTCTCAAGACGTTCGCCATTCGAACATTTGGGACCCACGACAAACAGGCGCTGTTGTTCGGTATCTTCTCGGCGATTGCGGTGTTCGCGCTGGTGGTTGGCGCAGTTGGCCGTCGTCACCCGCGACTCTCCGTTGCCGGCTTCAGCGCGTTTGGAGTCGTGGGTGCGCTGGCCGCCGTGACGGGGCGCACCGGACAGGCCAAGGATGCGTTGCCGAGTCTGCTGGCGGTAGGCGCAGCCATTGGTGCGTTCTTGCTGCTTCGCCGTTCACTTCTCGGCGGGCTGGGGCATCGTGGCCCGATATCCACGAAGCTGCTTATTCCGTCGAGCGACGCGACGATGACGGTGGCAACCGGAGGATCTCGGCGCCAATTCCTTACGCTCGCCGGTGCCGCCGCGGTGGCCACTGCAGGTATCGGCACCTTTGGCCGTCATCTACAAAACAGTGCCGGCGCGATTGCTCGACGGGTGGCCATCGTGCTGCCCAGAGCGAAGAAGCCGCTCGCGCCACTGGCCAAGTCGGCGGGAGTGCCCGAGCTGGTGACCCGGACTCCTTTCGTCACGCCGAACTCGACGTTCTACCGGATTGATACGGCGCTCGTGGTTCCGAAAGTCGACGTGGATTCCTGGTCGCTTCGTATCAAGGGCATGGTCGGCATGGAACGTACGTATACCTATGAAGACCTTCTCTCCCGAGATCTCGTCGAACGCGACATCACCCTCACGTGCGTGTCGAACGAAGTTGGCGGGATTCTGATGGGCAACGCACGATGGCTCGGTGTGCCACTACGCGAACTTCTCGCTGAGGCGGAGGCTGATCCGAAGGCGACGCAGATCGTCGGGCGTTCCGTCGACGGATGGACATCGGGCTTTCCTATGTCGGCCGTTACCGACGGTCGCGACACGCTCGTCGCGGTGGCCATGAACGGTGAACCGCTGCCTTTCCAACACGGCTTTCCGGCTCGCCTGATCGTGCCCGGCCTCTACGGATACGTGTCGGCAACAAAGTGGTTGAAGGAGATCGAAGTCACCACCATGGAAGCGTTTGACGCCTATTGGGTGCCCCGTGGATATGCCAAAGAGGCGCCCATTAAACTGGCGTCGCGCATCGACGTTCCGCGCGGTCTTTCCACGATCCAGCCGGGCAAGACCGCCGTGGCCGGAGTGGCGTGGTCGCAGCGTCATGGCGTGTCAAAGGTGGAGGTTTCGATTGACAATGGCCCGTGGCAGACAGCGGAGCTGGCTGATGAAGTCACGGTCGATACCTGGCGTCAATGGCGCCTGCCATGGGACGCGGCGTCCGGCCGCCACGACGTGGCCGTGCGCGCCTACGACGGCAAGGGACGCCTCCAGAAAGAAGAGCGCGTCGCCCCGCTTCCCGACGGGGCGACCGGTTGGCACTCGATCATCGTGCTCGTGGCCTAAAGGCGAAAGCGTCTCGACGGTCCTCTCGCATCGGCATCCCACATCACGCCCGGAGCCATCCCAGATAGGGGAAATCCGCGCTTTTCCGTCCCGAAATAGGCCTATGTGGGATGCCGACGTGACTGATCTGGGATCGCTGGAGAAAGTTCGCCGCTCTCGTGATCCATCGCAAGATCGGCGACGAACACTCTTCGTCCTCCCACCGAATACTTCGGCGGAGTCCCCCTACTCAGGAGACAACCATGAATACCAAGAATTCCCTCAGCCGAACGCTCGGCCTCACGGGCGTCAGCGTCGCCCTCGTCGCCGGTCTCGGATTCGCTCCGGTGAGCGCCGCCACCAAGAAGTCGACGGCTCCCGTCGCCGCCGAGAAGGATGCCGCCAAGGTCGGTATCCCCGCCACCGGCAAGGGCAGCTTGAAGGGTATGGCGCAGGATCCGGCGGCCACCGCGGCATCGAACAACCCGCAGCTCACCACCCTGGTGGCTGCCGTCAAGGCCGCTGGCCTGGTTGACACGCTCAATGGCCCCGGCCCGTTCACGATCTTCGCCCCGGCCAACTCGGCCTTCGCCAAGCTTCCGGCCGGCACGGTCGACACGCTCGTCAAGCCGGAGAACAAGCCGACCCTCACGTCGATCCTCACCTATCACGTGATCGGCGGCAAGAAGCTTTCCTCCAAAGACCTCGTCAAGATGAAGTCCTTCACCACCGTGAATGGCGAGAAGCTGACGATCGGTGGCACCTCGTCGAAGATCACCGTGAACGGCTCGACCAAGGTTGTGCTGGCCGACGTGCAGGTTGCCAACGGCACCGTCTTCATCATCGACAGCGTGCTGATGCCGGCCAAGCCGGCTGCCGCAGCGGTCGAAACGGCGATGGCGTCGGAGAGCGATGCCGCCGCCGTGGGCGTTCCGGCTACCGGTAAAGGCAGCTTGAAGGGAATGGCACAGGATCCGGCCGCCACCGCCGCCTCGAACAACCCGCAGCTCACCACCTTGGTTGCGGCCGTCAAAGCCGCTGGTCTGGTCGACACGCACAACGGCCCCGGCCCGTTCACCATCTTTGCCCCGGTCAACTCGGCGTTCGACAAGCTCCCGGCGGGCACCGTCGACACGCTCGTCAAGCCGGAGAACAAGGACAAGCTCACGTCGATCCTCACGTACCACGTGGTGGCCGGCAAGAAGCTCTCGAGTGCTGACCTGGCCAAGGCCGGAACGCTCACGACTGTCAACGGCGCCAAGCTCACCGTGTCGGTCAGCGGCAAGACCGTGACGATCAACGGTCAGACGAAGTCGGTATTGGCCGACGTGCAGGTCGCCAATGGCACCGTGTTCCTGATCGACTCGGTGTTGTTGCCAGCCTAAGGATTCGGCAGAGCACCGTGTTCCTGATCGACTCGGTGCTGTTGCCAGCCTAAGGATCAAGCACACGTTCATGATGGGGCCGGCGTCGACATGGCGCCGGCCTCGTCGCGTCTAGGCCGGAACGAGTCCGGGGAGGCTTTCGTCGCCCAGAACCACTTCCATGTATTCACGTGGGTAGGTGTCGGCCGGTTTCAGATGATCGCCGAGAGCCATGATGCGCTCCCGGTAGCCGTCCCAGGTGATCAGTTCGTGGTAGTCGGACAGCTTGGCGAAGAAACGCATGTTGGTGAAATGCGTAGGGTCGGCGAGGCTCCGAAGAAGACGTCGTCCGATGTATCCGGGATGGCGACCGAGGAATTCCTCGAACGCCTGCGAACCGGCGATATAGGCGTCGGCGTGTTCGCTCGCATCCAACGTCCACGCTTGACTCACGACAACAATCACTACCGGCCCCCTCGTTTGGAACCAAAGGATTCTACCGAGGAGCCCGTAATGTTCATGGATGCTTGTGGACAGCCGTCATTTGGACCTCGATCCGGACCGTTTCACGCTCGGCACGACCGACGCTCGAGGCTTTCGACAAACGTTCGTGCGGGTTGGCGTGGGCGGCGTTCCGCTGCTTTGTGTGCACGGTTGGCCGGAGACGAAACGGATCTTTTGGCGGGTGATCGAACCGCTGATGGCCTCCGGATTCGAGGTGATCGTGCCGGACCTTCGCGGGTTCGGTGAGAGTGCCGTCGGGCCCGACGGATTCCATGACGTGGCGTCGCACAGCCGCGACCTCCTGTCGCTCATGACTGAGCTTGGTCACGAGCGTTTCGTGGTGCTCGGTGGCGATCTGGGGGGACCGGTGATCCAAGACCTTGCCCTTCGCGCACCACGTCGTGTCGACCGGATGGTGCTGTTCAATTCGCCCCTGCCGTTCGTTCGGGAGGCAATGAAGGACTTGCGCACACGGCCTGCGGCCGAGTCGGGTGACTACTTCATGCGCCAGGGCACCGACGCCGACGCGCTGAGCAACGAACTGTCCACGGCGGACGCACGCATCCGGTACGTCGCCACCTTCTATACGAGTCGTTTCTGGGCCCATCCGGGAGCGTTCTCCGCTGAAGACGTTCGGTTTCATGCCGAACCCTTTGCCGACGGGGCGAGACTTCGCGCCAGTTTTGGTGCCTATGAGTCGGCATTCAATCCGTCGGCGAGATCAGAGCCAGCGTTCTTTGCCGTCAACCCTGATGTACGCGCGCTTCTGTTGTTCGGCCCGAGTGACCACGTGATCTATCCCGACTTCGACCGTATGGCGGCGGTGGTGTTTCCTGATCACGTGGGACCTTTCCTCCTGCGGAACTGCGGACACTTTGTTCCCTGGGAATCGCCACATGCGCTGGCCAGTGCCACGTCGGCATTTTGTGGAGACCTGTTGCGAGAACATTGAATATCGGTTCACTTGTGCGCGGCCTAAATCATCAGGATCGATGACGGCATTTCTCAGGCCCGTCTTTAGGGTTTTCCGACGTGCCGATGACGACTGCAGACACTGCACACCTTCTTCGCCGAACGGGGTTCGCCGAGAAGCTGTCCACGATCGAGACGCTTGCGCAGATGGATCGCGCTTCGCTCGTTGATCAGCTTCTGGACTTTTCGCTTAACCCTGCCCCGGACTTCGATCCGAAGGCGAAGACCGAGGACTGGGAGAACATCCAAGCACTGCGCGAGTGGTGGCTCAATCGCATGGCGACCGTGCCCCGGCCACTCCAGGAACGCTTGACGCTGTTTTGGCACAACCATTTCGCCACGTCGATCACCAAGGTGTTTAACGCCTCGCACATGTACCGACAGAACGTTATCTTTCGTTCGAAGGGCGCCGGTGACATGAACGAGCTTTTCAAATCGGTGGCCACCGATCCAGCGATGCTGTTTTGGCTCGACGGCGCCTACAGCGGCAAATGGGGCCCGAACGAAAACTTCGGTCGTGAGCTCCAGGAGCTCTTTCTCCTCGGTGTCGACAACGGATACTTCGAACCGGATGTGAAGGCCATGGCTCGGGCGTGGACGGGCCATAGCGTTGATGACAAAAACGACGACACGTACCTCTACCGGTCGACCTGGCACGACGACGACCTGAAGACGTTGTACAACGTTACGGAGAAATGGAATGGGCCCGATGTGCTCGACCAGATCATCGTGAGTCCCGGTCGTCTCAACGTTGTTCGCAAGAATGCGTCCGAGCATCTCGCAGCCAAGTTGTGGAGCTGGTTCGCGTATCCGATCAAGCGGACCGATGCTCTCGCCGTCACGCTGGGTGCCTCACTGGCGTCGGATCCAAAGATGAACGTCAAGGCGTTCCTTCGCGTGATGTTCAACATGGACGAGTTCTATTCGGACACGGCCAAGAAGGGTCTCGTCCGTCACCCCATCGATTGGGCCGCCACGATGATGCGGACGACTGGAGTTCCAGCCGCCAAAGTGAACATGGTCTCGCAGTTGGAAGACCTCGGCATGGGTCCGCTGACGCCGCCGAACGTGTCGGGCTGGCGCCAGAACCGAGCATGGATGAGCGTGTCAGCTTACTGGCGGCGAGCTGAGATTGCCAGTTCGCTTTTCGGTGTGGCCATTGCCGATCCGGCCTCGGGCGGCACGTCGTTCCTCAACACCATCGACGCCATGTCTCCGTCGGGGGCGGTTGACGAAGCGCTCCGTCAACTCGGCGAGGACCGCATCGTTGCCGGTGGGATCACGTACAACGCGCTCGTCGCCCTCGTGTCGGCGGAACGATCGGCCAACACTGGCGCCAATCAACGCCGCAACCTCGCTCGGACCATTGCCATCTCGCCCGAATTCTCACTTGCCTGATCGGCGGAGGACGAACCATGACGACCACTCCGAATTCTGAGCATCCCGAAGTTCTTCTTGGCCGATTGGGCCGCGGCAAGCAGCTCTCACGTCGCCAATTCATGACCCTGCTCGGCGCCGTGGCCGCCGGTGAATTTGCCGCTGCTCAGCTCGGCCCGCTCCGTCGAGTGTTCGCCTCCGGCACCGCCGGTGGCGCGGCGTCGGGCATCACCGTGTTCCTCTATCTCGGTGGTGGCAACGATGGACTCAACACCGTCGTCCCGCTCGCCAGTAACGAGTACAACCGCTATGTGTCGATACGAACCAAGACCATCGACGGTGTGACCAGCTCGATTGCCTACCCGGCGCCGGGGACACCGAACCGCCCCGACGCGCTGCGCGTCGGCGATGCCAGCATCGGGTTCAACCCGGGCATGGCCAACATCAGCCAGTGGTATCGCGATGGCAAGGTTGCCGTGATCCAGGGGGTTGGCTACAGCAACGCTAACTTCAGTCACTTCGAATCGCAGGAGCACTGGTGGGGCGGGGCCGGCGCGGCCGGTTCGCCGGTGAGCTACAAAGCGCCGAGCGGCTGGTTGGGCCGTTTTGCCGATACGGCCGGGCTCAGTTCGATGGGCGCCATATCTATCAATGGCGGCGGTTCGCTCAACCCATCGCTGCGCAGCATGACGGCCGATGCTCTCGCCATTTCACCATGGCAGGGCAATCGCCTCGGGGCATCCACGTCGACTCGTGATCAACGAGCCGCAGTGGCGGTGCGGGCGATGACCCAGCAGACGAACCTCGGTCCGCTCGGCAACGACTGGTCCAAACTCGGTGGCTCGGCGCTTGACCTCGCTCCGGTCGTGAGTAACGCCTATACCGGCATCGTCAGCGGTTCATCAGGCCTCAAGCGCCAGCTGACCATGGCCGCCAATCTCATCGGTGCCGATCTTGGGACTCGAGTTATTCACACCGATACCGGTGGCTTCGATACGCATGAGAATCAGCGCAAAGCAAATGCCAGCGGCATTGAATGGCATACCGGTCTGTGGATGGACATCGATGATTCCCTCAACACGTTTTTCTCGCTGCTGTCTCCGGCGAATCGTCGACGGGTCAACGTGGTGGTGTATTCGGAGTTCGGTCGCCGTGTCGAAATGAACGGAACCTACGGCACCGATCATGGTGCCGGGAGCGTTGCGTAGGTGATGGGTGACAACGTCAAAGGTGGCCGCTACGGGGAGTACCC
>JANLQX010000305.1:0-1652 GCA_031368095.1 Actinomycetes bacterium | reverse complement strand
GGGGGGGGGGGGGGCCCCCCCGGCCCCCCCGCTTCGCGCCACCCAGTTGTACGAACTTCCCCCTCCACCCACCGCTTGAGGTTCCCGAAATGTTGAAACTTCTCGTCTCCACCCAGACCTCCATCGCCAGCCGAAAAGCTGAGATCGAGGAGCGGGGCGCCACCGCCGTCGAATACGGCCTCATGGTCGGCCTCATCGCAGTCGCCATCATCGGCGCCGTGTCCTTCCTGTCTCGAAGCGTGAAGACCACGTTCAATAAGGCCGGCAACTCGATGAACACCGTCTCGTCGTCCTGACCTGCTGCTGAACGAATTCCTGACTCGTGACCTCCATCATGCGACCGATCGTTGCTCTCCAGACCGCCCTGTACCGCGCCGGTCGTCGACTGGATGAGCGGGGCGCCACGTCGGTCGAATATGCGCTCATGATGGCGATGATCGCCGTGTCGTGCATCGGCGCCTTCACCTACTTTCGAGAGGCGAATAACCGAGCGTTCAATCGCAGCGGGAACGCCATCAACACCGCCGTCGGCTGAACTTTGGCGGGTCCATAGCATCGCCGCTTCGACGGATGCGGCGGCGCATTGCTGTCCGAGAGTACGTTGACAACAGACTACGAGCCCTGGTTCTGACCGGGCTCGTTTTGCATTTTGCCCGACCATCTCTCGCTTGGTCATCGACCGGTTGCGAGAAAAAGACGAACGGACGCTCAAGGGTGCACCGGCGTAGGTCGATGCAACCGTCACGCCCGACCCCGGGCCCATCAGAACCATCCACTCGCTCCAGATGGAGACCCTCCGTGAATCGTCGCAAGCTCATCGGTGTCGTTGCCTCAGTGGCCGTCGCCCTCGTCGGCACCGTTGTCATTTTGAAATCATCGAACTCGGCCAAGCCGGCACCGGCTGCCCTGGCTGAACCCTCGGTGAAGGTGCTCAAGGTGGTCAAGCCGGTCCCGAAGGGTACGGCTTCCAACCTGCTTGGTGACGCCGTACAGGAGGTGAGTGTGCCCGCCTCGCAGCGGTCAGCCGGTGCCGCCGAATCGCTCGCCGATCTCACCGGCCTCGTCTCCAGTACCGACCTCGTCCCGGACGAGCAGGTCATGAAGGCGAGATTCATCACCGCCGCCGAACAGAACCGAGAAAACGTCGCCAGCAGTGGCGGTAGCGGCCTCATGGGAGTGTGGATCTCCCTCGAGCCCCTCCGCGCACTAGGTGGACGCATCCAGCCCGGGGATCAAGTGGCGGTGGTGGTGTCGTTTGTCAACGTGCCCTCCAATGGCGGCAACGCCGAAGGTGCCGTGCCGGCGACGGCGATCATGCTCCACAAAGTCCCGGTACTTGAGGTCGTCGGTGGCATCGTTCCGGTGGCCGCTCCGACCGACGGCAGCGCCGCCCCGGCCACCATCGCTCCGGTCGCCCCGCTGCTGATCAAGCTCGGCGTCACGGCGGGTGAGGCCGAGCGGCTCATCTACGCCATGAACAACGGTGCTCTCTGGTTGACCGACGAAGCCAGCGACGTCCCCGAAGTCGACACCAAGGTCGTCGTCCGCGACAACGTCTACGACCCCGGCGTCCGACGCACCGAACTTGCGCCGCTTCCCATCGCCGGCGCCATCGCCCCGGCCGGTTCGAACCCGGTGAATAGTGATCCGTT
>JANLQX010000291.1:0-4338 GCA_031368095.1 Actinomycetes bacterium | reverse complement strand
TCGTGTTTCCTTCGTGAGTTGGCGCTGAAACGAGTCGAGCGCAGAGCAATGAATTTGGTGGCGACGGACCTGTCGCCGGAGGTGAGAAAGCTGACCTGGATCAGGCTGCGTTCTTGTCGGCGAGCGCGGCAATGGCGTAGGCAAAGTCGCGAGGCGGGGCGGCCAGCAAGTTGGCGAACTGCGACAGCGGAGCGGCGAACAGGCCAGCGATTTCGGCCAGCACCTGCAGACGCGGCGGCATGTCGGCCAGAGCGGATACCTGGGCGGCGTTGAGCACCTTGGTGCCAAGAATGCCGCCTTTGACGATCAGGTTCTGGTTCGTCTTGGCGAAATCACGAAGCGCTTTCGCCACCTCGACGGGATCGCCCTTGATGAACGCAACGGCGGTCGGGCCGGTCAGTAAAGCGTCGGCATCGAGACCGTTCTGCTTGGCCGCGATCCGAACCAGCGTGTTCTTGAACACGCGGAACTGACCACCAGCGGGGCGCAGCGTGGCGCGGAGCTCACCGAGCGCCTTCACCGCCAGGCCGCGGTATTCGGTGAGGAGTACGGCGTCGGACGACGAAAAGAGCTCCGAGATCTCGTTGACGACAGCAACTTTTTCGGGACGGGGATGTTCCATGGAAAACCTCCTCTCGGAGGAACAAAGGGCGCTCGGCATCTTTCGACGCACGAACGCCCTCGCCTAGAACGTTCCAGGTCTGGACCTTCGCCTCGTCAGGAGTCCTCGGTCGGAGAGGACGATTACGTTCGAACCGGTCGGACCGTGAGGTCAAACATTTCGAGCACCGGATGTCTGCAGCGCAGGTGAATGAACTTGTGGTTCGTGGCTTCGTCACCGAGGACACGAACGAGGGATCGAGCGTACTACGCCGATCTCCCGCCTGATGTTGGAGGAGTGGTTAGGCCACTTCCTCTTTCAGCTTGCCCGGATCGACTTTGACGCCGGGGCCCATGGTGGAGCTGATGACGATCGTGCGGAGGTATTTCCCCTTGGCCGACGCCGGCTTGGCCTTTTGGAGTTCGTCGAGGACCGCCTTGAAGTTCGCCGCCAGCGCGTCGAAAGCGAAGCTGGCCTTGCCCATCGGCACGTGGATGTTGCCGAACTTGTCTGTTCGGTACTCGACGCGCCCGCCCTTGAACTCCGTGACCGCCTTGGCGACATCGGTCGTCACCGTGCCGGTCTTGGGGTTTGGCATAAGGCCACGCGGTCCGAGTTGACGGCCGAGACGACCGACCATGCCCATCAAGTCCGGCGTGGCAATGGCGAGGTCGAAGTCAAGGAATCCACCGGTGATCTTTTCGACGAGATCATCGGCACCGACGATGTCGGCGCCGGCATCTCGGGCGGCCTGCGCCGCATCGCCGGCAGCGAACACCGCAATTCGAATCGTTTTACCGGTGCCTGAAGGCAGCGCCACCGTGCCACGAACGATCTGGTCGGCCTTCCGGGGATCGACGCCGAGGCGGACCGCAATGTCGAGCGTTTCGTCGAACTTCGCACCCGACAGGCTCTTGGCGAGTTCAATCGCTTCCGCCGGAGTGTGCAGTCGAGCCCGGTCGAACCGCTTTGCTGCATTTGCATAACGCTTGCCATCAGACATAGCTCCCTCGTCCTTTCGTTGACGCGCCGAGCGAGGTCGTCTCGGTGCGAATGGGGTGATAGAGCGTCGTAGCCGTAATTACTGGCCCGACGAAACAGCTTTGGTCAGACGACCTTGATGCCCATGGACCGGGCGGTGCCGCGAATCATCTCTTCGGCGCCGGCCTGATTGATGGAGTTGAGATCCGGCATCTTGATGATCGCGATCTCGGTCACCTGGGCCGCCGTGATCTGCCCGACGGTCTCCGATCCGACCTTCGCCGCACCCTTGGCAACGCCCGCCGCCTTGCGGATCAGGACGGGCGCCGGCGGGGTCTTCAGTTTGAACGTGAAACTGCGGTCGTTGAAGACCGTGATCTCGACCGGCACGATGGTGCCGACCTGGGATTCGGTGGCGGCGTTGTACGCCTTTACGAACTCCATAATGTTCAGACCATGCGGACCGAGCGCGGTACCAACCGGCGGCGCTGGGGTGGCCTTACCGGCCGGGATCTGGATCTTGACGATTGCAGTGACTTGCTTTTTTGCCACGACGGGCTTCCTCGAGAGGGGGTCGGAACCCAAACGGGCCGACAAGACGAACGGAAGAGGTTACAACACGGTTACCGGCGGGCGTTTCGCCCGCCGGTGGGCGCGATTTAGAGCTTGGCCACCTGGGCGAAGTCAAGTTCGACCGGCGTTTCACGACCGAAAATGTTGACCAGCACCTTGAGCTTGAGCTGGACATCGTTAATTTCGGCGATCGTTCCCGTGAAGTCGGCGAACGGGCCTTCCTTGACACGGACGCTTTCTCCGACCTCGTGCTCCATGCGGGGCTTGGCCTTACGGATCGGCTCCTCGCCGTCGATCTTGGTGACGAGAATGTTCTCGACCTCTCGTCGAGAAAGCGGGGTGGGCTTCGCTCCAGATCCCACGAACCCGGTCACGCCGGGGGTGTTGCGCACCACGTACCAGCTGTCGTCGTCGAGTTCGATGCGGACCATGAGGTAGCCGGGAAAGACCTTCTTTTGAACGACGACCTTTTTGCCGTTCTTGATTTCGACCACTTCCTCCAAGGGAATGACGACTTCGTAGATCCGCTCTTCCATGTTCATGGAAGCAATGCGGCTCTCGAGGTTGGTCTTCACCTTGTTCTCGTATCCGGCGTAGCTGTGGATCACGAACCACCGGCCGGGACGGTCATAGGCGGACTGCGGTGGGGCAGGCGGAGCCGGTGCAACGACGAGGGCCTCGGCGGCGTTGTCGTCGGCAATCATGGCGTCGTCGGAATGGTCAGTCATGTTCGTGGAATCTTTCGGCGGTCAGCGCGGGTGTGGACGTGGCTCAGCGGTCAAACAGAAACAGAATGACCTTGGCGAACCCGTAGTCGAAGCCGAAGGTGATCGTCGTCATGACGGCGAGCATCACCAGCACGACGATGGTGTAGTTCCGGATTTCGTCGCGGCTGGGCCAAACAACCTTTTTAAGCTCCGCTCGAACTTCGCCAAGATATTGCCTCGGAGGCGTGCGCTCGGACGCCGCTTTCGGGGTGGCCGTGCGCGGTGCACGCACGGGGTTACCGGCGGCATCGACGGCTCCCTGGCGTTGCAACATGCGTTTGGTTTCTCGGTTCACCACTGCTCCTTACGCGACGAGACCGGAGGCAAGACGCCCCCGGTTGTCCGCAGGGCCGGAGGGACTCGAACCCCCAACCGCCGGTTTTGGAGACCGGTGCTCTACCAATTGAGCTACGACCCTAGGGGTATGCCGGTCACCCGACAGTTCCGGAACTGCGGATTTCCAGGACCTTCGAGCGTAGCACTGCGACCAGTCGGCGAGAAGAGAGTCACCACCGCCAGCTGGCTACGCGACCGATCGAGAGTCCGTGGCCACGTCTGACTCATCGACTGCGGTGCTGGCCCGAGGTCCAATAGGGACCACGTTCTCGAGCACCGTCGGGTCACTTCGATGGAGGTGGTCGCGGAGCTTGGCGCGGGCGCGGTGAAGCCGAACTTTGGCGGCGCTCTCGGTGATTCCAAGTCGAGTGGCGATGGCGTCGTGAGAGAGGTCGGCCAACTCGCGCAGCTCGACGACCTCACGCAGCTTGACCGGGAGAGCGGCCAGGGCCGCCAACAGACGCACCCGAAGCTCACTTCCCTCGGCGGCGATAACCGGGTCGTGGGCCGGGTCGGTGTCAACGGCGACGGTGGCGTCGTGAACCTGACTGACCGGACGCCGACGTCGAAGGAGGTTGTTGGCTGAGTTCGACGTGATCCGGAACAGCCACGTTCCGATGGCAGCATCGCCGCGGAACCTACTGATGGCGCGAAAGGCGCGCAGGTACGTGTCCTGGACCACGTCGAGGGCGTCTTCGGCGTTCCCAACCAACCGAAGCGCCAGCGCGTAGGTGTCGCTATACGTCGCCCGCACAATGGCCTCAAACGCCTTGGGGTCGCCTGACTTCGCGGCGTTAACGGTCTCGTCGATGTCGACCATGGCAACGGTCATCGTAGCGACCGCGGAGACCAGTGAGGTGGTGAGAGAGACGTCGACCCCGCCTCAGAGATGGGGTCGACGTCGATTCGCTCGGTAACGCTTACGCGGGTCGCTTCTATTTCAGGATCTTGATGACGCGGCCGGCACCAACCGTACGCCCACCCTCACGAATCGCGAACTTCAAACCCTCTTCCATCGCAATCGTCTTCCCCAACTCCACCACAACCTCCAAATTATCACCCGGCATCACCATCTCCGTA